>JAGXIR010000004.1 GCA_024635605.1 Sunxiuqinia sp.
AGCAGTTCGGCATCACCGGCTTGGAAACTACTCAATACGCCAGCTTCTTTGTTGAAAGTCAAGCTAAATCCTTCGCCCTGAATGGTGATTTCAGAATCGGTTTCGTTGGCTTCAAGTGCCGGAAGCTCGGCAACATTGGCTTTTAGCGGTGTATTTTCGAAAGGCAATTTCATTTGTTCCGCGGCCAGTTCGTAATTGGCAGGAACCAGTCCGTTAGCGGTTTTTGTTTTCGCCGAAAAGTTGAGAAAATACTCTGTGCCAGGTGCCGGGTCGACGGAATAATTCAAGTTGACTTGGATTCTGGCTCCAGGAGTCAGTTCAAAATTGACAAGTTTTTCTTCTTTAATTGTCTGACCATCTGCCGAAATGCTCCAGCTTATATCCAGATCAGACAAGTTGGTGAAGGCATATTTATTTTCAATCTCCACAACACCGTTTTTTAGGTTTACAGGTATGAAACCGATGTTTTGATAAACTTTCTTTACTTCCAACAGATGAGGTTTAATTCCGCGATCTGGATCAACCAGTCCGTTGTTACAGAAGTTGCCGTCGGATGGAACCGTGTCCGGGCCGAAATCACCACCGTAAGCCCAAAATTCTTCACCTTCCTCGTTGGTGGTTAGCAGTCCTTGGTCAACCCAGTCCCAGATGCAGCCACCTTGCAGAACATCGTATTTTTCAATCACTCGCCAGTAATCCTGCAAATTACCCACGCTGTTTCCCATAGCATGTGCGTATTCGCATTGAATCATTGGTTTATCCGGGTTTGTTTTGGCGTAATTTTCCATGCGCTCGATTGTGGCGTACATCGGACAATTGATATCGGTGTTTTCGCCGCCGTGTGCTTGTTCGTACTGAACCGGGCGGGTCGAGTCCTGTTCTTTCAGATACTTGTAATTGGCCATGAAGTTGACGCCGTTTCCGGCTTCGTTACCCAGCGACCAAATAATGACGGAGGGTTGGTTTTTGTCGCGCTCAAACATGTTTTTGGTGCGATCCAGGTGCGCTTTTCCCCAAACCGGGTCTTTGGCCAGCGATTCTTTTCCGTAGCCCATGCCATGCGATTCGATGTTGGCTTCGTCAATCAGATAAAGCCCGTACTGGTTACAGAGTTTGTACCACAATTCGGGTTGTGGGTAGTGCGAGGTACGAACTGTGTTGATGTTGTGGGTTTTCATGATCTCAATGTCTTTCAACATGGTTTTCTTATCCATCACATGGCCGTTCACATCGTGATGCTCGTGCAGGTTCACCCCTTTGACATAGATGGGTTTTCCATTGACCATCAATTGCGCGTTTTTAATTTCAACCGTGCGGAATCCCACATCCTGACGGAGGACTTCAATGGTGTTGCCCGCTTCATCTTTGAGAGTGAGTAGTAGCAGGTATAAATTTGGATGTTCGGCGGACCATTTTTTTACGTCTGGAAATGTTTCTTCAAACGAAACCGTTTCGCTGGGATTGGCCAGCTCTACTGTTTTTTCGAACGACTTAACGGATGTGGTTCCGTCAAACAATTCGGCTTGCAAGGTTACCTGTTGTGCGGCATCGGACGAATTAACCAGTTCCACATCCAAGGCGAATGTTCCGTCCTTGTAGTTTTCATCGAGTCCGGATGTTACCCTGAAATCGAGTATATTTTGCTTGTTCCGGGCCATCAGGAACACGTCTCGGGTCATCCCGCTGAGTCGCCAAAAATCCTGGTCTTCCAGGTAGCTGGCATCGCTCCACCGGAAAATTTCAACGGCAAGTGTGTTTTCTCCACCTTTTAGCAGGGGAGTAATATTGAATTCGGCGGGCGTTTTGCTGTCCTCACTATAGCCGACAAATTCTTCATTTACCCAAACGTTCATGGCCGAGCTAGCCGCTCCGAAGTGCAAATAAATGTCTTTTTCTTTCCAATCCGAAGGAATCGTAAACGTTCGTTTGTAGGAGCCAACCGGGTTGTAATGGTCCTGAATGAGGGGAGGAGTTTTGGCATGCGGATACTTCACATTGGTGTAAATGGGGTAGTCAAATCCTTCAACTTCCCAGTTGGAAGGCACTTTGATTTCATCCCAGTCACGCGTGTCGTAATCGTTCTTGAAAAACCAAAACGGCCGTTCGCCAGGATTTTGCGACAGGTGAAATTGCCAGGTTCCATTGAGAGAAAGCAGCTTGGGCGATTCCCATTTTTCATCGGCGATGGCTTGTTCGGCTGTTGCATAAGGAATGTAATGTGCTCGTGGCGCTTCTTTATTGACTTGAACAATCTCCGGATCTTCCCAAGGTTTAGGGTTAGGTTCTTCAAACGGAACATCTTCATACTTACTGGTGCATGAAAATCCCACGAGAAGAAGGAAAAGTAGTGTCATTGAGTAGTAGTAGCTTTTCATTTTTAAGAATTTAGTTTGTAAGCCTGACCGGTTGGTACTGGTAGGTGTGCAAAAATCTTAAAAATAACGTTCAAATCCAAATAGAAATAGAAAATTTTAGTCAGTGCTGACTTGCCTTGTGCCGCGCAGCCAGATGAAGGTTACGGTTTCTGATTCTGGAGTTCCGCTGACTGTCATTGAACCAATACACCATGAGCGATCATTTTTTGGGGATATCTGATTGTCAAGGTTTTATTGCGACAAAAAACTTATCTACAAAAGGCCGGAAAGATATGAACATGTGATTATTATTGCGTTTTTATAAATCAATAAAATTGTAATTTGAGGCAATCTTTTAATTCAATTTGTTCCGTGCGCATTGCTGGTTTTTATCGTAATTTTTTAACAGAAAAGTTACAAGTTATTAATTATTGGCAAGTATGTTTTTGTGTTATTTGTAATAAATCTTAATCTATTTTTCTATGAAGACAAAACTGAAAAATTACACTTTGCTATTTCTTTTCATACTGCTGGCATCTTCTCCGGTTCTTTCGCAGATTACTACCTCTGGAATGACCGGGACAGTAAAGACCGAATCAGGAGAAAGCCTGCCGGGAGCGACAGTTCTGGCTGTACATGAGCCGTCAGGAACCCAGTATGGAACGATTACGAACAACGAAGGTCGGTTTGATTTACAAGGGATGAGATCCGGGGGGCCGTATCAGGTAGAAATATCTTTTGTCGGTTATAATAAAGGAACTTATACGGATATCAGGCTGTTTTTAGGTGAGACTTTGCTTCTAAACGCAAAACTCACAGAGAGTTCGGTCGATGTTGGGGAAGTTGTGGTTCTGGGCGCAAAAGCGTCGCCTTTTAGGACGACCAAAACCGGAACAACAACCAATATTTCGAACGAGGAGATGAACGCAATGCCCACCATTAACCGAAGCATTTCGGATATTGCCCGAATTTCGCCTTATGCCAATGGTATGAGCTTTGCCGGTGGCGATGGGCGTTCAACGAACTTCACCGTTGATGGAGCCAATTTTAACAACAACTTTGGATTGAGTTCGACGCTTCCCGGTGGTGGTAATCCCATCTCGTTGGATGCCATTGAGGAAGTTCAGGTGGTGATTGCCCCTTTCGATGTGCGACAAACGAATTTCATTGGGGGCGGTATCAATGCCATCACCAAATCAGGAACCAATACCTTCAAAGGTTCAGCTTATCACTACTTTACCAATCAGGACATGCGGGGTAACCGGATTGGAGATGTTGATTTTGGAGAGCGCAGCAAAGAATCGACAAAAACCTACGGTGCCACGTTTGGAGGACCGATCATCAAAAGCAAATTGTTCTTTTTTGTCAATGGTGAGTACGAAGTACGCCCGGGGCAGGTGGTCACCTGGAGACCGTCTGAAGACGGCGTTGCCAATACGGACTTATCACTTTCGCGCACAAGCGTTTCAGACATGGAGCAGGTTCGGCAGCATTTGATTAACAATTATGGCTATGATCCGGGTTCGTACAGCAGCTATCCGGCTGATGAAAGCAACAAAAAGCTTTTGGCTCGTATCGACTGGAATATTGATGAGGCCAACAAGGTGAGTTTGCGATATAATTACACAAAAAATCAGGCATGGAATCCCACCAACGGCAATTCAAACGATGCTGGTTTTCGGAACAGGTCAATGGATCGTATTTCGCAATACTCCATGGCTTTCTCCAACTCCACTTATTCGATGGATAACATCGTGAATTCGTTTTCTCTGGATTTGAACAGCCGCATTTCAGACAAGTTTTCAAACCAGTTCCTGACCACCTATACCAAGATACAAGACGTTCGTGGATCAAAATCTGCCCCGTTTCCTTTTATCGACATTATGAACGGTGTTACGGGCGATGGACAACAGATTCTAGAACCCTACATGTCGGCCGGTTATGAATTGTTTACCTGGAACAATGGCGTAAATAACAATATTTTCAGCATCACAGACAATGCCACTTTTTATTTTGGCAGTCATAAGATTACGGCGGGGGTAAGTTTTGAGCACCAACTGGCCAACAACTCATACATGCGGAACGGGACGGGCTATTATCGCTATGCCAGTATTGACGATTTCTTAAACCAGGCCGCGCCACGAGATTTTGCGTTAACTTATGGATATGATGGAGAATCCAATCCGGCTGCAGAAGTCGCTTTTAATCAATTTGGTGTTTATGCTCAGGATGAGTGGAATGTGAATGCGGATGTAAAATTAACCTTCGGTGTTCGTGCCGACTATCTGAAATACGAGGACAATATTATCCGCAACAATGCCATCTATGAGTTGGACTTTGGTGGCAGAAAAATTGATACCGGCGAATGGCCGGAGGCTAAAGTTCAGCTTTCGCCACGTGTAGGTTTTACATGGGATATGAAGGGTGATCAAAGCTTGAAATTGCGCGGAGGGACAGGTATTTTTGCAGGAAGACTGCCGTTGGTATTCTTTACCAATATGCCCACCAATTCAGGAATGGTACAAGGAAGTTATGCTGCCGTTACCACGTATAACCCGGATGGATCGGTTAAAGAGGTCAATCCTGTTTTAGCTTCGTTGGCCGGACCCATGATCACCGACGTGAATGAGATGATCTCAAGCTTGAACCTTCAGAATACCATTAGTCCCGAAGATGGCGCATTGCCGCGTGATATCAATGCAATTGCCCCGGATTTTAAAATGCCCCAGGTGTGGAAATCATCGCTGGCCCTGGATTTTGATCTGCCTGTTTCATTCCCGATGTCGGTTACGGTGGAAGGGATCTACACCAATACAATTAATGGAGTCATGCTGAAGAACTATAATCTGGATCAACCCGATAATAGCTGGCAGCGTTTTAGTGGTCCCGACAACCGATACATTTATCCGGATGATGATGAGATTACTTATACTTCAAAAAACGCCTATGTGTTGGCTAATACCGATAAAGGGTGGGGTGCAATCGGAAGCATCACCGTTAAGGCACAGCCGGTTGAAGATTTGAGTTTGATGGCTGCCTATACCTATACCGAATCAAAAGAAATTTCGGGAATGCCCGGGAGCAATGCCGCTTCGGCCTACAATGGCTTGATAACTGTCAATGGCCCGCATTTACCGTCGGTTCAGCGGTCACAATATGTGGTGCCCAGCAAAGCCATTGCTTCGGCTTCGTACAAAATTCCATGGTTGAATAATACGCTTAAATCGGCAACGATTGTCAATATGTTCTATTCTGGATATTCTGCCGGTGGGTATAGCTTTACTTATTCAAACGACATGAATGGCGACGGATATGCCGCAGATCTGATCTATATTCCAACTTCCAAAGGCGAGATAAATTTTGTGAGCCCAGCGGACGAAGACGCTTTCTTCCAATTTGTGGAACAAGACAAATATCTGAAAAAGCACAAAGGGGAGTATGCCGAAGCAAACGCTGCCAGAGCTCCTTGGGTACACCGGTTTGATTTGCGTGTGGCACGTGAATATTACGTGAAGGTGGGAAATACAACCAACACCTTGCAGTTCAGTCTTGACTTTCTAAACTTTGGGAACATGATAAACAACGAATGGGGAGTTGAGAAAAACATGGACAACACAAACAATGGACAGATTCTGAAATATGAAGGAACGGATGCCAATAATGTTCCGAGTTTCTCCATGGTAAAAGATGCTGATGGAAACTATTTGTCGAAATCCTACTCTACCTTTTATAATTACAATCAGGCCTGGCAACTCCAGGTTGGCATACGCTATATTTTTTAAGGAACTGAACACAGGAATAATTTAATTTCAAAGGAGAGGCTGTCCGATATTTTCGGGCAGCCTTTTTCATTCTTCAGGCGAAGGCCAACCTCTCATTCCTCCATCTTTTCGACTTTTTATCATCCATTCCTACGAATTTCCGCGGACTTATTTGCCTCTTTTTCATCTGCGAATTGATGAAATTTAGACTTGTCTGAAAAAAGAGCACAAAAATGTCTATTTTTTTTCGTGATATAAAACGCACAATAACAGTTAGTTGGAGATTTAATTTGAAATTAATTCAAAATATTTAGTACTTTGTATTGCATAGTTCCATTTAATAGCCATATATTTGTGATACCGAATTCAAGGTAAAGAATAGAAATAGTTTTAAAAAAGTTCTATACAGCGTGTAACGAAATCAAAGAGCAGTCGTCTTAAAGACAGAAACAGAAAACAACAAAGTCTCAAAGCCAAACGAGAAAACAAGCAGAAAACAACAATTAGACAGAAACAGAAAACAGAAACAAGAACAAAAACACAGGAGACCCAAATCATGAAAACACAAAACACAAACACCAAAAACAGCAACAATCAAGTTGAAAGAGTTATTTTAAGAAGTGCAGCCGTAATTATTAGCTTTGTGCTAATTAGTTTTACCGTGAGTGCACAAGGATTCTGGAAACACTTACTGACCAACAACAGTTTTGGTAAAGTGGCGCTTTTAATGGTTGAAGAATCAGCTGCAGCCGACGTTTCAACCGAAAGCGCACTGCCGTCCAAGGCAGGCGGTTTAGCGTTCTATTTTGAACAAGCCACTGATAAAGCGCTGGAAATTGAAAGCTGGATGACCGACGATGCCTACTTCGGAGCCTACACGCACCTGGCAGTTCCTGAAGCCGAGGCGAGCCTTGAACTGGAAGAGTGGATGAAAGATGAAAACTATTTCAGCAACCAGCTGACGGTGGAAGAACAAGAAGAAGAACTTGAGCTGGAAGCGTGGATGACTGACCGCAGCTACTGGCGGCTTTAAGCCGGCATAAAAGCAGGCAGAGGGAATTGAAGGGTACAAACTGAGAGAAGAGAGAGGGAACAAATTATGAAGATCGAGAATACAAAAGCACAAATGCGCAAAGGGGTTTTGGAATACTGCATTTTACTGGTGCTGGATGGCAAACCCCTTTATGCCAGCGACATCATTGATGAGCTGAAAACCTCGAAGATGATCGTTGTGGAAGGAACACTCTACCCGCTGCTCACCCGGTTGAAGAATGCCGGACTGCTGGCCTACAAATGGGAAGAATCGACCCAGGGGCCACCGCGCAAATACTACGAACTGACCGACACGGGTAAAAAGTTTGTCAAAGAACTGGGAGACTCGTGGGACGAACTGGTTGAAGCAGTAGGAACCATCAAAGCAAGCAAATCGTAAGCGTCAACACAAAAACAAGCACAAACGCACAAAAACAAAGAGCAATGAAAAAGACATTTACAATCAATATTAGTGGAAGCGTTTTTCACATCGACGAGGATGCTTACCAGAAGCTTCAAACCTACCTTCAAATGCTGAATGCCCATTTTGGCTCGGGCGAAGAAGGACGCGAGATCTTGCAGGATATTGAAACGAGGATTGCCGAGCTATTCAACGAAAAGATGAGCAAAGATGAAAAGAACGTCATCCTTGAAGCCTGGGTGGATGAAGTGATTGCCCGCATGGGTAAACCTGAAGACTTTATGGAAGGTGAAGAAGAGGAAGAAGAAACCAGCGCCGGAAGAGAAACCAGCCAACCCGGCCAGCCGACTTCTACAGCCACCGGAAAATCAAAACGTCGCATGTATCGCGATCCCGACCACCGGGTACTGGGTGGAGTTTGCTCAGGCATGGGCGCCTACTTTGGCATCGAGCCGCTGGTGCTGCGCATCATTTGTTTTATCCTGATTTGGGTTACCGGCGGGGTGATTATCCCGGTTTACCTGCTGCTGTGGATTGCCGTACCGAAAGCCAAAACTACGGCCCAAAAGCTGGAAATGCGTGGGCAGGAAGCCACGGTATCCAACATTGAGAAGTCGATTCGCGAAGAAGTAAAGGAAGTGCAGGAAAGCTACAACAAGTTTCGCAGCTCCGATTCGTACAATAAGGGGCGGGAGCAGGTATCGCGATTTGGCGATGTGGTTTACCGCCTGCTTCGTGTTGCTCTGAAGGTTGTGGTCATATTAGTTGGCGTCGCGCTGATCCTGTTTGGATTTGTGGGTCTGCTCACCTTTTTAACCTCCATGATTGTTGGTCATTCGATCATGGAAGTAGCTCCCTGGTTTTCACACTGGGGCCCCGAGTTTCACATGCCCGAAATCGCCCATTTTTTCATCAGCGCCGGCTCGCTGACCACTTTGATGATTGCCTCTGCCTTTTTGGTTGGCATTCCGCTGCTGGCCATCCTGTTTGTGGGCACCAAGCTGGTGTTTCGCTTTCAAACCAACAACAAGCTGATCTTTTTGGGTTCGCTGGGCGTTTGGCTGGTGGCACTGGTGGTGGCCATTGTTGTTTCGTTGTCTCAAATTGGCGATTACAGCCAAAGCACCACGGTAAGCCAAAGTCAGGTGATTGACTGCGACAGCTGCCAGACACTGTACCTGGAGCTGGGCAACGACAAGTACAGCAACAGCCACAACTACACGATGGACCTGGACCGGATGAAAGTGGTGTCGGAAGGCGGCAAAACCCTGCTTTTGGGCAGTCCGCGACTGGATGTGGAAAGCAGCAACACGGATGATTTTGTGATTTTGACCCGTAAGAAATCACGGGGTAGCAGCCAGGAAGTGGCCAAAGAATATGTGGAAGAAATTGTGTACAGCTTCAATGTCAGCGATTCTACGGTTTATTTTGACCCTTACTACCGCCTGAAAGAGGGTTCGCGCTGGCTGCAACAGGAAGTGGATATCACCATCAAAGTGCCCGAGGGCAAGAGCGTTTACCTGGGCGAGAAGTTGATCAAGATAATCTACGACATCGAAAATGTGTCGAACACCTGGGATGGTGACATGGTCGGCAAATACTGGAAAATGACCGAACTGGGACTGGAAGAGGAAGCCCGCTAAAGAAAAATATATTGAGTAATAACTAAAAAAACAGAGGAACAGATGAACACACTGAAAACCATAATTCTTAGTATAGTTGTACTGGCAAGTACTGTTGCCATGGGGCAAAGCAAATCCGAAAAATTGTTCGATACTTTCCGGAACAAGCCGGGTGTCAGCTATTTCGCTTTTACCAAAAGCATGACCGACGCCTTTAATATTGACCTGGATGATGAAGGGAAAACCATAAAAGGTGATTTGAATGAAATCCGGTTTTTGTCATACAATCCTCAGAAAGGCAACTTGAATGGCCCGGATTTTATCACCAAGGCAGCTGGTTTGTTGCCTGGGTCCTACAACCGGATCGTGGAGGTTGACAGCGAGAACAATGCTGAAATCTGGATGCTGGGTAACAAGCGGAAGGCCACCGAATTTCACGTTTTTATTCGCAATGAATCCAATGAAGACAACCAGTTTTTAATCTCTTTTTACGGCGACTTTGACATCGATGATGTTGAAGGAGTGCGCGAAATCGGGTTAAGTTTATCCGTCGATAAATAAAATCAGTGGCTGTATAGACATGCGATTCGAATTTTAATCTTCTAAAAAACAAAACGATGAAACGATTAACAAAATCATACGACAAAAAATTAGCCGGTGTTTGCGCCGGAATATCCGAGTATTTTAACCCTGAGCTGGATCCGGTCATTATGCGGATTGGCTTTGTAGTGCTTTGCTTCTTCAATCCGCTGATGTTGATTGCTTACCTGATCCTGGCTATTGTGCTTCCGGAGCCGGGAATGGTAAACTAATGTTATTCATTAAAAAGCATACAAAACAAGGTTTCCTTGTGGGGAACCGACCGAACCCGAAGGCTGCCACTGTGCAGCCTTAATATTTGGCGCGAAAGACTCAGTCCAATACCATTGCCGTTTTCGCGGGTTGTAAAAAACGGAACGAAAATTTCGTCGAGCAGTTCTTTGGGTATTCCCGGGCCATTGTCTTTTACACACACTTCCACCTGTCCGTTTTTGTTCCAGCCGGCCAATAAATCAATTCGGGCATTCTCCTTTCCAACAAGCGCTTCCCGCGAATTTTTAATCAGGTTGAGCAAGACTTGCGAAATCATTTTCTCATCCGCATGGATCATCAATTCGGGTGACTCCATGCTTATTTTGAGTTGAATGGACGAATCCTGGTGTTGGGTCTTGTTCAGCAAAAGCATTTTCTCCAGCAGATCGTGAACACGAATAAGCTTTTTCTTTGGTTTTGGCAGGCGGGTCAGCTTACGGTACGACTCCACAAATGTAATCAAACCCCGGCCTTGCTCCTTGATCACATCCAGTCCGCGAATCGTTGTGCTGATCATTTTTTCATTCACTTCGTCGGGCGAAATGGCTTGTCCATCTTTCTGGAAAAAACTGCTCAAGCTTTCAGATAGAGACGTAACCGGAGCAATCGAATTCATAATTTCATGGGTTAGCACCCGGATCAAGCGCATCCACGAGTCCAATTCCTTTTCATCCAGCTCTCGGTTAATGTCTTGCACCGAAAGCAAAGTCAGCACTTGATCCTTGTTTTTGAACGAACTGGCTCGGATCGAAACATTCACCTTGCCTTGTTTTCCGTTGAAGGTGACTAACTTTCGATCTTGTTGCTGAATTTGTTTTAGCGCGTGCAACAGGCTGTCGTCAACTTTCTCCAATTGTTTTAGGTGTGTAAATTGCTCCAATCCAAGCATCTTTTTCAACGTGCTGTTGGCGTGAATTACAAATCCCCGGTCATCATAGGTCAGTATTCCGGTTGCAACATGTTCAATCAAGGCGCGGAAGTATTGTTCCTGTTGGTGATTTTCAATTTTGATCTGTTGGATTTTGCGATTGATTTCATGGAGGCTTTGATTCAGATTCTGAATAATTTTATCCCCTTTTTGGATGGGAAAGGCTTGGCTGAAGTCTTCATTTTTAATGGCTTCGAAAAAATAACTGATTCGCTCGTTTACGCTGTTTTGATAATGGATAAGATTAATTATCAGAGAAATGAGAGCCAAAAATAAAGCGATGCTGATGAGAACAGTCAGTCCGGAAAATAGCGCCCAGCCTATTCCGAAAGCAACCCCTGCGATCAGGACTATCCGGATGAGAATATGGAGTAGAAAGGACCTGTTCATCCGATTCCGAATTTTTTCATCTTATTGTATAAAGTTTGCCTCGTAATTCCAAGTTGTTCAGCTGCGGCTGTCACATTTCCGGGATTTTTTTCCAGAGCAAGCATAATTAGCCTTTCTTCCATTTCTTCAAGCTTCAACGTATTGGTTTCATTTTTGCTTCCTGTCACTGGAGTGAGGAAAAAATCATCCGCTTTCAGAATGTTGTTTTCACTCAATATGACGGCTTTTTCAATGCTGTGCTCCAATTCGCGAATGTTGCCAGGCCAGTGGTATTTCAGCAGTTTTTCCCGGGCCTGGCTGTTCAGTTTCAAGGCTGCCTTGTCGTATTTGTACGAGTATTTTTTCAGAAAAAAATCAGCCAGAACCAGAATGTCATTGCCACGGTCGCGCAAGGGAGGAATTTCAATTTGAATGGTGTTTATCCGGTAAAGGAGGTCTTCACGGAACAAGCCTTTTTCAACCAGTTCAGGCAGGCTTTTGTTGGTGGCACAAATCAGGCGGATGTCCACCGGGTTGGTTTGGTTGGAGCCAATGCGCGTGACTTCCCGGTTTTGGATGGCAGTCAGCAGTTTGGCCTGCAAATGAAACGAAAGGTTGCCGATCTCATCCAGAAACAAGGAACCTTTGTTGGCTACTTCAAATTTTCCGGACCGATTCTCACGGGCATCGGTAAAAGCGCCTTTCACATGCCCGAACAGTTCGCTCTCAAACAGGGATTCGCTCACAGCGCCCATATCCACGCTGACCAGCATTTCATCTTTCCGGTTCGATAGCCGGTGAACTTCCCGTGCAATCAGTTCTTTGCCGGTGCCATTTTCTCCGGTGATCAGAATATTGGTGTCAGTCTTGGCAACTTTACGCACAATTTTCAACACCTGCATCAGCTCGGGCGATGAACCGATAATGAACTTTTCATCCCGGTTAATCACGCGCTTCAGTTCTTTTTCTTTTAGGCGAAGGTGTTTCACCTCTTCTCTTGATAAGCTCAACTGAATGGCCGAACGGACAGTAGCCAGCAATTTGGTGTTGTCCCAGGGTTTCAAAATAAAATCGGTAGCTCCGGATTTCAGCGCTTTCACAGCCAGTTCCACATCGCCATAGGCTGTAATCAAAACTACCGAAAGCTCCGGATGATTTTCCCGGATCTGTTGAAGCCAGAAAATGCCCTCATTTCCAGTATTTACGCCGGCTTTAAAATTCATGTCAAGCAAAACCAAGTGGTAGGGTTTGCTGCGCAATTCTGTAACGATCAGGTTGGGATTGGACAAGCATTGTATTCGGTCGAATTCCGGGGCAAGCAAGATCTCGAGCGCGCTCAACACACTCTTGTTATCATCGACAATCAGGATGTTTCCCTTTGGCATTTGTTGGCTATTCTTTTCCTTTCAAAATTAGGTGATCGGAAATGAGCACGCAATAATCTGTCAATTTATTTTACACACCAATGTTAATTTATTTTACATGTTTTGTTTCTCTGTTTTTCTATTTTGAAGGAAACCAGCTACTTAGTTTTTTGGCACTGAAATGGTTTCTACCTGGGCAACGATGATGAAAGAAATGAGAATAATTCGAAAAACAGGGCTACTCACTGGCTTGCTTTTACTGGCAGGTTTGTTGGGCGCACAGGAAAACTGGAGCCTGAATCAATGCATTGACTATGCGCTCAGGAAGAACCTGACCCATCATAGTTATGAGTTGGATGAGCAAACGGCGAAAATTGACGCTACCCAATCCCGCCTAAATTTGCTGCCGTCCCTTTCAGCTTCTTCTTCGGCGGGCTTAAGCATTGGACGGTCGGTTGACCCCAACACAAACGATATTGTCAACACGGAGTTTTTTAATAACTCAAACAGTCTGAATTCCAGCCTGACCTTGTTTCGGGGCTTCATTCAACAAAACCAGATTTCGTGGTCAAAATTTAAGCTGAAAGCTGCGCAGTGGCAAAAGGTGAATTATCAAGATGATCTGGCTTTTCAGATTTTGCTGACCTATTATGATGTTGTGTACTACCAGGGGTTGATTGAAATAGCCAGGGAACAGCTTAGCTTATCGGAGTATGATCTGAAGAAAACAGAAACGCTGATTGAAACGGGCTTGAAGGCAAAGTCAGATTTGGCTGAGATGCAGGCCCTTTATGAAAAAGAAATGCTGAACCTGATTCAAGCAAAAAATAAAGCTGAAGAACTTAAGTTGAGCCTTCGCACGCAGATGAATGTATCTGCCGGGCAATTGGTCAGTATTCAGAGCAAGGCAGAGGAGCCTGTTGCTTTTTCAAGTTTTTCGCATCCGGCCGATTCGCTGTACGATTCGTTTGTGCAGCTTTCGCCTTACGTGAAAATAGCCGAGGCCGAACTGCAGGCTGCCGCGAAAGAGCTGGCCATGACCCGCGGGCAGTATTTGCCGTCGGTCTACCTCAATGCGTCGGTCAATACGGGTTACTACGAAACCTACCGCGACCAGGAAGGGAAGACCATTTCGTTTAATGACCAGCTGGATAATAACATGAGTCAATATATTGGGGCGTCTGTTTCCATTCCGCTATTTCAGAAGAACCAGTTGCGGAGCCAGGTGCGAAAAGCAAAACTCGCTGAGGAGCAGGCCCGGACGCAGCTTGAAACTTACAGGCAAACCGTTTATTACGAATTGGTGAACAACACCCGCGAATTGCAGGCCCTGTTTAGTGAGTACATTCAAACTGAAAAACAGGCCGAAGCGAATCAGTTGGCTTACCAGGTAGCGCAGCGGAAATATGATGAGGGACTGATTGATGTGATCGAACTGCTGGCCGTGAAAAGCCGCTTAACTGAAGCGCAAAGCCAGCTGCTGCGGGTGCAGTTGCAATGGGAAATTAAAGAGAAAGTACTGGAATTTTACAAAGGGGTGAGGTTTTGGAAGTAGCAGAGAGCATGGAGCGAAACACAGCGACAGTATGTAGAATGAGCCTATAAAACTCAGTCAACCCGAACTTGTTTCAGGATCTGCGTCGATCAGGGAAAGGTTTGGTGAGCAAACAGACCCTGAAACAAGTTAAGGGTGACTTTGGAATTTGAATCCGGCAGAAGCCGGAGTAAACACTTGGATTTTAAAACTATCGGATATGTCAATGGACAAGGTTATCGAAAAGAAAAAGGGGCTTAAAATGAAGCACCTGTATATGGGGGGTGGGGTTGCCATCCTGCTGTTCCTGATCTATCAAATTGTCTTCACGGAGCATCAATCCGTTTTCAGGGCGGAAAAAGACAAGCTGACCATCAGTCCGGTAGAAGACGGTTTGTTTAACGACTACATCACCATTATCGGGCAGGTTGAGCCAATCTCAACCATTTACATGGATGTGGAAGAAGGCGGGAAAGTAGAAGAAATTTATATTGAAGAGGGGGAAATGGTCAAAAAGGGGGATGTGATTTTAAAACTCCGAAATACCGACCTGAACACAACCATTATGAACAGTGAATCGCAATTGGCCTATCATGCCAATGAGTTGCGAAATACTCAAATTCAAATTGAACAACAACAAATTCAAAACAAGCAGCAAAAGCTTCGTATTGACCTGCAAGTTGTTCAGGCTAAACGAAAATTCAACCAATATAAAAAACTTTATAATGAAGACTTAATTGCCAAAGAAGAATTTCTACAGGCTAAAGAAGACTACGAATTATCCTTGAGAGAACAAAACCTTTCATATCAAAAAATGGTACAGGATTCCATTTTTAGGGCCAATCAGAAGATCAGCATGGACGAAAGTCTGGAAAACACCCGGCTCAGCCTAAAAATGGCAAAGGAACGATTGGGAAATCTTAACGTGAAAGCTCCGGTTGATGGTCAACTTGGTTTGCTGGATGCTGAAATTGGGCAATCCATTTCACGAGGGCAACGACTTGGATTAGTTCATATTTTGACGAATTTTAAAGTAAAAGCCAGAATTGATGAACACTATATTGATCGGGTACGTCGGGATCTGGCAGCTGCATTCGATCGTAATAATATTGACTACCGACTAAATGTAAAAAAAGTTTATCCGGAAGTTCGCGAAGGACAGTTTGAAATTGACCTGATTTTTGAAAGTGAAAAGCCCGACAACATCCGTACCGGCCAAACCTACCACATCAAGCTGGAACTGGGACAAGCCGAAACAGCGGTGCTGCTTCCCCGGGGAGGTTTTTTCCAAAGCACCGGAGGTCAGTGGGTTTTTGTGCTGAATGAGAATGGGACTGAAGCGGTCAAACGGCTGATCCGAATTGGCAAGCAAAACCCGCAATATTACGAAGTATTGGAGGGGCTCCAACCTGGAGAAAAAGTGATAACTTCAAGCTATGAATTATTTGGAGATAATGATAAGATCGTGCTGAAGTAGAATATTCAAAAGAACAAGAGATAAAATAAAATTAACCCTCAACGGATTACAGCTGTGGAGGTAAAACATTCATAAAATGATAAAAACAGTTAATCTAACCAAAGTATTTCGCACCGAAGATATTGAAACCAGTGCGTTGAACGACGTGAGCCTTCACATACAAAAGGGCGAGTTTGTGGCCATTATGGGACCTTCGGGTTGTGGCAAATCTACCTTGCTCAACATTGTTGGCTTGTTGGACAACCCGACTGATGGACAGTATTTTTTTGATGGGAAAGAAGTGGGGCAACTGAAAGAGCGAAATCGCACCCAACTTCGAAAAGGGAACATCGGGTTTGTGTTTCAAAGCTTCAACCTGATTGATGAGTTGAACGTGTATGAAAATGTCGAGCTCCCACTCATCTATCTGAAACTGAAAGCCCGCGAACGCAAAGAAATGGTGGAAAAAGTACTGGAACGGATGAAAATCAGTCATCGCCGCAAACATTTTCCGCAGCAACTCTCCGGAGGACAACAACAGCGAGTTGCCATTGCCCGCGCCGTAGTTGCAAACCCGAAACTGATTCTGGCTGATGAGCCAACTGGTAACCTCGACTCGAAAAACGGGTTGGAAGTGATGAACCTTTTAACCGAACTCAACCGGGAAGGAACCACTATTGTGATGGTAACTCACTCGATGCACGATTCAGAATTTGCACACCGGGTGGTCAATTTGTTCGACGGGATGGTGATTACCGAAGAGGTGAAAATGCGAATGGGAGATATGCTGATATAAAATAGAAGAGGGAAGACGGGAAAAAGAAGTTGGTAGGCAGGAAAAAGGATCGATTGAATTTAAATCCCGTAAAGAAAATGCAATAAACTTATTAAAAATGCTTCTGAAAAATTTAAGAATATCGTTAAGAAACCTACTGAGAAACAAACTGTTTAGTGCAATTGGAATATTCGGTTTCGCATCTGGGTTTTCTATTTGCCTCATTATTGGATTGTATGTTTATAGTGAGCTAGCAGTTGATAAGTACTCCGGAAACTATAATAGAATTTTCAGGTTGGTTGATGCAAAAAATAATAAATCTGATCTGGACTACCGCCTTCATGACGTATTAAAAGAAAAATATCCAGTAATCGAGAAAACCTGCCCTCTGGAGATACAAAATTCGATGAATGCTGATGTTTACACCGATAACAGTTCTATTTATATTCAGGGATTAATAACTACAACCAATGACTTCTTTGAAATATTTGCGATTGATGTTCGCGAAAGCATTTCCCAAAAACCTTTTGCCGACAGCAACTCATCAATCCTGACTAAATCGGCTGCAAAAAAAATATTTGGAGATCGGAATCCGCTTGGTAAAAGACTAAAGGTATCTCACATGGAAACAACCGTGAGCGCAATTATAGCTGATTTTCCTGCCAATTCTAGCATTGACGGCAACATATTATTGAACTCTGAAAATAGTGGTTACAGACTAAATTCAAATTTTGCCAATGATGAAATATTTAATACAACCACACATTATATATTACTTAACAACGCATACGAACATTCTGAATTAGAAAAGAGTATTAACGAAACTATTGCTTCTTATAACAAACAAGTGAAAGAAATCGCTTTACAACCATTAAGCGATATTTATTTAAAATGAATACCCGTATGTTTACCTAATTTATTATCTTTGAAAAAAAATCAAAGAGTATGTCGTTAATAAGTTTCATCGAGCAGTTTCCAGATGAAGAGAGCTGCAAGCAAAAATTCAAGGAATACCGTGAGCATGTGGG
>JAGXIR010000005.1 GCA_024635605.1 Sunxiuqinia sp.
AAGCTGTTGTTTTAAAATAGGCAGGCCAGCAATCGGTAACCAAAATATTTTGGTCAAACCCTTCAGGCATAATATCATTAATTGCAGCATACCCCCTGTTCTTATGGATAGACAGATAGGTTGCCCCCGGGTTTTGAAAAGTCCATGCCCAGTTGTTTTGACCATTTATGTTCACCCCTGTTTCATCAGCACCAATCACCCTTTGGCTTAACACAAACCGGCGTATGGCCTGATAAACAGGTACCGCTTTTTGTTTTGTCTTGATTAGCAAATAACAGATGCCACCGGTACTAATGGGAATTTTAAAAATGTCGTTTAAAAATCCGGCACTCCGTCCAACCGGCAAATAATGCCTGGCAGAGAGGTAAGCAACCAATGATTGTACACCAGGACCGTAGCTTACCGGTGCATTGACACCTCCCGGGTAAGAAGTTTCATGGCAATGGCCACACGTACAAACATGCTTATAAATGCGGTGCTCGGTAACAACAGGGCATATCGGGGGGATGTCAATTACTTGACGTTTGCCGGCCAGTTCAGCAGGTAGAGACGAAATATCCCTGCCACACTTTGGGCAGTAGCTGGATTGATGGCCTTCAATAATATCGGGGGATGAAACCATTCTGAGCGTGTTTCCTTTGTGGCCAGGCTGTCCCCCGGGTTTGTTCCCCGATGGGCACCTGAGACTGGTTGTTTTCGGTGGCTTGGGATAATCGCTTGATGGAGGCTTGTTGCTGTTGCCGCTGTTTTTGGGTGTTTCATATTTGGAAAGACGTTCTGTCAATTGATCTACCTTGGCTCGTAAAACTGCATTCTCCTTTTCAAGAATTCAACACGAGCCATTAAGAAATCAACCTTTTCGTATATGCTTTTTCCCTTTGTCATGCGATACAAAGGAGGGAATGAAAAAAATAAACCCCGCGAGAAATTGATATTTGAAAACAAATGCGAAAAATTAACCTGATTACAACCTCAAAGGGTTAACTCAGAAATATTGACAATACAGGAAACCTACAATATGCGTATTTTAGTGACTGAACAGTTACCTTTTTTTTAAGGAAGATTGGAAGTTTTTAATAATCAGTGGGTGTTCTGCTCCGTTCTGAAATGTATCTAAAATTGGAAATCAAATATTCAAATTTTAAAGTCTTCCATATCCTTAGCGTTTACTTTTGATTTCAATGAGAGTGAATATCTGTTCCGGGAACATTCGGAGAGCTTTTTAAGGAGATTGAACTAATTTTATGCACTTAACTGATTCTAAAATGAGGAAAATATTCTCCATTCCGATTTTTTGTGGAGTTATTCTTTTATCAGGTTTATCCGTTTCCTTTTTGTCATCTACTTTGGGAGCAAAGGCAGAAAAGCCAAATTTCGTTTCAGATTGCTTGGTCGCACATTTCGGTTATTTTACCTGAAAAGGCGATGGTGATTTCATGTAGAATGATCGTATTCAGTGCGATGAATTGTTTTTGCAACTAAAATTTATCGAAATGATTGAACGAAATATTTTCAGATTGGTTTTCCAGGTTTTTGTCACCTTGGCTGGCGTTCTCTTTCTATTCACCTGTTGCAATCAGCCACATTCAGCCAACTCATTGCGCGAACGGATCTCCATCAACGAAGGCTGGACTTTCTACAAATACGAATCGGAATCGGAAATCGATAGCCTGATTTATGATGTTCGTCCTGAAATTGACCATCCAAATGAGATCAAAGATGCCGATTCAAAACCTACTGAAGCGGTGGCTGCTGAGGCCAACCAAATGGTATTGAAGCCCTGGATTTTACCATCCGGAAATGATTTCATCAAAGACCCTGAAAATAGACATATTCGCCCCGAAGGAAATCCAGGGGGCGATTTCCCATTTGTACAAGCCACATTCGACGACAATAATTGGACAAAAGTCAAGCTGCCGCACGACTGGGCCATTGAAGGACCATTTCAAACCGGATGGGATTCGGAGGTTGGTGGCGGAATGGGCCGTTTACCAGTGAATGGTGTGGGCTGGTATCGCAAAAAGCTGGATATCCCGGCCAGCGATGCCGGAAAGTCGATCTATCTTGATGTTGACGGCGCCATGTCTTATGCCATGGTATGGCTAAATGGAAGTCTGGTTGGCGGTTGGCCTTACGGCTACAACTCCTGGCGACTGGATTTAACGCCTTATCTGCAATATGGAGGTGAAAATCAACTGGCCATTCGTGTTGACAATCCTAACCACTCGGCCCGTTGGTATCCTGGTGCCGGATTGTATCGCAACGTATGGCTGGTGAAAACCAATCCGGTTCATGTGGCTCAGTGGGGCACATACATAACTACAAACGAAGTTTCGGAAGAGTCAGCTAAGGTCAGTATCAAGGTGACCATCGATAACAAAACACGTGAACAGGTAGAAGTTGAAGTCGCTACCGAGATTTATATTCTGGATGAAAATGATGAAAAAGTAGGTGCTGCCGTAGCCAGCTTCGATGCGTTAAAAACGTTGGTTGCCGCTAACGAAAAAGCAACGGTTAACGGTTCAGTGGTTTTGAAAAATCCGCGTTTGTGGGGACCACGGCCAACGCAACAGCCCAACAGGTATATTGCCGTAACTACAATCAAGCAAGATGGGCAACCGATTGATGTTTTTGAAACCGCCTTCGGTATTCGCCAAGTCGAGTTCGATCCCAATCAAGGAGTCTTGGTGAATGGCGAACTCATTCAGTTGAAAGGTGTGAACCAACACCATGATTTGGGTGCTTTGGGCGCGGCTTTCAATACCCGCGCTGCAGAACGCCAGCTCGAGATTCTGCGAGAAATCGGCTGTAATGCCATTCGCATGGCCCATAACCCACCTGCACCAGAATTATTGCATTTGACCGATAAAATGGGCTTTCTGGTGATTGATGAAATTTTCGATTCGTGGGAACGCAAAAAAACGCCGCACGACTTTCACCTCATCTTCTCCGATTGGTCGGAACCGGATACCCGTTCCTTTATCCGAAGAGACCGCAACCATCCGTCCATCATTCTATGGAGCTACGGAAATGAAGTGGGCGAACAATATACGGGCGAGGCCGGTGCTGAAGTTGCACAACGTCTGGATGATATGGTGAAGGAGGAAGATCCCTCGCGCCCAACAACCTTGGCCATGAATTTTGCCAAACCGGATATGGAACTTCCCGCAGTGCCCGACATGATTGGATTGAATTACCAGGGTGAAGGAATTCGCCAGGATCCTGAGTTTGAAAGAACCGATCGGATTCGCACGAAGCCACAATACAATGCTTTTCGTGCGCAATTTCCTGATAAGATGATTTACAGCAGCGAAACCGCCTCAGCGTTTAGCAGCCGCGGATTTTACACTTTTCCGGTAACCGATGCCATCAGCTCGATCGCCCGCGATGGCCGTGGCGGCGATTCAGAGGCGGCCCATGTCAGCTCGTACGAGCTGTATGCGGTCGATTTTGGTTCGTCGGCCGATAAGGTTTTTGGCATGATTGATCGCCATCCGTTTGTTGCAGGCGAGTTTGTGTGGACCGGCTGGGACTATCTGGGCGAACCGACACCTTATTACCAGGCACGAAGTTCCTACAACGGGATCATCGATCTGGCTGGTTTTCCAAAAGACCGCTTTTATTTGTATCAAGCGCATTGGCGCCGCGATTTTCCGATGGTGCATATTTTGCCTCATTGGAATTGGCCTGAGCGCGTTGGCAAAGTTACCCCGGTGCATGTGTTCACGTCAGGCGACGAAGTGGAGCTGTTCCTAAACGGTCAATCGCTGGGTAAAAAGAAAAAAAGTGAATACGAATATCGCCTGCGTTGGGATGACGTGCTTTACCAATCGGGCGAGCTGAAAGCAGTGGCTTATAAAAACGGCGAGGTATGGGCCGAAAAAATGATAAAAACAACTGGACAGGCCAAAAAATTGCAGGCTACTGCCGATCGCAGCACCGTGGCAGCCGACGGTAAAGACTTGTCGTTTATTACCGTTCAAATCTCTGATGAGGAAGGATTGCTGGTTCCTTGTACAAATAATCCGATCAAATTTAGTATTGAAGGGCCGGGCGAAATAGTGGCTACCGATAACGGTGATCAAACCGACATGACTGCCTTTCCATCGCCTGAGCGAAAAGCATTCAACGGGCTGGCCTTGGCGATTGTACGTGCAAAGGCGGGTGAGCCGGGAGCGATTAAAGTGAAGGCAGAGTCGGCTGGTCTGAAGGAAGCAATCGTTGAGATTCGAAGTCAATAAACCTAAGAGCAAGTTCTGAAATATTTATGAACACGAAACCGAACACGAAATCAAAAACAAATGAAAGCTGGTCTGAAAATTAATCTGCTGATACTCTTGATAGCGCCTTTTTTTGTTGTCAATTCAATGGCTCAGGAAATTCCGCTGGTCTATACGGTTGAAAATACCGGTGCTGGATTTTCAGCCCCGGTATTGCCCGACACCAGCCAACTACAAGCTATTGAGCCACTGACCGACCCGTTTGCCTGGTCTGATGGAAGCGGACGGTCTACTGACTTTGCAGACTGGAGCCGGCGCCGCGCTGAGATAGGTGCTGAGATCCAGCATTATGAAATCGGCTCAAAACCGGATCGCCCGGATAAATTAACGGCAAGCTTTTCTCCTAAAGACAGTGTGCTCACGGTGATCATCATTGAAAATAAAGATACGCTCACCCTGACTTCGAAAGTGGTTCTCCCATCAGGGGATGGACCTTTCCCGGCGGTGATCGGTGTTGGCCGTCCTTCGGGAAGTTTGCCTCCCGACATCTTTGCCAGTCGGAATATCGCCCAAATCGCTTTCAATTTCACCCAGGTCATGGCTCACCAGCAAGAACGAGGCAGCGAGCCGATCAATAAACTGTATCCTGATTTGGAATACATGGGAGCTTACAGTGCCTGGTCCTGGGGGGTCAGCCGCTTGATTGATGGCTTGGAGCTGGTTCAGGATGTGCTTCCGATCGATCTCAAACATTTGGGAATAACCGGTTGCTCATTTGCCGGAAAGATGACGCTTTATGCCGCCGCATTTGACGAACGGATTGCATTGACGATTGCACAGGAGTCGGGTGGGGGTGGCGCGGCTGCCTGGCGGGTTTCGGAAACACTCGGAAATGTTGAAACCCTCGGACGAACAAGTCATGTGTGGTTTATTGAAGAGATGTTTCAATTTAGCAAGGCAGTGCCGAAACTGCCCTTCGATCATCACGAGCTGATGGCTATGGTGGCACCGCGTGCTTTGTTGGTTCTTGGAAATCCGGATTATGAATGGCTGGCCGATGAATCGGGCTATGTTTCATGCCAAGCAGCCAACCGGGTTTGGGAAACCTTTGGCATAGCAGACCGGTTCGGCTTTTCGATTGTTGGCGGGCATGGTCATTGTCAACTACCAGAAATTCAGAGGCCTGAAGTCGAAGCTTTTATCGATAAATTTCTGCTTGGCGACACGACCGCGAACACCCATGTTGAAGTTCATCCGTTTGATGAGGTTGATTTTTCCCGTTGGACAGCTTGGTGGGGAACCGGCAATCCGGTTTTGAAGGAAATGGATTCGAAAGAAGAGTAAATTTTTATGACGAGTCACAAATCTAAAATATGAAAACTGTGAATTTTAAGTTAGTGCGAAGAGCGGTATTCCTGTGTTTGTTGACACAGGTTTTCATGTTCTTGCCAATCGCCACGATGGCGCAAAACGGCGGGAGCTGCGTGGCAACGGAAAATGAGGCAGGCAGTTTCTCCATTTCTGAAAATAATAAGGGAGCAACAATTCTGGTTGATCCGAACGACTATACTGGAATAGCCACAGTAGCCGCCTGGTTTTCCAATGACATCAAGATGGTTACCGGCCGCTCAGTCGAGATTGATCAATCGAAACTGGACAACGCCAGCCAGGTGATTTTGGTGGGCACAATTGGTAAAAACCAATGGATCGACCAATTGGTGGCCGATGGAAAACTGGATGTGTCGGACATGAAAGGCCAGTGGGAGAAAAGCCTGACCCAGGTCGTTGAAAACCCATTTCCAAATATTGATAAGGCATTGGTTTTAGCTGGAAGTGATAAGCGGGGAACCATCTATGCCATGCTGAATTTGTCGCGCGAAATGGGTGTTTCGCCCTGGTATTGGTGGGCCGATGTTCCGGTTGATCAGCATGAAACGCTGTATGTAAAACCTGGCCGTTTCGTCACCGAAAGCCCGAAAGTAAAATACCGCGGCATTTTTCTGAATGATGAAGAACCCGCTTTAGGTGGCTGGGTTCGCGAAAGCTTTGGCGGATTCAACCACAAGTTTTATGCGAAGGTTTTTGAATTAATTCTTCGGCAACGCGGAAACTTTCTTTGGCCGGCCATGTGGGGCAAAGCGTTTTACGATGATGATCCGGAGAATGGCCGACTGGCTGATGAACTGGGCATTGTGGTGAGCACTTCGCATCATGAACCGCTGGGCAAGGCCCACGCTGAGTGGGACCGTTACGGCTCCGGAGGCTGGGACTACAGTAAAAACCCCAAAGTGCTCACCGACTTTTGGACGAAGGGCATGGAGCGCATGAAAGACTATGAAACAGTGGTTACCGTTGGTATGCGTGGTGATGGTGACGAAGCCATGAGCGAGGGAACCAACATTGCCCTGCTGGAGAAAATTGTGAAAGATCAGCGTAAAATCATCAGCAAAGTAACTGGCAAAAAGCCGACAGAAACGCCTCAGGTATGGGCACTCTACAAGGAGGTGCAGGACTATTACGACAGAGGCATGCGGGTTCCCGATGATGTGACTTTGCTCCTTTGCGACGACAACTGGGGCAATGTGCGTAAGTTGCCCGATTTGAATGCCCCGCCCCATCAAGGAGGCTTCGGAATGTACTATCATTTTGATTACGTGGGAGGTCCACGAAATTACAAATGGATCAACGTCAGTCAGATTCAGCGCGTGTGGGAGCAAATGAATCTGACATACAGTCATGGTGTGGACCGGATTTGGGTGGTGAATGTGGGTGACCTAAAACCCATGGAGTATCCCATCAGCTTCTTTCTGGATATGGCTTGGGATCCGACACAGTTCAACACACAAAACCTGTTTCAACATACCGAAGATTGGTGTACCGAGCAGTTTGGAGAAGAATATGCCAAGGAGGCCGCGCGCATCATCAATCAGTACACCAAGTACAATCACCGCGTAACGCCCGAAATGCTGAATGCCAAAACCTACAGCCTGGAAAATTACAACGAGTTTGAGCGGGTACGTAATGATTACCGTGACCTGACCTTAGATGCTTTGCGTTTGTACAACCTGATTCCGAATAAATACAAAGATGCCTTTGACCAATTGGTGCTTTTCCCGACCAATGCTAGTTCAAATTTGTATGAAATGTATTACGCCGTGGCCAAAAATCATCAATTGGCAGCTGAGAATAAGCCCGAAGCAAACCTTTGGGCCGATGTGGTAAAGGAATGTTACGATCGCGACTCCTTGCTCACCGTTCACTACAACCAGCAAATAGCCGGCGGAAAATGGAACCATACGATGGATCAAATCCGCATCGGTTACACCTATTGGCAGGAACCCCGGCAGCGAAAAATGCCTGAGGTAAAATGGGTCGAAACGCCCGCTGTGCCCAACACTGAATTGGCTTTTAAGGAAGCGGATGGTTACATTTCCATCGAAGCCGAAAATTACCAATTGGCCAAAGGAACCGACAAAATTCGGTGGAAAGTTATCCCAGATTTGGGCAAAACCGGCTCTGGTGTGACTACATTTCCGCAAAATGAGTATCCCGCGGAAAATGATCCCGTTTACCTGGAATATGCCGTTGATCTGACATCAACCGGGGAGCTTGAAGTGCATGTGTTGGTTTCGACCACATTAAATTTCAACGCCAATAAAGGCTTGCGTTATGCCATTTCGTTTGACGGGGGCAAAGAACAAATTGTCAACATCAATGGAGCCTATCGTGGGGAGTTGGGCAAATGGCAGGCTACCCGCATTAACCAAACATCAACCAAACACCCAATTGAAAAAGCCGGTTTGCACCGTTTGCGTATTCGTGTGCTGGAGCCCGGTATTGTGCTGCAAAAAATAATGATTGATACAGGAGGTTTAAAATCCAGTTATTTGGGAGCACCTCAGAGTAAACAAATAAAACAATAACCAATGAATAACTACAAATTAGCTTTCGGTTTATTCCTGTTGCTGGTGTTTGCGGCTTTTTCGAGCCGGACACATGCCGCCGTTAAACTGCCCCGTCTGGTCAGTGACGGCATGGTACTACAGCGTGATATGTCGCTGAAAATATGGGGTTGGGCTGATCCGTCGGAAAAGGTGAAAGTCGAATTCTTGGGTGAAATGTACCAAACCAAAGCAGATAAAAAAGGAAACTGGCAGGTGGAACTTCCGGCCATGACAGCTGGAGGCCCTTTTCAAATGAAAGTGAATGAGCTTGAAATCAGCGATATTTTGGTTGGCGATGTTTGGCTGGCTTCGGGGCAATCGAACATGGAACTGCAAATTCGAAGGGTCATGGATTTGTATGCCGATGAAATCAAGCAGATTGATAACACCAACATCCGCCTGTTCCGCTCGTCCACCCGCAAGGAACCGGATACGGCGCAGGCAGATTATCCCGATGGCTCGTGGCTGCCTGCTACACCCGAAAACATCATGGACTTTTCGGCAGTCGCCTGGTTTTTTGCCAATGAGCTGCACCAGAAAAACCAGGTTCCGGTGGGCATCATCAGCACGGCAATTGGCGGTTCTCCTGCCGAAGCTTGGCTGAGCGAAGAGCCGGTGACCGAATACCTGGACAACTGGCTGGCCAACCAGGCCCGGATGGACTCCATCCGAGCCAAACGCATCGCCGAAGAGGGAGAAACACCTCCTTTTAACTGGGGACTTGAAGTCAATAAAAATGACCCGGGCGTGGGCCGTTGGTCCAAAGCGGATGTCGATGTTACCGGATGGCCCACCATTTCATTGCCGGGCTATTGGTCCGATAAGGGGGTAGACCTGCGCAATGGATCCATTTGGTTCTATAAGGAATTTGAAGTAGCCGATTCACTGGCCGCGAAAGAAGCCATTCTTCGCCTGGGACGCATTATCGACAGCGACTCCGCTTTTGTGAACGGTACCTTTGTGGGCACCATTTCCTACCAGTATCCTCCACGAATTTATACGATACCGAAAGGCGTATTGAAGCCCGGAAAAAATAAGCTGATGGTTCGAGTGTTCAGCCAGGGCGGACGTGGTGGCTTTGTGGAAGAAAAGCCTTACGAAGTACGCATCGGTTCGCAAACCGTTGATCTGACCGGCGATTGGAATTATCACATTGGCGCTGTGCTCAATCCACCTCGCGGACAGGGCGGTGGCGGGTTTAAGCCCGGAGGTTTATACAACAGCCTTATTCATCCGGCACTTGGCTACAGTCTGAAGGGTGTGATTTGGTACCAGGGCGAAACCAATGCTGGTCGCGGAATGGAATACCGGCAGCTTTTCAAGGATTTGATCACCGATTGGCGCACGCAATTTGATCAGCCCAAGCTACCTTTCTTGTTCGTGCAACTGGCAAATCTTGGAATTCCAAACAAACAGCCGGTTGAAAGTGGGTGGGCCACCCTGCGCGATGCGCAGCGCCGGGCGCTGGAGCTACCAAACACCGGAATGGTCGTCGCTTTTGACCTGGGCGAATGGAATGACATTCATCCCTTGAATAAAAAAGAAGTTGCCCGACGACTGGCTTTGGAAGCCCAACGCGTGGCTTATGGAAATGATATGGTCGTGAGCTCAGGTCCGCTTTACGAGTCGATGAAGGTGGAGGATGGCAGCATTGTGCTCACATTCTCATCGGTTGGCTCGGGCCTTTTTGCTAACAGCCTGTTGCAGGATTTCCAAATTGCCGGAGAAGATGGCCGCTTTGTTTGGGCCAATGCGGTGGTGCTTTCGAAAAACACAGTGAAGGTTTGGAGCCGAAGCGTGGACCAGCCAACGGCGGTACGCTATGCCTGGGACGATAATCCTGCCGATGCCAATTTGAAGAATAAGGAAGGCTTGCCTGCTTCACCATTTACAACTGAAGATTAAAAACCAATTAATAATTACTTGAATGAAAACAACTTCTCAGAAAGTTTCGGTTCTTGAAAAAATAGGTTACAGCTTGGGCGACCTGGCTGCCAACCTGATTTTTCAAACCCTGATGACCTTTTTAGCCTTCTTTTACACCGACGTGTACCGGATTCCGCCAGCAACCGCTTCGGCTATCATTTTTTCAGGAGGGATGCTCGGCGCCTTCTTCAACCCGGTGATGGGAATTATTGCCGACCGAACCACGACCCGCTGGGGAAAATTTCGCCCCTGGATTTTATGGACGGCGGTTCCTTTTGGCGTGATTGCTGTCCTCGCTTTCAGTACACCCAACTTTAGTCCGGGTGGGAAAGTGGCTTACGCGTTGATCACCTACATTTTACTGGTGATTGTCTATTCAGCCAACAACCTGCCTTATGCTTCGCTAAGCGGCGTTTTGACCGGTGATATGGCCGAGCGAAACAGCATATCGAGCTTTCGCTTTGTGGCGGTTATGATTGCCCAGTTTATTGTGCAAGGCTTGCTGTTGCCGCTGGTTCTTATTTTGGGTGATGGCGATAAAATCAAAGGGTTCGAAAACACCATGACCTTGTTTGCCGTTACGGGGGTTATCTTCTTTATTATCACCTTTTTGACTACAAAAGAACGTGTCCTCCCTAATCCGGGGCAGAAGTCAAGCATTAAGGAAGATCTGGGCGATTTGTTTAAAAATAAACCCTGGATTGCCATGCTCATTATCACGATTTTCATTTTTATCACCCTCTCGCTCAAGGGAGGTATGTATGTTTATTATTTCGAAAATTACCTGAGTGAGCAACATTTGGCCGATTTCCTGGAAAACATCGGATTTAACGGATTTATCGATGGCTTGAATGGAGTTTTGGTAAGCATGGGCCTCCACGGTTTTACCTGGCCCGAAGATGCTGCGACATCCGGGTTCAGCTTGTTTAATGCTGGCGGGATCATTATGATGATTGTTGGGATAACAGTCTCGAAAAAGCTGGCTGATAAATACGGCAAACGTGATGTTTTTGGAGTCAGCCTATTTCTGTCAGCCTTGTGTTTGTTGGTGTTTTACTTTTATGCACCTCATTCCATTGCACTGGTTTTTGCCACCCAGTTGGCACATGGGTTTTTCTATGGAATCGGAACTCCGCTTTTGTGGGCCATGATTGCCGATGTGGCCGACTATTCGGAATGGAGAAACAACCGACGGGCAACAGCCATTATTTTTTCAGCCATGATATTTGGACTGAAAGCGGGATTGAGTGTCGGTGGGGCATTGGTAGCCGGAATTCTGGCGCTTTATGGTTACAGTGAAGAGTTGACTACCCAGTCACCGGAAGCCATTAATGGCATCAAACTCTCGCTGAGCGTTTATCCGACCTTGACCTTTTTTATTGCGATAGCTTGCCTCTTCTTCTACGAAATAAACAAGAAAAAGGAAGTTGAGATTCAGGAAGCACTGATGTTCCGCCGTACGGAAAACCTACAATAGGTTAACAACAAAAAGAAATTAATTATCAATTGAAATAATATTATTACTTAAAAAGGATTATTATGAGAAAAATAGAATTAATCGCATTGTTCGTTTTGTCTGCGTTTTTGTTCGTAGGGTGCAGCGCCCAACAAAGCGCAAAAGAAGAGCCAACATTGAAAGATGCGTTAGCTGGTAAATTTCATATCGGAACAGCGTTGAATGCCAATCAAATCACTGGTAGGGATTCGGCTGGAATAAAAGTCGTTAAAGAGCAATTCAATGCGATTGTAGCAGAAAACTGCATGAAAAGTGGGGAGATTCAACCAAGGGAAGGCGAATTCGATTTCTCGCTGGCTGACCAATTTGTGGACTTTGGCGTTGAAAACGGAATGTTTGTCACGGGCCACTGTTTGATCTGGCACTCACAAGCGCCACGTTGGTTTTTTACCGATGCTGAAGGGAACGATGCTTCGCGCGAGGTGATGATCGAGCGCATGAAAAACCATATTTATACGGTAGCCGGCCGTTACAAAGGGAAGATTAAAGGCTGGGATGTGGTGAACGAAGCCATCATGGAAGATGGTAGTTTACGGAATAGTAAGTTTTATCAAATCGTAGGCGAAGATTTTATTAAGTTGGCCTTTCAGTTTGCCCACGAAGCTGCTCCCGATGCGGAATTGTATTACAACGACTACAACGAATGGTATCCCGGAAAACGTGACGCGATTGTGAAAATGATCCGTAGCTTGAAAGCCGACGGAATCCGGATTGACGGAATCGGCATGCAAGGGCATGTGGGCATGGACAGCCCATCGTTGGAAGATTACGAAGCGGCCATGGTGGCTTATGCCAACGAAGGAATGAAAGTGATGGTGACGGAATTGGACATGTCGATTTTGCCGAACCGCAGACGGGATGTAGGAGCGGATATCTCTACAAATATTGAATATCAGCAAGAATTGAATCCTTATACTGATGGTGTGGTTCCGCAGGAAAAACAGGACGAGTGGGATGCACGGATGCTGGATTTCTTTGAGTTGTTCCTGAAACATTCGGACGATATGAGCCGGGTAACCTTATGGGGGGTTGCCGATGGTGATTCGTGGAAGAACAATTTCCCGGTTCGCGGACGTACAGATTACCCGCTGCTGTTCGACCGGAACCATCAGCCTAAGACAGCGGTGGCAAAGATTATTGAAGTAGCAACGAAAGAGTAGGGTCATCCCGAACTTGTTTCGGGATCTCTTGCGATAAAAGGGAGATTCTGAAACAAGTTCAGCGTGACACCTGAAAATAGAAAAGACTAAAAAACGAAATGAAAAAAGCAAGATACCTGGTGCCGGACTTATACACAGCCGATCCGGCGGTACATGTGTTCAACGGCAAACTGTATATTTACCCGTCGCACGATGTGGAGTCGGGCATTCGGGAAAATGATAACGGTGATCATTTTGACATGCGCGATTATCATATTTTTTCAATGGATGATGTTGATGGGGAAGTAACCGATCACGGAGTAGCCCTGGATGTGAAAGATATTCCCTGGGCAGGACGCCAGTTGTGGGACTGCGATTGCGCCTGCAAAGATGGCAAGTATTATTTGTACTTTCCGCTGAAAGACCAAACCGATATTTTCCGTATTGGTGTAGCTACCAGCAAAAAACCTGAAGGCCCGTTCATTCCACAGGATGCACCCATGAAAGGCAGCTACTCCATTGATCCTTGCGTGTTTGAAGAAGATGGATCGTATTACATGTACTTTGGGGGTTTGTGGGGTGGACAGCTGCAGCGCTACCGCAACAACAAAGCCGTTGAGTGTGGACACGAACCAAAAGATGACGAACCGGCATTGCCAGCACGGGTAGCCAAACTAAGCGATGATATGCTTGAATTTGGCGAAGATCCACGCGAGATTCTGATCCTCGACGAAAACGGCGAAGCATTGAAAGCCGGCGACCACGATCGTCGTTTTTTCGAAGCTTCGTGGATGCACAAATACCAAGGCAAATATTACTTTTCCTATTCAACCGGCAACACGCATCGACTGTGCTATGCCGTGGGCGACAACCCCTACGGGCCATTTACCTACAAGGGCGTTATCCTCACTCCGGTGGTAGGTTGGACAACGCATCATTCGATTGTTGAGTTCAAAGGGAAGTGGTACTTGTTTCATCACGACAGTGTGCCGTCGGATGGTAAAACATGGCTGCGCAGCATGAAAGTGGTGGAGCTGGACTACAACGAAGACGGCACCATCAAAACCATTGACGGCGGAGAAGAATAAGGTCTGAAAGGAAAAAGACTGCGGGTGTTTCCATCTTGGGTAATGCCCGCTGTTTTTTTTACTCGTTACAATATTGAATCAGCTGAATCAGTCCGCTTTCCGATTTAAGTTTCAGCTTTTGTTCTTTGGCATAATTTTCAATGGCGGGTATGTGCACTTTCAGTTTTTCGAGTAAATCTTTGTGGTTTCGGACCGTTTCAGGAGTTTGTTCTCCCACCGCAAGCAAATAGTTATCATCTTGCCGGGTAAAGCGGTTTGGCTGCGCTTCCTGAAAACCAATTGTCTTGGTTGCCGGCTTAAAATCAACCAGGTATTTTTTATAGAGCTGGAATTCGCCGTCAACCATGAGCTGCAAAACCCCGTGTTCCGTGTTTCCCCGATCGATATAGTTTTGAATGGAGAATAATTCGCCTCCAAGATTGAACTCGAATTTCTTGTTGGCATCGTCAATAACCAAAACTTGTTTTTGGGCACTCACAAACTCCATTTGATCATAATAGATATTGTACCGTAGCGGAACTTCTTCAATCAAAATCGTGTCGTTAATGAATACGTCTCCCGGAACAAATTCGTTATTCAAATAAGGTGTTCCATCAATATTGGCGTAGCTCGGGTTATTAAAATCCTTGGATTTATTCTTCTCAAACGACATCAGGTCCGAAAGCGAGCTTAGGTCGGTGATGGTAAATGTTTGAGAGAAAGCCACGGGACTAAAGGCCAGACAGAGTATAAAAAGCAATGAAAATTTCATAGGTCGATTCGTTTTTAGTGTTTTGATCATTTGTTTGCGCTTTAAAAATAAGGCGTTTGAAGGGAAAAGTGTTTTAATATTAGATATTTTAATTCATCATATGAATAATTGAGCAGCTGATTGTCGGGTTTGAATGGCCATGAAACCTTCGCTTGGTGAAGCAACGATAGCAACCTTGTTTTTATTTTTGGGTTCATTACTGTTGTGTCAGGTTCACTTGACCAGGCTTCGTGCTGTTATTGAAAATATCCGTGCAGTTCGATGGCTGGTGCAGCAAAAATATATAAATTGTAAGTTCAAGTTCAAAATGCAAATAATGCTTTGTGCTGATGAATGTTAGTTTGGAAAATGTTAGCTCGTTTGAATTGTTCTTTAAAAGGAATTATCATATTTCCTGTCTGGTTGCTTTACGATATGTAAAAAACACGGAGGTTGCTGAAGATATTGTTCAGGAAACTTTTATGTACTTATGGCAGAAAAGGGCTGAATTGAAGATCAACAAAAACCTGAAAAGCTATTTGCTAAATGCCGTAAAGAATCGCAGTATCAATTATTTACAACGCGAACGCCAGTTTGATGAACTGCTAGAAGGTGGTTCGTTGGTCGATTTGAGAGAGGAGCCACTTGATTCATTTTCAGACGATGAACTCGCTGTTCAAATCGCCTTATCTATTGAAGTCCTACCCAGTCAATGTAGAAAAATCTTCCTTTTGGCATATCAAGATAACCTGACCTACAGCGAAATTGCTACCAGCCTGAATCTTTCAAAAAACACCATCAAAACCCAAATGGGAATCGCGTACAAAATTCTACGGGGTCAGTTGAAAAACTATGTTTTAAATCTTCTCTATATCTTCAGAAAATTAAATTGATTTGTAGATTGCAGATATTGAGTATTTTATGCCTGTTTTTCCGTTTCTCTATTTTAAAATGTTAAAATTCCTTTCACCCTCTTCCCTGATTCTTGTGTCATAGAGATAGAATGAAAGAAATGGATCAAAATAGATGGGAGACTTGGGTATCGCTGTTGCATGGCGAGGAGTCGGAATCGGAGGACAATTCCCGGTTGAGTGAAGAAAGTGAAAAAGAGCTTAAAGTCGGACACCGTCTATATAACAGCCGCGAGAGGGTTGCGCAGGTAAGAAGACTTAAACCGGTGGAATCAGCCTGGGATGAATTGGAAAAAAACCTGTCCACACGTCAGCCTTGGTGGAACGAGATTTTGAAATACGCAGCCATTTTTGTTATCGCATTTTTAACAGCCGCGGGCGCATTTTGGACTTTTCAGTCCGCTACAATCGAAAATGAAAGCTGGGCCAGTATCTCAGCTCCCAATGGACAGATTTCGAATGTAACCCTTTTTGATGGCACCAATGTTTGGCTCAATGCCGGATCAACCCTTACCTACAAACAGTCATTTAATAAAAACAACCGCGAAGTCGTTTTGGAAGGAGAAGCCTTTTTTGCAGTCACGAAAAACGAAGGTACGCCCTTTATTGTCCATGCAGGGACATCAGAAATTCAGGTTCACGGAACCGAGTTTAATGTTAAAGCTTACTCAAACGATTCAAAAATTGCTACCGTTTTGGTTGAAGGGGAAGTGGAATTTCGCACTGGTCAACAATCGTTGATGATGGCTCCCGGTGAACAGGTCTTGTTTACGAGGAATACCGGAAAAGTTGAAAAATCTAAGATCAACATAGAGGAACACATCGCCTGGAAAGGCGGGAAAATTTACTTTAACGATGAAACGCTTTTCACCCTGGCCCAGCAACTTGAACGTTGGTATGAGGTGAAGTTTGCTTTTGCAAATGAGGAGCTTAAATCGTATCGGTTCACCGGTGTAATTAATAAGGAAAGATCCCTGGCGTACACTTTGGAAATCATTCAGAAAATTAGAAAGGTAAAATTTGAATTCAACAAGGAACAAATTCTAGTAAAAGATGAATAAATAAGGCCAGATCATGTTGGTCACAGATCCGGCCCTAGGTAATCTAATACCGGTTTTAACAGAACAGGTATTAGCAAGTTTAACACTCAAATACAAACTTATGAAAAAAAATCAGATTTATCCGCCTGAGCGGAAAAGGTATTTAACGCCTAAACTTTTGTTAAGTATGAAACTAACAGCCTTATTGTTTTTGATGAGCATTCTGGGTGTAACGGCCAACACTTACTCGCAGCAGAGTAAGTTTGACATGCATTATACGAATGTTTCGATCAAAGACATCATTAGTGAAATCAAAGCACGGAGCGATTTTCAGTTCTTTTACAGCAACGATGACTTTGATGTTAACCAAAAAGTAGACGTACAGGTTACTGATGCCAGTGTTGAAGAAGTTTTAGATCAACTTCTCGGTTCAATGGATGTAATCTACAAAATTGTAGACAAGTCGGTGATTATCTCAAAAAATGATATGAGATGGTCCTTCGATCAGCGGATCCAGCAGCAGCAAACGGTTTCGGGAACGGTTACCGATGCCAGTGGTGAATCGCTGCCCGGGGTGACAGTCGTTGTAAAAGGTACAACGACTGGAACCATTACTAACTTTGATGGAGCTTATTCACTTCCAAATATTCCGGGAGACGGGATATTGGTATTCTCGTTTGTGGGAATGGAGAGTCAGGAAGTAGTTGTAGCTGGCCAGTCTGTGATTAATGTAGTTCTTGAATCCAAAGTATCTGATATTGGAGAAGTAGTAGTTGTAGGCTATGGTGTTCAGCGCAGAGAAGCGGTGACAGGTTCGGTGGCCTCAATTGCCGGAGAATCCTTGCGCGATATCCCGGCGTCAAATTTCACGCAAGCCCTTCAGGGACGATTGCCGGGAGTGGAGTTCGCACAAACCTCAAGCCGGCCTGGTGCGACCATGCAAATTCGTATCCGTGGTACCCGTTCGCTGACGGCCAGCAACGACCCATTGATCGTGTTGGACGGGATCCCTTTTGTCGGGTCGATTAATGAAATCAACACGAACGACATCCAGAGCATGGATATCCTGAAAGATGCTTCTGCAACTGCCATCTACGGTTCACGCGGAGCCAACGGTGTTATTTTAATTACCACCAACAAAGGAAAACAGGGACAAAAGGCAAGAGTTACGTATAATGGACGCCAGGGCGTGAGTAAAATTTTTGCCAAATACCCCATGATGAACGGGCCGGAATTTATTGCACTCCGTGCCGCACGGGGGCAGTTCACAAACGGACCCGATGAATTCGACGAGGTAAATACCGACTGGCAGGATTTGTTTTTCAGAAATGGCACCCAATCCAGCCACGACATCGGCCTTTCCGGTGGCAGCGCAAATGGAAGCTATAGTTTTAACATTGGCTACCTCAACGATCAAGGTGTAATTCCAACAAACCAATTTACCCGTTATAGTTTGCGCAGCTCGGTTGATCAGGAAGTCGGGAAGCATTTCCGCTTTGGCTTCAACTCAAACAATAACTACAACTTTACTGAAGGCAACCAGGTCGGTCTGTACGGTGTTTTAAGCATGTCGCCTATTGCCGACCCGTATAATGAAGATGGCACTTTGAAAAGGACCATAAGAATGCCGTTGGATGAGGCATATACCATCACGAGAGGTGTTGTTGAAGGATTAGAGGATGAGTGGTTGGAACACAACAGGGGATACGCGACCTACAACTCGGTTTATGGAGAAGTAAAAATCCCGTGGGTTGAGGGCTTGAAGTACCGTGCTACACTCGGTCTGGATTTTATCCAGGCAAACAACGGAAGCTATACTGCTGAAGGAGTAAACAGCAGCAATCCGGATACCGAATCTACCGCGTCAATCAGCAATTATCACACGTACCACTGGACGATTGAAAACCTGCTTACTTACGACCGCATGTTTGATGACAAACACAGGGTGAATGTAGTAGCGCTATACGCTGCCGAACAAAATACCAGCTTTAACTCGGGTACCGATGCAAAAGGTATCCCATCGGAGTCTTTCCAGTATTACAGCCTGAGCAACTCGCTCGGCGAGATCACGGCAACCAACCCCGCCAACGGAGGCTATACGCAAACCGGTTTGGTATCTTATATGGGCCGTGTGATGTACGAATACAGCGATAAATATATGCTTACGGCTACCGTTCGTACCGATGCTTCATCAAGGTTGGCCGAAGGACATAAATGGCATACCTATCCTGCCGTCTCGGCTGGATGGAATGTCATGAACGAGCCGTTTATGCAGGACTTCAGGATCTTAGACCGCTTGAAAATCCGCGTTGGATACGGGCAAACCTCCAACCAGGCTGTAGACGCCTTTAGTACTCTTGGCCGTTTAAGTTCCAGAAATTATAACTTTGGCGATGCTACGTATGCCACCGGGTATTATGTAACGCAATTGCCGAACCCCAACTTAGGCTGGGAATACTCTGAAACCTGGAACTATGGGGCGGATTTCGCCTTGCTGAAGAATCGTCTGTCGGGCACCATCGAATACTATGTAACAAATACCAAAGATATTCTCTTGGGCCTTGGCTTGCCCCGGACATCCGGCGTAAGCAGCTATACTGCCAATATCGGTGAAACACAAAACAGGGGGTTGGAGCTTTCTTTGAACGGTGCCATATTGAACGATGTGAACGGATGGACATGGGAAGCGGGCCTTAACTTCTATACAAACAAAAACGAATTGGTTGCCCTTGCTTCCGGACAGGAGCGGGATGAAGGCAACGCTTGGTTTGTGGGGTATAGCATTAACTCGATTTACGACTACGAGCGGGTCGGTTTATGGCAAGAAGATGACCAGCACCGGGATATCCTGGAGCCAGGTGGTAATGTGGGTATGATCAAGGTGAAATACACTGGCGATTATAACGATGACGGCACCCCGGTAAGGCAAATAGGCGCCGATGATCGACAAATTTTAGAATTGGATCCCGATTTCCAGGGAGGTTTCAATACCCGGGTAGCTTACAAAGGTTTTGACCTGAGCCTGATCGGAAGCTTCCAAAGCGGCGGAATTCTCGTCAGTACCCTTAACGGACCGAGTAGCTACCTCAATTTGATGAGCGGTCGCAGGGGGAACATCAAGGTGGACTATTGGACACCCGAAAATACCGGCGCCAAGTATCCGAATCCAGCTGGTGTAATTAGCGGCGATAATCCGAAGTATCTTAGTACGATGGCCTACTTTAATGGTTCATTCCTGAAAGTGCGCAATATTTCGCTGGGGTATGATTTCAGCCAATCATTACTTAAAGCTTCAGGGGTGAGTATGCGTATGTATGCTACGGTGCAGAATCCGTTTGTGATGTTCTCGGACTTCAATAAAGAAATGGGACTGGATCCTGAAACCAACTCACGCGGTGACCAAAATGTGGCAACAGGTGGTTACAATAATCGTATTCTGACGGTAGGTTTTAACTCGCCATCAACCCGGAACTACATCATTGGAGTTAATTTGATATTTTAAATAGATGAAAACGATGAAACACATAAATATAAAAACGATCATAGGAACAGTCTTGTTGACGGTATTCTCGATAGGGTGTTCTGATATTTTAGAGGAAGAACCACGCAGCATTTTTGAACCCGGTTATTTCCAGACTGAAAAGGGTGTTAATGGCGGATTGACAGCGCTATATGCGCACTTACGCTACATCTACGGTAATGCCTACTATTATAACTCAGGCGTAACTGGTACCGACGAAGCCACTTATGCCCAGAGTGCCGATGGGAATTTCAAGGTTATGGACATTAGCGGGCAGGGGAATATTACACCTACTGAAACCGGGGGAACCGGTACTTTGTGGGATCATGCGTTCCCGGCAATCAACACTGCCTCGGGTATTATTGAAAATGCTGAAGCAGTTGGCCTCGATGCATCTTTAATTGCAGAAGCACGGTTTTTCAGGGCGTTCGACTATTTTATGCTGGTACAAACTTTCGGCGGGGTACCATTGGACCTGGGGGCAGGAGAATTGCAATTCAACACATCTCCGGTGAGGGTGTCTGTGCGCAACACGGTGTCCGAGGTTTATACCAAAGCGATATTTCCTGATTTGTTGACAGCTGTTAACGACTTACCGGAAGTTGGACGTTTTACGGGAACCGTAACTAAAACGGTTGCACGCCTGTTTCTGGCGAAAGCTTACCTCACCTACGCCTGGTGGCTGGAAAATCCAAACAACATTCCTACTTATCCGGAAACTCCCCGTACCGACCCTGACGGACAGGATGTAGCGTGGTATTTCCAACAGGCTTACGATGTAGCGACTACAGCCATTGACAATCCTGGCCCTTACGGCTTAATGCCAACATTCTATGAATTGCATGTGGGGGGAAACGAACGCAACCAGGAAATGTTGTTTTATGCTGATCATACCGAAACAAGCGAAAAATATAACGGAGCAAGCCTGACATACGGCAGTGGAGGCAATGCGGATAATTTTGCATCCTGGATGATGACCTGGAACTATACAGAAATCAGAAGTGCCACAAGCCCGGACGGGACTGGTTCAGTTGGCACGGTACTGCGCGAGGCAGCCCAAGACCTGGGGCGTCCATGGACGCGCATGTGCCCGACCATTGAGGCTTATGTAAACACTTTTGCCAACAAAACAGAAGATTCCCGATTTGACGCGTCATTCACAACTGTCTACCGTGGCAACTGGCACTTAGGTGGCGACGATACTGAATTCTATTATGGTGCAAACGGGCTGGCAGTTTACCCGGGTGACTCAATACTGACATTCCTCCCTGAAGAGCCAGCCACGCCTATTACCTATCCAACCGGAGCAGGGCCAAGCAATGTTGGGGGTGGAACTTTGCCAGGAAGAGCTGACTATGTAATAGCACCAAGCGGAATTAGCCGGGTGGTATATCCCGGAACCTGGAAGATGAGTACCTACCGTACCGACAATGCCGGTACCTTAGGACAGCCCAACGCCTCAATTACCCGTCCGTTTAATATTGCCAAATTTTCCGAACTCTATTTTGTAGCAGCCGAAGCTGCTGTGAAAGGAGCAACCACAAAAGCGGGTAAAAGCGCAAGCGAACTGATCAATGTTATCCGGGCACGCGCAGGAAAGTGGAGTTTCGAAAGGTTTAATAATGTAGAGCGAGTTGAGGACAACAGTGCGGCCATGATCGCTGCAACACCAGCTACAATCGACATTGATTATATTTTGGAAGAAAGCTCTCGTGAATATTACGGCGAAGGTTTCCGCTGGTTCGATTTGGTACGTACACAAAAGTGGGCAGAACTGGCTGCCACCTATACCATCGCTTCAAGTACCAAAGGAGACCATGATGCGCAAACAATTACGCGCAGTATTCAACCTTATCATTACCTGCGCCCCATCCCGCAAGGCCAGATTGATGGTATGGAAATGACTGATGCAGAAAAAGATGCCTATCAAAATCCCGGATATTAAGCGTCTGTTTCATTTGCAATGATCATACAACTAACTTCTCAGCCATGAAATGGCAGGCTGAGAAGTTAGTTTTTTTTTGTCATTCTTATTTCAGCCCTGCGTGTTTATTAGACGATTCCCGGACAACCAGCCGGGTTTTTAGTGTCACCGTCTTAGGACTTTGTTTGGAGCTGGTTCGTTCGAAAAAGAGTTTGGCCGCTTCGGTTCCATTTCATATCTGTAGGGCACAGCAGCGATCCATTGATCTGGGCTATAGCAATAAAATCATTGGTTTTAACCCATAAAAAAAGCCGGCTCAAATTGAATTGAGTCGGCTTTTTGTAATAAATGTCTTATATAATTATAAACTATGCAAGTTTAACATTTACGGCATTTAATCCTTTACGGCCATCTTGAAGATCGAAAGTGACTTCGTCATTTTCTCTTACTTCGTCGTTCAAACCTGATACATGAACGAAATACTCTTCTGTTGATGCACCGTCTGTGATAAATCCAAAACCTTTGGATTCATTGAAAAATTTAACTGTTCCTTTGTTCATAATAATTGTAATAAAAATAAATTAATGGCGCGAAGATACACTTTTATTCTTTAATAAAAGATTTATTTTCAAACTTTATGAATTTGAGATTTGCCCGATCTTTTCTTCCAAGCTTCTGATGGCCGTCAGTACGGTTGCCATTTCGGACTGGGCTTCCGGCATTTCCCTGCTGGTATAGGCGTAAAACCGCCAGATTTCCATGACATCATTGGCATCGACAGGGTACGGTGCATAGGCGGTGTTCAGCGATTTCAACAGGATGGTGCCGTCTGTATTCACCGTCACCATTTTAAATACGAAGTCCTGTTGCCCTTTCAGGATGACGATGCAGGGCGTATCCGGCTTGATGCTTGTCCAGTCTGCCACATATTGGGCAATAATATCGCTGTTTTCAGGAACAGGCAGCATCGAATCTCCGGTCGATGGAAAGATGCGGAACGTGCCTTGGGCTGGTAGGTTGGGGAGGGCAAACCTGGGAAGGGACGCGATAAACTCCGGGTCGTTGTAACCTGCCATGTATCCTGCTTTTGCTTTCACCGGAACGTATTCCACGTTTTCATTGTTTGACCGATCCACTGAAATAGCCAGCACCCGCAGGTTGCCTCCGCGAACATACACATCGTTGCCGGATTCCAGCTCCCGGAGCTTCAATTCACCCAATTTGGGAAGCTCAATCTTCAGCAGGGTATCAATGCTGATTTTGAAAAATTCTGAAAAATTCAGGTAATCTGCCGGTTGCGGCGACTTGGTGTTGCCAGCCTCGATGGCTGCCAATTTTGCACGGGTCAATCCCAACTTGGCAGCAAGGGCTTCTTGGCTCATTTTCCGGCGTTCCCGCATGAATTTGATGTTTCCGGCGAAGAAAATTTTTTGCGCTTTGTTATTCATTTGTTATATTTA
>JAGXIR010000006.1 GCA_024635605.1 Sunxiuqinia sp.
GAATCATGAAAAATGATAATTGATCCCGGACGTACGAAGTTCATCACGTTTGATACCACATCGTCGGAGCTAACTTTCGTTATGTAATCCCGGCTGATCAAGTCCCACATCACCACCTGATATTTTTCAGCCAGCTCTTGGTATTGCGATTTTCGCATCCATCCGTGTGGCGGGCGCATAAATTTCGAGTCAACATAAGTGGCTGCTTTTTCAACATTGGCAAAAAAGTCTTCATTCGTTGTTTTCAAGCCTTGCAAATGATTGAAGGTGTGGTTGCCTACCTGGTGCCCATCGGCAATAATTTGCTGATAGACTTCAGGATGACGTTTGACATTTTCACCCACACAGAAAAAGCAAGCTTTAATGTTTTCTTCTTTTAGCAGATTCAAAACCCAGGGAGTGACTTCCGGAACAGGTCCGTCATCAAAAGTCAGCGCCACCTTTTTCTCATCTCCCGGCAAACGCCACAAGGCATTCGGGAAATAGCGGGTTGCCAACTTCGGAAGCCGTATTCTTGGGTCAAATCGTAGCATTAGTTAAATGTACTGTACGCTTGAAAATAATTGTTAAAACTGGCTGTAATTTCTTTTGATAAATCTTCCAATTCGTACTGATTGGTAATCACGCTCATTTCGCGCAGGAAATACATGATCCGCTGAATTTCCTCATCAATGGAAACCAAAAACCTGGAATCAAGCGAAAGGAAATAATCCATTTCCTGTTGGTATGAGATGAAGATATCCTGCATCACTTCCTTGCCTTTTTCCACGTTGCCCGCGGCCATGTAATTTTCGGCCAGTTGCAGCGAGAAATAATTGTAGGGAACCACCCGGTGCGGAATCAGTTCCATGCTTCGGTTCAGCACCTGAATGGCCGAGTCTTTCTTTCCCTCCTGTACAAGGCTTTCGGCCAACCGGTTGAAGTTGTTTCGGATGTTCATCATCATGCGCTGGTTGTTTTCGTCGATGTAAACGTCCGGGTCATTCATGTTCCCCCACTTGAAATCGTGCATCATGTGCTGGTACATCATATCCGTATTCACACTTCCGAAGTACATGCCGGATTGCGCGGTTTTAACCGGCGTAAAGCGATAGGCAAAACCATCGAGCTGGAAATAATCCTGCAAGCCCAGGTATTTGTCGCGACCTACAGTAATCGCATAATAGATGGGCCGTTCCCAGTCGGAGTTGGCAATCATATCCAAGACCATCAGTTCGTCCTTGGTAATGTAGCTTTTGTTTCCAAAGTCAATAAAGATGGTATCGACAATTGAATCATACTGCGATTCGGGAACGACTTTATTTCGAATCACGGCTTCCTTGTCCACTTTCACGAACAAACGTTTTGAAGGGATATACGATGCATTGTCGGCTTGCGTGAGTTTTGTTCTCGGGTTTTCGTCTTTCACAAAGTCGAGGGCTTTTTTCAGTTCCACGGCTCCTTTAATCCGTGGGTCATCCATCAGGTAAACCACATCACGGTTGCCTTGAACATACTGATCTTCGGTGAAGGTAATTGGCAGAGGATCCGATTCGTAAGCCTTGCTTCGCATTTGGTCAATATACCAGTCGGTTTGAAGGTAGCTGAGGTTACACACGCGCATGTCGGTGCGCACGCCTTCCACTTCCTGGTTGTACCACAGCGGGAAAGTATCGTTGTCGCCATTGGTGAAGATAATGCCATTGGGTTCGCAGCTGTTCAGGTAGTTGGCGCCAAAATCGCGGGCGGTGTATCTGCCGGAGCGGTCGTGGTCATCCCAGTTTTCGCTGGCCATAATTCCTGGCACCAGCAGCAAGCTGACGACGGAGACAGCCAAAGCACTGACGGTTTCGGGCATCCATTTTTTCAGGCTTTCCACAAGGCCAATCACGCCCAAGCCAATCCATATAGCAAAGGCATAGAACGAACCTGCAAACGCATAGTCGCGCTCACGGGGTTGATGCGGGTACTGGTTCAGGTAAACCACAATGGCAAATCCGGTCATGATAAACAGCAGCGAGACCACCCACATGTCTTTTTTATTTCGCTGGTAGTGGAAAAAAGCGCCAATCAACCCCAGCAGAAGTGGGAGAAAATAATAGGTATTTCGTGCTTTGTTGTTGGCGTAAACATCAGGTAAATTGGTTTGATCACCCAAGCGGGCGGAATCAATGAAATTGATTCCACTGAGCCAGTTTCCACTCAGTACATCGCCGTGGCCTTGTGTATCATTTTGCCGGCCCGCAAAGTTCCACATGAAGTAACGCAGGTACATGTGAACGACCTGGTAGCGGACAAAAAATTGCAGGTTTTCGCCAAAGGTCGGCAGACTTATGGTTTCCTGCTCGCCTTGACGATTGGTAATCCGAACAGTTTTCCCTTCAATGCCTGCCCAGCTTTTATAATCCTGAACATGCTGGGCCTGGCTGCTGTACATGCGAGGAAAAACGGTGGTGAAACGGGAATCGTATAGCGGTTTTTGACGGAAGTCGGAAGCCACATATTTGCCGTCTTTCTGAATATAATAGGGTTTGCCCTGCACGTAAGGTGTTTGCGGATCGAGTGGTGTGTTGTAATACTGTCCGGTAACCAGTGGCCGGTCGCCATACTGTTCGCGGTTCAGGTAGCCCAGCAGCGAGAATACATTGTCGGGACTGTTTTGGTCCATTGGTGTGTTGGCCGATGAGCGGATCACGATCATGGCAAAAGACGAATACCCAATGACAATAACCGTGAAAGCTACTAACACGGTGTTCCACAGCACCAGGTTCTTTTTGGTGGTGTAATGAATTCCGTAAACAATTAACCCAATAAACAAGAGGGCATAAATAACAGCTCCGGTATTAAACGGAAGGCCAAACCCATTGACAAACATCAGTTCAAACCAGGTTGCAATGGTAATAACCCCTGGAATCACTCCGTACATGATGACACCCAAAATAACCATGGAAATCACCAGGCTCGCCAGGATTCCGTTTCGGGTAACCTTATATTTTTTGTAATAATAAACGAAGACAATTGCCGGAATGGCCAGCAGGTTTAAGAGATGGACACCAATGGAGATTCCCATCAGGTAAGCAATCAGGATAATCCAGCGGTTAGCATGTGGCTGGTCGGCAACGTTTTCCCATTTCAGAATTGCCCAGAAAACGATGGCTGTAATGAGTGATGAGGTGGCGTAAACTTCGCCTTCAACAGCAGAGAACCAAAAAGTGTCGGAAAAGGTATAAGCCAAAGCTCCAACGATGCCGCTCCCGATAATGGCAATGCCTTGACCAAGGCTAAATCCATTTTCAGTATTCACCAGTTTTTGGGCCAGATGGGTGATCGTCCAGTACAAAAACAGGATGGTGAAAGCGCTGGCCAGGGCCGACAAGGCGTTGATCATCATGGCTGCACCCGACGAATCGGCAAACAGCGTAAAAAAACGTCCCAGAATCATGAAGAACGGCGCGCCCGGCGGGTGTCCAACTTCCAGTTTGTACGAAGTGGTAATAAATTCACCGCAGTCCCAGAAGCTGGTGGTCGGTTCAATCGTCATTAAATAAACAACGGCTGCAACTAAAAAGACCAGCCAGCCTGCAACCGTGTTAATGAACTTATAGTTTTTCATCCGCTTAAAATTCAAGATTTTTTTATGTTTGCGAAGATAATACATTCTTTGAACCAAGACTAATCGGAAATTGAAATTAAACGTTTTTAACAGCTTGCCTGCAGGGCTTGTTAACACTTTTTTTGAAGTGTGATTCAAGCATAATCATTACTTTTACCCGAAATCAGAGTTGATGATGGAAATCAAAGTTTTAGGGGCGGGTTGTGTCAAATGCCGGGGCTTGGAACACCGAACCCGGAAAGCCGTAGCCGAACTGGGCTTGGAAGCACAGGTTTGTAAAGTGGATGATTTGATGGAAATCATGCGGTTTGGGGTCATTCAAACTCCCGCGCTGGTGATTAACAATGAAGTGGTGATAAGTGGCCAATTGCCCACCTATACGGAATTGAAGATTTTTTTGATGAATTTTAAAACCGATTGAATGAAACGATTGACAGCTAGCCTAATTTTTCTGATCGTGTTGTCGGCATGCAACAGCCGGCAAGCAGTAAAAAGTGATGAACTGGTGCTGCCCAAGGAAGGACAGACCGGGATTTATTATTTTCGAACGCCTGTGCGTTGCGAGAGCTGCAATGCGATTGAGCAAATCCTGAAAGACGAATTGAACGGGAAATATGCCGGGCAGGTGGAATCTGGCGAACTTGTTTTTCGGCAGTTTAACTTGGATGATCCGGGCGTTGCTGATTTTGCCTTTCAGTTTGATGTGGTCTTTAAATCGCTGCTGATTTTTAAAAATGGACAGACGATTAATTTGACAGAAGAGGCTTTTTTATACGCCTTGCCCAATCCTAAAAAATTCAGGCAATTGGTGGAAGAAACCTTGGATACACACTGATGCAGGCCTATTTTACCCATTTATTCGATCAATCCTCTTTTCCGCTGTGGTCGGCTTTTTTGCTGGGCATCATCACCTCGCTTGGTCCTTGCACCATGACGACCAATGTGGCTGCCATCGGCTTTATCAGCAAAGAAGCCCCCAGCAAGAAAAGGGTGTTGCTGGGTGGTTTGATTTATACTTTGGGCCGTGCTTTCTCTTATTCGGCGCTTGCCTTGATTTTGTATTTTGGAGCCAACGCGTTGCGTCTTTCCGGCCCTTTGTCACGCTACGGGGAAAAACTGATTGGGCCTCTTTTGCTTCTAATTGGTTTGGTGATGTTGGATGTGATTCCTCTTCGTTTTCCGGCATTGACCGGGCTGTCGAAGAAACTGGAACGGAAGACGAATCGCTCGTATGTTCACGACTTTTTGCTGGGCGCTGTATTTGCCCTGGCTTTTTGTTCCTACAGTGGCGTCATGTATTTCGGACTGCTTATTCCCATGACCATCACCAGTGCTGCCGGCCTGGTTCTTCCGCTCCTTTTTGCCTTTGGAACCGGACTGGTGGTGATATTTTTTGCCGTGCTGATTGCCTTTGCCTTCACGGGTTTAAACCGTTGGTTTGTCGGGCTGAAGAATATCGAGCGCTGGTTGCGGCGGTTGGTGGCTGTTTTGTTTATTGGAATCGGACTGTGGAAAATGATTGATCTTTGGCTGATTTGAATAAAAAACGGCAGGACGATGGGAGTCCTGCCATTTCTGAGTTTATCTGCTTAATGCAGTGTTTGGGTTAACACCGCATCGCCTTCTTTGATGCGTTTGGCCAAAGTCTGAATGGTTTCCTCGTTGACCATTCGGGTGAAATCATTTCGGATTTTGGAGAATTCATCGTGTAGTGGGCACTTGTTATCTCCGTAACAATTTTTAAATCCGAAACTGCAGCGCGTAAATGTTTTCTCACCATCAATAGCCACAATCACCCTGTAAAGGATTAACGGGCCATCTTTCTCATCAAATGCGAAGCCTCCGTTGCGGCCTTTCAGACTATAGATCAACTGAAACCGGGTCATAATCTGCAAAATTTTGGCTGTAAAATGCTCGGGCGATTCAATTTCTCGCGCAATTTCCCGGTACCCGGGGCGTTTCCCCTCCCAGTTTTGCAGCTGAATGTAAACCAGTGCACGAATAGCGTATTCTGCAGATTTTGAAAGCATGTTGATCTCTTTGCCGTCAAAATTAATTTTTTTTCACAACTTCTTGTTCCAGTAAGGCAGCCTTTGGAAATAAAATGTTGTTTTCCAAGTGAATGTGCCGGTGCAAATCTTTTTCGAATGCCTGAAGGGTTTCATAAGCGGCACGAAATGTATTGCAAGCATCTTCCGGAACGGTATAATTTTGGGTCAGTCGTGAAATTTCTTCAAAACGTGCTCCTTCGTTTTCGTGTTCCTGAACCATGGCCGCAATGGGCTGCTCAACAGAAGATCCCCCTGAAATAGAAATGGTTTTGCCTTCGGCCTTCAGTTGACTTAACTTTTCAACCAGCGGAAAAAGAATGATTTCTTCTTTTTGCATGTGCATGGTTAATTGTCCGGCTGACTCTTTGAAATGCGCGTTGACTGCTAAAATTTCAGGGTGACGTAGTCCGTGTACTTCCTCTATTTTATCCAAAAGTTTATGGAGTAAAGGAATGTTTTCGCGGACATAGGAATGATGCTTGGTAAGAATGTACTGAATCAGTTCAGTCAAAGGCAGTGCATCGAAGTGGGGAACATCGGTTGATTCCTGGATCGAGGCTTCCAGCTTTTGTATGACTTCGTCGGTGTTCAGCGATTTGTTTTGACAGATTTCCTGCAAACTTTGCTTTCCTCCACAGCAAAAATCAATTTGGTAATCATCAAACACTTTTACGGTTTGAAAATAATTTTTGGCGATTTCGCCAACGGGTGTTTCTACTTTAATCATGGTGTTCATTTTATTTGAATTTTTATCGGATTATGAATTTTTATTAAAAGTGGATAAAAACATCCACGAATCGACAAAACTAAAAGAATTTTTCTACATTTGCAATAGAAGAACAGAAGAGTTAATTATCTACTAAACTAAAAATCGTATGAGTACAAGGAAGTTATGGTATGGATTCACCGCAGTGATGGTACTGTCGTTTGCAGTCCTTCTTTTTTATGGGTATGAAATATACAGGGAAGCACCACCAATCCCCGATCAGGTTGTTACTGAGTCGGGGAACGTGGTTTTTAGTGGCCAGGACATAAAAGATGGGCAAAATGTTTGGCAATCCATGGGTGGGCATCAGGTTGGCACAATTTGGGGGCATGGCGCTTATTTGGCACCCGACTGGACGGCTGACTGGCTGCACCGCGAGGCCATGTATTTACTAAATTACTGGGGGCAACGAGATTTTGGAAAAGACTATGAAAATCTTGAACGCGAACAGCAAGCCGCGCTGGAAGCCCGGGTTCAAAAAGAAATGCGCACCAACACTTATGACAAAGCCACTGGTAAGCTGGTGGTATCTGACTTGCGGGCCCAGGCTTTTCAGGAGATTGGCAAGCATTACACCGGATTATTTATGGATGGAGAGGCCGAAGCGGATTTGCGCGAGGCTTATGCTATTCCTGAAAATACCATTAAAGAAACGGGGCGCATGAGCCAAATGAATTCGTTTTTCTTTTGGGCAACCTGGGCAACAGTTACCGAACGGCCAGGACAGGAAATTACCTACACCAACAACTGGCCGCCCGAAGAATTGGTAGGCAACCGGCCAACCAGCGCCTTGATTCTGTGGACCGGATTTAGCGTGATCGTCCTTTTGGCAGGCATTGGCTGGTTGGCCTGGTATTATGCTTCCAATAGGGATGACGAAGGACATAGCGAAATTCCGGCGGTTAACCCGGTTTCCGGACAGAAATTGTTCCCTTCGATGAAAGCGACCTTGAAATATTTCTGGGTTGTATCGATTTTGATGGTCGTACAGATTCTGGCCGGGGTGATTACGGCTCACTATGGTGTTGAGGGAAGCGCTTTTTACGGCATCCCGCTGGACCAGTGGTTCCCGTATTCCATTGCGCGGACCTGGCATGTGCAGATAGGCATTTTCTGGATTGCTACTTCCTGGCTGGCTACTGGTTTGTTTTTTGCACCGGCTATTGCTGGTAAAGAACCAAAATACCAGGCATTGGGTGTCAATTTACTTTTTATTTCCTTGCTGGTTATCGTGGCTGGTTCATTGATTGGCCAGTGGTTTGGTATCATGCAAAAGTTGGGTTTTGTCAATAACTTCTGGTTTGGGCACCAAGGATATGAATATGTTGATCTGGGGCGTTTTTGGCAAATCTTTTTATTTGCCGGCTTATTTATTTGGTTGTTTTTAATGGCACGGGCTTTATTGCCTGCCATTAAAGCAAGGACTGAAAACCGCAACCTTCTGATCATGTTCCTGATCGCTTCCATTGCCATTGCTTCGTTTTACGGGGCTGGTTTGATGTGGGGCCGACAGACCAACCTGGCCATTGCCGAATACTGGCGTTGGTGGGTGGTTCACCTTTGGGTGGAAGGTTTCTTCGAAGTGTTCGCGACCGTCATCATCGCTTACCTGTTTGTCCGGATGCAGCTCATCAGTGCAAAAATCGCGACCCTTACCGTACTTTTTACAACCATCATTTTTTTGAGCGGGGGAATTTTGGGAACTTTTCACCACCTCTATTTTACCGGTACGCCAACAGCGGTGCTGGCAATCGGATCCACCTTTAGTGCCCTCGAAGTTGTTCCACTGGTGCTGATGGGTTTTGAAGGATACCACAACCTCACGTTGAGCAGGTCGGGCGATTGGGTGAAAGCTTATAAATGGCCGATTTACTGCTTTGTTGCCGTGGCCTTCTGGAATTTTCTGGGAGCCGGTATCTTTGGATTTTTAATTAACCCACCCATTGCCCTTTATTACATGCAGGGGTTGAATACTACGCCGGTTCATGCACACACCGCTTTGTTTGGCGTTTATGGTTTTCTTGGCATCGGGTTGATGTTGTTTGTTTTACGTGATATGAATCTGCAACGGGAATGGAAGGAAAAACCAATCAAATTTGCATTTTGGGCCATTAATATTGGTTTGTTGCTGATGGTATTGATCAGTGTGCTACCGATTGGATTGGCGCAAACATGGGCGAGTGTCAAACACGGATTGTGGTATGCGCGGTCGGCTGAGTTTATGCAACAACCATTTATTGCAACCTTGAAATGGATGCGTGTTTTTGGCGATACCATTTTTGCTGCCGGCATGTTCGTTTTGGTTTATCATGTTTTCGGACTGGCCTTTGGCTGGTCGTTCGAGAAAGATTCTTCGGAAGCATAGGGGAATGTTTTCGTTTGGATTTGAAACTTAAAAACCGCTCCGCATGGGGCGGTTTTTTTGTGGGAAAAATGGGGGGCGGCGGATCCGATCCGCCGAAAGTCGAGAGCTGATTGTAGATTCCGGCAATGCCAAAGTGTTCAACCAAAACATTGGTAACGTTTGGTGACAGCAATGCAGGCAATGTTGGTTTCGAATAGATTTTTTTGTGATGATGCTCCGATAGTAAATCTCAAAATCTTTGATTTTATTCGTCCTTGGGCAGCTTTGACTCTCCCATTGGCAATTTTTCTATTCCATTCGGCACCTTAACCCCTTCCCGAGTCAAAATTTCTGATTCAACAGGCTTGGGCAAGTATCCCCTGAGCAGTTTTTTTGATTTTCGAGCCCAAGCGGAGGAACTCATAGACAATTTCTCCACATTCCGCTGACTATTGCCCCGCTAGAGATGAATTATGGCATCCTGCTTCTTGGTGATTGGTATAATTTGGGATTAATAGAATGTGCATAATCATGTTTGATAAGTTAAATGACTAAAAAAATAGTTAAAAAGTCAAGTTGATGACTGAGTGACTAAAAAAATAGTCATATATTTGTTTCGAAGGATTGACAACACAAAATTATTGATATGCAATTGACAAAAGCTGAAGAACAAATCATGCAACATTTATGGGAAATGGGCGAGGGTATTGTGAAAGATATCCGGGATAGGTTTGATGAACCTAAGCCTGCTCGCAATACTGTTTCAACCGTATTACGAATTTTAGAGAAGAAAGAGTTTGTATCGCATAAGAGTTATGGAAATGTTCACGTTTACTATCCTCTAATTACAAAGGACGAATATTCGAAGAGTCAGCTTTTTGGCTTAATGAAAACATACTTTAATAATTCGTTTCCGGCAATGGCTACTTTTTTTGCTAAAGAAAAAGATCTGACCATTCAGGATTTGGAAAAATTGATGGAAGAAACAAAAAACGAATTGTCTAAAGACGAATGAACATGGAATCATTTGCATTTTATTTGCTGAAATCTGCTGTTTGGTTAGCCGGTTTTGCTTTGGTTTACATTTTGTTTCTTCGGAATGAACGGTACTTTGCGTTAAACCGTATTTATCTTGTGTCGGGGATTCTGTTTTCTATTGTTTTCCCATTTTTCACCTGGTATTATACGGTGGAATTACCAATCATGCAAACTGATTCCTCAATCGAAATATTGGGTTCTGGAATACGGAAAACTTCAATCGAAGAGGAGTCAAAAGTATTTCAATTCAGTTTATTGCTTGTTTACATAACGGGGATTCTTTTTGTTGTATTTCGAACTTTCAGGCAAACTCTACCAATCTTTCGGATAATAAAAAAATCAAAAGCATATCAATATGATTCCTTTAAATTAATCCGGAGCGATGAGTATCAGGCTTCGTTTTCATTTATTTCATTCGTTTTTGTCAATCCTTCAATCGACGAAATTGAAACGTGTGAAATTGTGAACCACGAGCAGGAACACATTCGGCAAAAACACTGGATTGATTTACTCTTGTTTGAGATTCTTCGTACCGTACAATGGTTTAATCCGATAATCTGGCTTTATGGGCGGATCATCAGACAAAATCATGAATATTTGGCTGATAGGTATGCGCTGCAGCGTAGTTCCAGTACCGCTGTTTATCGCGGGGCATTGCTAAATCAAATGTTTAGTGGTTCGTTAGTCTCATTAACTAATTCATTCAATTATTCACTCAACAAAAAAAGATTTAACATGATGAAACATACAATTCAATCACCAATACGAAAACTGAAACTGGCAATTATTTTTCCTGTGATTGCCGGAATCTTTTATGCATTCTCTGCGCCTGAATATCATTATGTTTCAGCGCATACTGATGCTAAGGATGGAAAGACTCATAGTTATATGGCAAGTATTAATGGTACAAGTTACAAAACCTGGCCAACAGCAGAAACACCATCAACAATAGGAACGATTAGCTGGCTAAACAATTCGATTTATACAGCGAAGCAATTAAACGAAACCCTTGGCATAAAGCCGGGAGATTCGTATTCGGGAGAAAAACTGGAAGACCGGATGTACGGAGCGGTGTCCGATTTATACCTCGATCATGGCTACCTGTTTTTCAATATTGAAAAGATTGAATCTGTAGGGGACAATGGCACCGAAGACTTGATTTTTAAGCTATATGAAGGCAATCGTTTTAAAATCAGGAATATTAAAATTGAGGGGAATGATAAAGTCCCTATGCGCGAAATAGAGAAGCTATTGTCAATAAAATCAGGTGATCTGTTCAGCAGGAGAAAGCTAAATGAATCTGTCCGTTCATTATGCATGAGTGGCAAATTTGATCCCAATGGAATCAGACCAGAGGTTCTTCCTGATTTGAACACGCAGAACGAAAAATTTGGTAAAGTTGACCTTGTATTCCATGTAAAAGAGTTGTAAAGTAGAAAAAACAGCAAGGGCACCCATTCGGATGCCCCTGCTTTCTTCCTAAACCACTTAAACACAATTTCCAATCAATTTCATGCTTGTTCTTCAACCGGTTCCAGAAACAGTTTCATGTCGTCGTCCACGTTGGTGATTCCGGCAATACCCACTGCCCCGCAACTGCCGGACAGGATGACTTGTTCACATGCGTTGAGGAGGAAAGCAGAATAGTTTTCACAATATCTTTTTGTGGGCATGGCTGAAGATTCGCCGAAAACGGATGGCAGGCAAAAGATCAGGAAGCTAATCGCGGGTCGGAATGGCCTGGGTCAACAACGGGTGAAACCCGTTAAATGTAAATAGCCATGGGTGGCCACCCATGGTAAGAATAATCAACACGACCCCAACCCC
>JAGXIR010000062.1 GCA_024635605.1 Sunxiuqinia sp.
CATGTTTCGCCAAGTCAAAAGCACAATGGGTTCACGCTGCTTATCGGCTTGCTGGCGAACAAAGAGCAGTCAACCGATTCGGACCAGCTTGAATACCAAAAGCTCGTAAGTATACTTGAAGAAGAAAAAGTCTACATCTCAGGAAATCTGGCCAACAGACTCCACAAGGCTTTTAACAATTCAACGATGAACGGCACTTCAACGCTGGTCGCCAAATCGGTCTTCTCGAAGCGAGAACAGGAAGTACTTAATTTATCATGCAAAGGCTTACCCATAAAGATAATTGCCGACCAGCTTTCCATTTCAGATCGGACAGTAGAAAAACATCGCGCCAGCTTGATGGAAAAGACCAATGCCAAAAACATTGTTGAAGTAATTATTTATGCCCTGAAAAACGATTTGGTGGAGATATAAAAAAATGTATAAAAAAAAAGGAAGTGACGACCACTTCCTTTTTTTTTAGCTCGCTGCTTTTCAGCTTATTTCGCGTAATTTACAGCCCGCAATTCACGAATAACCGTAATTTTAATTTGTCCCGGATAAGTCATCTCATCCTGAATGTGCTTGGCAATATCGAAAGATAACTGTTCTGATTCCTTGTCTGAAATCTTATCACTTCCAACAATTACCCGAAGCTCACGCCCAGCCTGAATAGCATAGGTTTTCAGAACTCCCGGATAAGAAAGGGCCAAATCTTCCAAGGCCTTCAATCGCTTAATGTACGATTCAACAACCTCGCGCCGTGCTCCGGGACGAGCTCCTGAAATTGCATCGCAAACCTGAACAATTGGTGCCAATAATGATTGCATCTCCACCTCATCGTGGTGCGCTCCAATAGCATTACAAATCTCTGGCTTTTCCTTAAACTTTTCAGCCAGTTTCATACCCAATACGGCATGCGGCAACTCCGGTTCATCATCGGGCACTTTGCCAATATCGTGCAGCAAGCCGGCCCGCTTGGCCCATTTGGTGTTCAGTCCCAGCTCAGAAGCCATAATGGCACAAAGGTTGGCAACTTCGCGCGAGTGCTGCAAGAGGTTTTGACCGTAAGATGAACGGTACTTCATTTTACCAATCATACGAATCAGCTCCGGATGCAAGCCATGAACGCCCAAATCAATCGTTGTTCGCTTACCGGTTTCTATAATTTCTTCTTCCACCTGCTTTTTCACCTTCGAAACCACTTCTTCAATACGTGCCGGATGAATTCGACCGTCGGTCACCAACTGGTGTAAAGCCAGCCGGGCAATTTCACGGCGCACCGGATCAAAGCCCGAAAGAACAATAGCTTCAGGTGTATCGTCCACAATAATTTCAACGCCGGTTGCAGCTTCCAAGGCACGAATATTCCGTCCTTCACGACCAATAATGCGCCCCTTAATTTCATCACTTTCGATGTGGAAAATGGTCACTGAATTCTCGATAGCGGTTTCGGTAGCTACACGTTGAATGGTTTTTACGACTACCTTTTTGGCTTCCTTATTGGCAGTCAACTTGGCTTCCTCCATAATCTCGTTGATATAAGACATGGCTTCGGTCTGGGCCTCCCCTTTCAATGACTCAACCAGTTGGTTCTTGGCTTCTTCGGCTGACAAGCCTGAGATGGCTTCCAACTGCTCCACCTGCTGCCGGTGCATTTTGCCTAACTCCTCTTCCTTTTGTTGAACCACATTCAACTGATTAGTCAGATTTTCACGAATTGTATCCGTTTCTTTCTTCGCCAGTTCAAAATCTTTAACTTTTCGTTGCAGTTCATCGCGACGTTGTAAAAAGGCACTTTCCTTTTGCTTCAGCCTGTTTTCCAGCAGCCCTGCTTTATTATTCTTTTCGTTGATGAACTTTTCGTGTTCAGTTTTCAACTGCAGAAACTTTTCCTTTGCCTGTAGGATTTTATCCTTCTTAATTACCTCGCCTTCAACTTCGGCCTCCTTTATAATTTTCCTTTTCTTACTCTTCAGTGCCCGATCCCATAAAAAATAGGAAAGTACACCTCCGAGCAGAAAACCAGAAATAGCGTATATAATTTCCATTTCAAATAAGTATTACTTTATATATAATTAAACAAAAAAGCCTGCCTGAAAATTCACCCCCAAGATATAATTCTTTTGGGACTGAATCAAAAGCGGGCTTCAACGATTCTATCTATTTTATTCGTTTATCGACAAATAATCACCTAACACTTCGCTAAGTTCTTTAATTTCTTCAATAAAAGGAGACTCATCTACTCGTTCTTCCAACTCCAGATTCCTCAATACAAACTGAAAAGCAGCCATCGCAAGAAAATCTTTTGAATCGTGGTCAGCATATTTTTTTTTGTACTGAAGAAGTATCTCATTGAGTATTTTTGCAGCTTTCCTGTACTTCTCCTCGTCTTTCATTTCAATGGTCAAAGGATAAATCCGACCATCGATATTGATATTTATTGAAAACTTATTCGTCATCTCATCCTGTATTTGCTACACATTCAACTGAGCAATACATTTATCAATTTCCCGCACTATTTTTGTTATCTTCTGTTTCGCATTCTGCTTTTCGTCATCCGAAGCAATGAATGTTTTTGCCACCTTTAAATTCTCATATTTTTCGACCAGCAACTCGCTCTCTTCCCGAACCTTAGCCAAGTCACTCTGCACATTTATCAGTTGATCCAGCAAGTGCTTGTTTTCATTTTTAAGGCTATTTTGCTTACTAATAAGCAGTCTGAGTCTTGTCTTAAATTCATCAATTAAATATTGATCTTGCTCGGTCATTTCTGCATGCTTTCTTCGACAAAATTAATATTTTTGCCCGATAGTTAATACGAAGATAGTTTTATTTTGCTGATTGCAACCTGCCATACAACAATTCGTCCATTGCTCAGTTTTAAACACAAAACACTAATTAATTTTTTTATGCGCATTCGTTTTCTGATTTCATTTCTCCTGACAGCATCGGTGGCTTTAACTCAAACTACTGATCGTGAATACTTTCGTTCGCCGGTTGATATTCCGATTCTACTCTCAGGTAGTTTTGGTGAATTACGCTCAAATCATTTTCATTCAGGAATCGACATTAAAACCCAGGGGAAAACCGGACTGCCGATTTACGCAGCAGCTTCAGGGGAAGTGTCTCGCATCTACGTTTCTCCATCCGGATTTGGACTGGCGCTTTATCTTGATCATCCGAACGGCAAAACAACCGTTTACGGACATTTGTTGAATTTTCGGGAAGACATTCAGGCTTATGTTCGCAACATCCAATATGAGCGGGAATCGTTTGCTGTTGATCTGGCTGTTCCGAAAGGAACTTTTTGGGTTGAAAAAGGGCAACAAATCGCCCTCGGTGGAAACAGCGGAAGTTCGGGCGGGCCCCACCTCCACTTCGAAATTCGAAATACCGAAAGTCAGAATCCGGTAAATCCCTTGCTATTCAAATTCCCGGTGACTGACAAGATGAATCCAAAAATTCTGTCGGCTGGTATTTATCCCCTGTCTGATGATGCCCATGTAGCCGGAACATCAAGCGAGCGGGTCATTGAGACAGTTTATTACGACGGCGCGTATCACCTGAAAGGAAATCCAACATTTTCGGTTTATGGCGATATTGGATTCGGACTTCAGGTGCTTGATTACCTGGACGGAAGCTGGAGTAAGTGCGGTATTTACGAGATTAAACTGGCCATTGACGGAGTGCCGGTTTATACCTTTTTGATGAACGAACTGAGTTTTGCGGAGACCCGTTTTTTAAACAGCCACATCGATTACAACCATTACCGGCAGCACTATCGCCGCTTGCATAAAAGTTGGGTTGATCCGGGAAATAAGCTGAACAACTATCCTTTGCTGGTCAACCGCGGCGTGGTGAACCTGTCGGATGGACAACTGCACGAAATCACCTACGAAATTAAAGATACTTATGGCAACGCCAGCAAGCTAGCGTTCCGCGTACAATCGAAAAAGGTGAACTTTACCCCGCAAGAAAAACCAGGCGTGCTGATCCGGCACGACCAGCAAGAAAATTTTGAAACGGCCAGCCTTAAAGCGCACTTCATGCCGGGCACGTTCTACGCTGATTTCAATCTCGATTACGACATCAAACCGGCCAATAACTTGTATTATTCTCCGCTTTACCAGCTGCACAACGATCGCACTCCGGTGCACAACTCCTATCTGTTGAAGTTGAAGGCTGATGGCGTGCCGGATTCGTTAAAGAGCAAATCGCTCATTGCGGTGATTGATGAAAAAAGCGGCAAAAAATGGTCGATGGGGGGAAACTACGAAGATGGCTGGGTGATGGCACGTGTACGACAAATGGGAACTTTTGCCATCAGTGTTGACACTGTTCCTCCAAGCATCCATCCGCTGAGTATCGTCAACAAAAACCGGCTGACCGAACAAAACAGCATCCGCTTTAAAATCAATGATGATTTCTCTGGGATTGACTCCTACCGGGGAGAAATTGACGGGCAATGGGTGTTGTTCGAATACGACGCGAAGAATAATTTGATCACTTACCGAATTGATAAAGAGCGCCTTCAACTTGGTAAAAATCATGTATTGAGGCTGGTCGTAACCGACAATAAAGGCAATGAAACGAACTACCAAGCCACGTTTTTTCGTTAGTGAAAAAACTATTGAACATTCAATTTCAATAGTCGATAAGAAGTATTAAAAAGGCAAATAATTTCTTTTCAATCGTTTCAAATGCTTTTCATGCCACAAAAATCATTTTAACTTTGCCGCGATTTTAACTTAAATGAGTTTACTATGAAAGCATACGTGTTTCCAGGGCAAGGCGCCCAGTTTCCGGGAATGGGAAAAGACCTGTACGAAAATTCGCCGCTCGCCAAAGAACTATTTGATAGAGCCAACGAAATTCTAGGCTTCAGCATCACCAATATCATGTTTGAGGGAACAGCCGACGACCTCAAGCAAACCAAAGTTACGCAACCGGCTATTTTTCTGCATTCGGTAATTTTAGCAAAAACACTGGCCGACTTTAAACCCGAAATGGTTGCCGGACACTCGCTGGGCGAATTTTCAGCTTTGGTGGCCAATGGCACATTAAACTTTGAAGATGGACTACGCTTGGTTTCGCAACGAGCGCAGGCCATGCAAAAAGCCTGTGAAGTGGAGCCCTCAACCATGGCGGCCATTGTTGGTCTGGAAGATGCAGTAGTAGAAGAAGTTTGTGCGTCGATTGATGAAGTGGTTGTTCCGGCCAACTACAATTGCCCGGGACAGCTGGTTATTTCCGGCTCGTTTGCCGGTATCGACAAAGCCTGTGAAATTTTGACAGAAAAAGGAGCAAAACGTGCATTAAAACTGCCTGTTGGCGGTGCGTTCCACTCACCACTGATGGAACCCGCCCGCGAAGAACTGGCCGCGGCGATTCAGGCAACCACCTTCAGCACCCCTAACTGCCCGGTTTACCAAAACGTGAATGCACAACCGGTAAGCGATCCGGAAACCATCAAGGAAAACCTGATTGCCCAGTTGACTGCTCCGGTAAAATGGACGCAAACCGCTCAAAATATGCTGGCTGATGGCGCCACGCTGTTTACCGAAATTGGCCCGGGAAAAGTACTTCAGGGCTTGATTAAAAAAGTGGATCGCTCGGCTGAAACAGCTGGTGTAAACAATTACGAAGCCTAAGCCCAGTCGGCACAATTATACTAAGGGTGTTGGACTTAATCGACACCCTTTTTTATTTTCTGGGCAAAAAGACAAGTTCCAGTTCCTCTGCATCTTCTTTTTGCTCCATCTTAAAATAACCGGAGTTTATCAGATCGAACGTTCTCTTTTTCGCGGCAGAAACTAATTTATTTTCCAAGGCAACTGACTCAATCTTGTCTATTTCAGCATTAAAAAAAAGCTTCAGATTTTGGGGGCTGGTATCATCAAATTGAATCAGAAAAGCAGTATGCTCTACAAAAACTAAATCATCGTAGGCATACGAAACATCGTTTCCGGTTTCTTCCAGCATCATTTTCACCTCAGCCAATGGACGGAATGCAATCGTCATAATCAGTTGTTTTTAATGGGTTGATAAAAATCAGGTGGAACAGCTTGACGAACAAGAGCTACAAGACGTGCTACAAGAAGAGGCATTCTCAATATCAGCCGGATCATAAGGCAAAAGCACTCCCCGTTGCAAACGTTCAATGTTCTCCTCCAGTAAGTTACTCTCCGGACGATACACCGTAATTTGATTGTCGCGTAAGATTTTATAGGCCATCGGCCGCATATTGGGACTTATGATGGCACTGATCGTGTCCTCGCCATCCCGCTTTCTCAAATCCAATCCAAAACGGGTCATTAAATCAGACTTGGAAAAAAATTCCGTTTCATCACGTTGTAAATCATACAGACAATAGTAGTCGGCCTTGTAAAAATCGTTGGCCAAAAGACACATCAGCCGGGCATTTTGCCCCATCACAGGAATACATACTTTCATACTCGCTCGTTTTTCTGTTCAACAGTATTCTGGGTGGCCATTCGTTTCATGAATAAACCCGGGCAGCCCGAAGCAAACCCTGTTCCGAAAAACAAAAGCTATTTATCCTCAGCAAATTGACATGAAAGTCCACAATTTTTCCTACAATAATGTAGGCTTTTACTACGAATATGTATGAAAAAAAGACGCGTTAACCTGTTTGACTACCCAGGCTGATTAAAGCCTGACGGTTCCGCCCATCCATCAGAATGGTCAGATCTTGCTCGAAACGAACGTGCTTCACATAGTTCAGTTCTTCAATTACCGGCTGCCCGTTCAACATTTCAATGTTGATTTTCTCGTCCTGCGAACCATGTTTTACGGAAAAATAGCCCACGTTCATAGACGTTACATTGTGAAAGAAGTGTGAGCCCAGCGAACCATCCAACGGAAAATCAGGCAAGCCCATTTCAACGATGATACGGGCGCGCGAAATCTGTGACCAAATAACCGGGATGCCGGTAAACTGATCTTTTGTTCCCCATCGTCCCGGCCCAATCAGAATGTAGTCCTTATCCTCTGAATCCATCTTCTTATTCATCTGGTGAATCTCCCTGGCAATTTCCCTGGTGTGCATTTTGTCAAAGCTTTCGGGATTCACAAAAATGACATCGCGCACCCCATAAACTTCACCGTTACCCATACCCTGACGCGCAAAAAGCACCACCTTGCCGGTATCAACTTCTCCCAAATCGATGCTTAACTGTTCTTCGCGCCGAATCAACGGCTTTATTTGAAGCAAATAAAAAGTAGGTAAGCCGCCATCGCCCTTTTCCAAATCAACCGCATATTCCATTTCGACCGGTGACCCCATCGCCTCGCGAAATAAACGCAACAAAAAACGTAGCGTGTCGGCCAGCGGAATGGAGTTGTATTTTAAGATATTGGCGAAATCGATCACCCGCAGCCCTTTCAAATCAATACCCGGCACCA
>JAGXIR010000063.1 GCA_024635605.1 Sunxiuqinia sp.
AAACACCAGTGTTTGCGGGCTTTTTTGATTTTTTAACATATCATTTTAAACCATAGAAAACCAGTTCCCACGTGAACTATAAGGTGACCTAAACATTTCGTTAACTTTAGGTCACTTTTGCTTCTGTACATCTAATATATACTGGCATTACAGAAGATTGTGGTATAGTTCCATTTGCCATCTTTACGCATCAAATGGAACGTTTCAGGTGACCTAGTGGGTGGCCTATAATTTGGTTTAATCTAATTTGATATGAAAAGGAAAACACTTACCGCCACTTTTGGCGTTCATTTTGTCATTCGGAAAGAAAAGGCAAAGAATGGTAAAGCGCCCGTATTTGCAAGGGTTACAGTCAACAATCAGCGTTGCGAAGTATCAATCAAGAAATGGATCACAGTCAGAGATTGGGACGGCAGAAAGGGAAGAGTCAAATCGGTGACAGACGAATATAAAAACCTGAATTCTTTTCTCGAACAAGTCCGAGCAATGCTCGTTGAACACTACCAGGATTTGGTAGTCGAGAACGCAGAGGTTTCCCATCAAGGCAGATGACAACAAATCTCCGTAATCTTTTGCTATTTTTGCGTGGTATAAAACACGCTGACAACCAACCTAACAGAAACCACACTCACTAAATCAATAATTTATGGCAAGCCGATTCGATAAAAATTTCACTGGGCAAGGATACCGGATGAATTATTCGAAACAGCCGGATTCGGACTCTATTAAAACCCGTGTATTGCAGTTCCTGGTTGAAATGCAGGGCATCTCTCCGCGCATCTGGCGAAGAATCCAGGTTCCCGCCAATTACAATTTCTGGGATCTGCACGTCGCCATCCAGGATGCTTTGGGTTGGCAGGATTGCCACCTGCACCATTTTGAGATCAAAGGCAAAGGAAAAAGAAGGACAGAGCGGATTGGCATTCCTGATTTTTCAGGATTGAGCGATTTGCCTGAAGTTTTTCCCGGGTGGGAGATTCTGGCAACCGCCTACTTTAATGATTTGGGTATTCAGGGCACCTATGAATATGATTATGGCGATGGCTGGCTTCATACCGTTCTGCTCGAAGGCCATCTTTACAGAAACCCAAAAATCAATTATCCGGTATGCGTTGGCGGGGAAAGGGCATGCCCACCTGAAGATTGCGGAGGAGTTCCCGGTTATGAAAATGTCCTGGTAACCTTAGCTGACCCAGAACATGAGGAACACGACGAAATGAAAGTCTGGATCGGGGAAGACTGGGATCCTGAAAAATTTAATCCAGCCAAAGTCAAATTTGACAATCCGTATGAAAGGTGGGTTAATGCTTTTCTGGAAAGATAAACGGCTTAGTGCCACTTTGAATAGTTGTCGCCCAGACATGCTTTGTCCATTCCCAATTCCCGTCAAATTTACCTGCACGGCAGAAAAGGTCAAGGGCCTTATATCCGCTCAACTTTCGGTTGATCCTGCCTTTTCAGGTGATTTCCTTTTTCACTCAAATTTCCGTCAAAGTTATTTCGCTTCCCGGAACGGTAAAGGGGTTCCGATTGCATCGGAATCCTTCGGATGCGTTCATTCCGATGACCTTTGGTTTTTACAAAGTTTTTTCGTGTGTGAAACGATCGGTTAAGTTAGCTGGACTTTCGGTTGATGGTTTTGTTGGATTTTCTGAACTGATAGAATTGATAGTTGATTACCAGAACACGTGGAGCATGCCCTGCTGTAATAAACCGATTTTCGATGGACCGGAATAGACAATCGCCCGTCGTTTCTTTGGAGAAATAGGCCGCCCGCAATTGGTAGCTGTCTTTAGCCGAGAGGCACAATTTCCTTCATCACTAAAAAATGGTGTAATCCAACAAAATCGGAAAGATCTTTTTTTCTCGTATTTCATTCAAAAGTAAGTGATTGGTTTTAATAAGTTGCATGAATAATAAAATGTCGCATTTGTAATTTATAATTCTTTGACTCACCCCTCGCTCGCAATGCTCGCTCTTCCCCTCTCTACATGTAGAGAGGGGAGAAGTCGCCTTCTGGCGGCTTGGGGTGAGTGGACTTTTAAATGCGAGAATTAATTGTTCTTATCACTTATCTTATCCAGTTGCGTAGTTTTTAACAGGGCAACACGCTCGGATGGTTACTATTTTTCGAGTTAAGCTGCACATTTTGCTCTGGATGTTTGGCTTGCGGGAGATTCTTTCGACAAAGGGGAAAAGGAATAGGCTTAGAAAGGGAATAAAAAGACAGAGAAGGAAAGCTTACCGGTATTAAATTGAAAATAAATGAACCAAGGCTACTTATTGTTGTGTTGTTTTTCTAATTTTATCGTCAACTGTTTTGTTAATTCCTTGAATTGAACTTCAAAAATACAACTTAAGCTATGGATCGAATTGTAATCTCACAATAATACAAATCAACACCGAAAATAACGACCGAATTGTTCTAACCTAACTTTTTTAAAAATGAACTTTGTTGCTATTGATGTGGAGACAGCCCAGGGAAAACGCTGGAGCATTTGTCAGATTGGCCTGGCCATTGTTGAAAATGGCGAAATTACCCAAACCATTTCCAGACTGGTTCAGCCGCCAAAAAATGAATATTCAGAATGGAATATCCGGGTGCACGGCATAACACCAGAGATGACTTGTGACGCTCCGGTATTTTCAGAAGTGTGGGATGAAATACATCCGCTGATCCATGGCAGAAGGCTGGTGGCGCACAACGCATCGTTTGATATCAATTGTTTGATGCAAGCCTTTGATTTTTATGGCCTGCCAATTCCTGAATTAGAATGTGATTGTACCTATTCTAGAACAGGAGTTAAACTAAACGAAATTTGTGCCGCCTATGAAATTGAGCTGAATAACCACCACGATGCCGCCTGCGATGCCGAGGCTTGTGCCAGGGTTTATCTGAATTTATTGCGTGGAATTGAGCCTGATTTTTCGAAGATGAAACCTCGTTCCCAAAAAGCAACCAGCTTTTTGTTGCATATCCACAAGTAATATCGTAATCATTTTAGGATTCTTCAAGAGACGATTAAACGATACAATTTTGATAATTGCAAGAAGGATTAATATTTCTAATCATTAGATAGAACCAATGAGACTACTCCATACCTCCGACTGGCACCTTGGTAAACGGCTCGATGATTTTTCGCGAATGGAAGAACAGCAGGCCGTTTTGCAGGAAATTTGTGAAATTGCAGAAAGTGAACAGGTGGATGCCGTGCTGGTTGCCGGCGATTTGTTCGATACCTTTAATCCGCCCACCGAAGCCGTTGATTTATTCTATAAAGCCTTGAAACGGCTGTCCAATAACGGTCGGCGTCCGGTGATTGCCATTGCCGGTAACCACGACTCGCCCGATCGGATTGAGTCGCCCGATCCGCTGGCCCGGGAATGTGGGATAATTTTTGCTGGCTATCCAAATTCCGTTGTGGCTCCTTTTGAGCTGGAATCTGGACTCAAAGTCTTGCAAAGCAGTGAGGGTTTTTTGGAACTGCGGCTTCCGGAAAGTGAAATTCCCCTGCGGCTTTTGTTGACTCCGTATGCCAACGAGTACCGCTTGAAAACATGCCTGGGACTGGAAAATAGCGAACAAGAATTGCGGACTGTCCTTGAACAAACATGGCAGGAACTGGCTGATCAATATTGTGATAAGCAAGGGGTCAATGTGTTGGTTTCTCATCTATTCATGATTAAAAAAGGAGCGGAGCTGCCCGAAGAACCAGCCGATGAAAAACCAATTCTGCATGTTGGAGGTGCACAGGCTATTTTTACGGAGAATATTCCAAAGCAGATCCAATACACGGCATTGGGACATTTGCACCGGATGCACGGGGTGTATTCAGATCCCTGCCCGGTTTATTACAGCGGAAGTCCGTTGTCGTACAGTTTTAGCGAAGTGGATCAGAAAAAGTATGCTTTACTGGTAGATGTGAAACCGGGAAAAACAGCAGCCGTTCGTGAAGTGGAACTGACACAGGGAAAGAAACTACTGCGTAATCGGGCCCAAGGTTTGGAAGATGCCTTGCAGTGGCTGGTTGAAAATCAGGATTGTTTGGTTGAAATGACTCTGGTGACCGACACTTTTTTGACGGCACTGGATCGAAAACAGTTGAATGCTGCCCACTCCGGTATTGTTGCGATCATCCCGGAAGTGATCCATGCCGACGATTTGGTCGATACCAATCAAAAAAAGATTGACCTGACCCGCAGCATGGAAGAACTTTTCCGCGACTATTTCAAGCATGAAAAGGGACAGGAGCCCAACGAAGAGCTGATGAATTTATTCACCGAAATTTTGGCCGAAGACGAACAATGATACCAATACAACTGACCATACAAGGTTTATATTCCTACCAGGAAAAGCAAACCATCGATTTTACAAAACTGACTGCTGCAAACCTCTTTGGCATTTTCGGATCGGTGGGCAGTGGTAAATCCTCCATTTTGGAAGCCATAACCTTTGCTATCTACGGCAAAACCGACCGGCTTAACCTTTCGGGGGATAACCGGAACTACAACATGATGAACCTGAAATCGGACGAGCTGCTGATTGAGTTTATCTTTGAGACGGGCAAGCACCAAACGGCTTATCGGGCAGTGGTTCAAGGGAGACGGAACAGCAAGCGCTTTGACGATGTCAAGAAGCTTGACCGGTCAGCCTATCAAAGAGAAGACAATAAGTGGATCCCGATTGAACCAGATGGTCTTGAAAAAGCGATTGGCCTGAGTTACGACAATTTCAAGCGGACCATTATTATCCCGCAGGGGCAGTTTCAGGAGTTCTTACAGCTAAAGGATACTGCTCGCACACAGATGATGAAGGAACTTTTCAGCCTGGAAAAGTTTGAACTTTATTATAAGGTTACGGCGCTCGAATCGAAAAATAGTGCCCGAAAACAGAACCTGGAAGGACAATTGCAGCAGCTGGGAGAGGTTGATCCGGAACTGGTAAAAAAATACAAGGAGCAATTGGATCAGCTGGAAAAAGAACTGAAAGACCTGGCAGCAAAATTAATTGGTTTGCAGAAGCAAGAGGAAGAATGGAAACAGTTGCTGAAGCTGACCGAAAAATTGACAGAAACAGCGAAGACATTAAAGCAGTTGGAGGAACAGGATCCGGAGTTCAAAAAGCTGGAGGAAACTGTGATCAACTATGAACTGTGTGTGATACAGTTCAAACATCTTCTCGAATCTCTGCAATTAAGCACGACAAGGATTGCTCAGAAAGAAGTCCAGTTTCAGCAAGATTCGGAAAAACTAAAAAAAGAGGAAGCTGAAATTAAAGCGATTGCAAAGATGCTGGAAGAAATTAAACCGGCTTATGAAAAGCGGGA
>JAGXIR010000064.1 GCA_024635605.1 Sunxiuqinia sp.
ATGCCTTTGACTTGTTGATCTGGAACACCCGGGAAATCATCAGGCCGGGGCGGAGTAATCCAAGAAATAAAAGACCTAAGAAGCCTTATTCGATGAATTACAAACGATTATAACGAATCACTAACTAAACGACATTGAATCGTATTGCTTTGTTTTGAAACAATCAATGACCAAGAAATGACAATCATTAACAGCCCAAGTAAGGCGAAGTAAGCAGTGCCTACCTTTCTCGCTCCGGGAGCTCGATCTTGTAGCTTTTTAATTTGTTGTACAGCGTTTTGCGATCAATTTTCAATAAGCGGGCTGCCTGGCTCTTATTGTAATTTGTGGCTTCCAGCGCTTTTAAAATCAGCTCATTTTCATCCTTCTCATTATGCAGGGCAAAATGGCTGGCTTGTGAGCTGGAATAGATCTCCACAGGAATTTCGTTTAAAGTAATCCATTTGCCGTGCGCTAATAAGGTGGCTCGCTTAATGACGTTTTTCATTTCGCGCAAATTGCCAGGCCAGGAGTAATTCAAAAAGACCGGCTCCAGGCTCTTATCAAACCCTTGCACCGATTTGTCAAGGTAACGATTGGACTGCTCTAAAAAATAGTGAGCAAAATACATGATATCGTGCTGGCGCTCACGAAGTGGAGGAACATTAATTTGAAACTCGTTGAGCCGATGATAAAGATCTTCGCGAAACTCGCCTTTCTCCTGAGCTTCAAGCAAATTCTCGTTGGTTGCAGCAATAACCCGCACGTCAACTGTAATCTCCTTGTTGCTTCCCACCGGCTTGATCAGGCGTTCCTGCAACACGCGCAACAACTGAACCTGGGTATTGTAGGGCAGGTTACCCACTTCATCCAAAAACAAAGCGCCGCCATTGGCCGCTTCAAAACTACCCACTTTATCGGCAATGGCGCCGGTAAACGATCCTTTTACATGACCAAAGAACTCGCTCGCCACCAGTTCCGTTGGAATGGCACCACAATCAACAGCTACAAAAGGTTTATGCGCCCGTTTGCTCTTTGAATGAATCAACTTGGCCACATACTCTTTTCCAGTTCCGCTCTCGCCTACAATTAAAACTGAAATGGGAGTAGGCGCCACCAACTGAATATGTTTACTCATTTTTCTGGCTTGGCTACTCACGCCTTCCTGGTAATCGGACTGAACCGGCAAACCTTCTGATGCCTGTTTAGTAGAAACGCTTTGTCTCGAAAAATCAAGTGCTTCCTTAACTACGTTCAGCAACTCATCGGGACTTAATGGCTTCGGAATGTAATTAAAAGCTCCTCTTTTAATCGATTCAATAGCAGTGGCAATGTCGGCATAGCCGGTCATCATGACAATCTGTGTGTTGGGAGATTGACTTTTCACCAAACGAATCAATTCCATTCCGCTAATATCGGGCATTCGTAAATCGGTCAGCACCACATCATACGACATGTCCCGAATCATTTGCTTTGCTTCCATCGGAGAAAATACCGTCGTTACGCTGTAATCATTTTTCTCCAGCAAAGTTTTCAGCATTAAACAAAAAGTAACATCATCATCTATTATAAGAATGCTTGCCATAAAATATCCCCATGCACGTTTTATCGTTCCTAAACTATTATTTTTTAACGGGTAAAGTTTACAAATAGTATAAGACGATTGACGCGAAAAATGTTCAATGAAAAACCCCTACCAATCAGAATTTCTTCTTTTTGACAGGGGTTAAAGACACTTATTCTCAATTAGCATCCACATCCAAGTAACAGATGATTTCTTCTGTTTCTTTTATTCTACCGGTACTTCATCCTTGGTATCATCGACTGGTACTTCATCCTTGGTATCATCGGCCTGCTCAATTTTCAGGAACTCACCATTGGCATTGAAAAATACCTTAACTTTTTCTTCATCCTTTGTCAACTTGACCTTGTAACTACCATCAGTTCCCATATAGGCTTCAGCCAAAGTGTAGTCGGCATAGCCTTCTGAAATGGCTTGGGTCACCGTTTCCGGCAAATCCTCAACATTCATTTTTTCGTACTGAACTTCCTGCTGGGTAACTTCCATGGTTTGATTTGTATTTTCGGCCAATACTCCGGATGGCATACTAATTCCTAATACAATTACTGCGGCTGTCATTATCATTCCTTTTTTCATACTTTTTAATTTTTAAAAATTCAACATTTTAATTTGTAATTCTACATTCTACCACTAAGGGATAAGTGTGCCAAAAAAAGAAAAACGAGCTAATCAAAGATCACAAGACATTGACAATCTATTAATTAATAGAAGCTATCAAGACAAAAAAACCAATCACACCCGCAGCTCTCTCGTGGGGATTACCCGTGTAGATGTAGAAACTTTCCACATAATTTTGAAGTATGAATTGGGGAAAAAATGAGAGACACGTAAAAAAGAAAGACGAGAACACTTAACTATAGATGAATCGAACAGTCACCATTCCGAGGTAAACAGCAAATACGCCCAGAAACACGCTCATACCTACATTACCGAGCAGCTGGAGCAGGTTATTTTCCGACAGCATAGTCAGGTTGTTGTAGGCAAACGATGAGAACGTAGTGAATCCGCCACAAAACCCAACAGTCAAAAAGATGCGCCACTCGGGAGTAAGCAAATTGCCACGCTCTGAAAGCGCAAAGACCAATCCGATAATAAAGCAACCAGCAATGTTGGCTGCAAAAGTTCCCCACGGGAAAGAGCTATGCAACCATCGCTCAACTACGACCTGGGTGAGGTAGCGGGCCACACTGCCAATGAAACCTCCCGTGCCAACAATTAAAATGGTTTTCAACATTGACTTTTTACTTTTTCGGGTGAAATGAATACCTTCCCTGCAAATTTACAATTATTAGCGACTTTTCGCTTTTTACGTTTACTAAGCTGATTTAATATTTTTATTTTCGCTTCTTTCAGTACTAAAATCGGATACACAACAATAAACAACTCACAGTCAAAAAATGACATTTTCAAAATATGCCCCATGAACAAGGTACAGTTACTTTTAGCATGCCTGCTACTCTTCAGTGTTAATAATACAGGTAAGGCACAACCAGCAAAATGGTCACTCAAAAATAAAGTTGACCTGTGGACAAACAATCCTGCATTGCAACATGCCACCATTGGGGTTTATTTGCAAGATTCGGAAACTGGCGAAGTGCTGGCTCATACCGATCCCCAGCTAAGTTTGGTGCCCGGATCAACGCTCAAGCTAATCACAACGGCGACGGCACTTGAGATGCTAGGCCCTGACTTTCGTTTTGAAACGCAACTGGCCTATTCCGGCCAAATAAAAAACGACACACTCTTTGGCGATCTGGTGATTGTTGGTGGCGGCGATCCGGCATTGGGCTCCAGTTATTTCAAAGAACATTACCTCGAAAAGCACTTTTTAAACGATTGGATCAAAGCACTTCAACAAAAAAACATTGTCCACATTACTGGAAACCTCGTAACCGATGCCACGATTTTTGAAGATCAAATGATTCCAAACACCTGGATCTGGGAAGACTTGGGGAATTATTACGGAGCCGGGGCCTGCGGGCTGTCAGCTTTCGACAACCTCTACAAAATTCATTTTACCTCACCCAAACAGGCTGGGCAGCCCACTCGGATCAAATATACAGAACCGTTCATTCCCGGATTGGAGTTCGAAAATCAGGTCAAATCGTCCGATATCAACCGCGACCAAGCCTATGTTTTTGGGGCTCCAAGATCAACGAAACACACCATTCGCGGAACCATTCCCAAAGGAAAAAATGACTTTGTCATCAAGGCATCGGTTCCTAACCCCCCGTTTTTGCTGGCCTGGGAGTTCAAAAACCGGATGGCAGAAAAGGAAATCGATCTGGATGGTTTCATTCAACACCAAAAAAGGAATGCTGAACATGTGACATTACACCCCCTTGCCCAAACGGTTTCACCAAAACTGATCGAAATCATCCGGGTGACCAACCATGAAAGTGTTAACCTTTTTGCTGAACACCTGCTGAAATACCTGGCTTGGTTAACTTATGGTGAGGGGTCGACCAAAAAAGGAATTGATGTGATCGCCGACTTTTGGGAAAAACGAGGCATCGGTCTGGACGGTTTTTTTCTGGCTGATGGAAGCGGCTTGTCGCATTTCAACGCCATCACCGCCCGGCAAGTGGTGGACATCCTATATTACATGAAAACACAAAGCACCAAAGGCAATCTGTTTTTTGACAGCCTGCCCTACGTGCCCAACGGAACGCTTTATTTTTTTAATCCGCTGAATTTCCCTGGGAAAAGTTTACGTGCCAAAAGCGGCAGCATGACCCGGGTACGTTGCTATGCCGGCGAAATTATCACCCGAAACAACCAACAGGTATTGTTTGCAATTTTCCTGAACAACTTTTCGTGTAGTCAAACCGAAGCTATCAAGCTGGTGGAAGATTTACTGGTTCGCATCGCTGAAAATTAGGTGACCCACAATCAACGATTACGGAGGAGAATGCATTTCTTTTTCCGGCAACTCCCAACATTTTTGCTATTTTTGTTGTTAGTTTTAGGAACTTGAAACAAGTCTATGTTTGAGAAACAAATATATCTGGAAGGTGTTGATCCATTGGAGTTCTACGGTGTAAACAACACCAAAATTGACCTGATAAAAACATTCTTTCCAAAATTAAATATTGTAAGCCGCGGCAACCAGCTAATCATCCAGGGCGATGAAACTGAAAGTGATGCTTTTGAGAAAAAATTTCACCTGCTTCTCGATCATTACAACCAGTTTAATGTGTTAAGTGTCGATACGATTAAACAGGTGATGAACAATGATTTCTCGCAAATTGAAGCAGAGATTGAGAATTCGAGAGAAGTGCTGCTACACGGAATCAATGGCAAACCCATTCGCGCCAAAACACCGAATCAGCGGGTTTTGGTTGAAGAAAGCAGAACTTCGGACTTGATTTTTGCGATCGGCCCTGCCGGAACCGGAAAAACCTATACCGCCATCGCATTGGCGGTCCGCGCGTTGAAAAACCGCGAAATCAAGCGCATTATTTTAAGCCGGCCAGCCGTTGAAGCCGGCGAACGACTTGGCTTCCTTCCCGGCGATTTAAAGGAAAAAATTGATCCCTACCTGCAACCGCTCTACGATGCTTTGCAGGATATGATTCCGGCCAAAAAGCTGGAAGAATTTATGAAAGACGGCATTATTCAAATCGCCCCGCTGGCTTTTATGCGCGGGCGTACACTCAGCGATGCCTTCGTTATTCTGGACGAAGCACAAAACACCACCCTCAACCAGCTTAAAATGTTTCTCACCCGGATGGGTATGAACGCTAAGTTCATTATTACCGGCGATGAAACGCAGATTGACCTGCCGTCAGTCCACCAGTCCGGACTGGTTCAGGCCAAAAAAATTCTGAAAAACATCAAGGACATTTCGTTTGTTCAGTTTGATGTCAACGACATTGTTCGTCACCGCCTGGTGCGCGACATTGTGAATGCCTACGATGCCTATGACAAAAAAGAACTAGCACGAAAAGAAGCACTCAAAAAAGATAAAAACGATAACAAATGACGAAAGCACTTACAAGAACCGATTTTATTTTTCCAAAGCAGAAAGATGTCTATCATGGAAAAGTCAGGGATGTTTATAACATTGATGACCAGTATTTAGTGATGGTTGTTTCAGACCGAATCTCGGCTTTCGATGTGGTTTTGCCGGAAGGAATTCCTTACAAAGGACAAGTATTAAATCAAATTGCGGCTAAGTCTCTGGATGCAACAGCCGACATTGTACCCAACTGGAAAATTGCAATCCCCGATGCCAATGTAACCGTTGGTCACCACTGCGAACCATTTAAGGTTGAAATGGTGATTCGTGGCTACCTGACCGGACATGCCTGGCGCGAATACCGAGACGGCAAGCGCAGCATCTGCGGCGTTCCGATGCCAGACGGAATGGTGGAAAACCAGAAATTTGAGCAGCCGTTGCTCACCCCAACCACCAAAGCCGATGAAGGCCACGACGAAGACATCTCGCGTGAAGCTATCATTGAACAAGGTCTGGTGAGCAAGGAAGATTATGAAATGCTGGAAGACTACACCCGCCGATTGTTCCAGCGTGGAACCGAGATCGCAGCTGAAAAAGGTCTGATCCTGGTAGATACGAAATATGAGTTTGGAAAGAAAGATGGTAAAATCTACCTGATTGATGAAATCCATACGCCCGATTCATCGCGCTATTTTTATGCCGAAGGTTATGAAGAACGTCTAAAGAAAGGAGAAAACCAGAAGCAACTGTCGAAAGAATTTGTGCGGCAATGGCTGATTGAAAATGGTTTTCAGGGTAAAGAAGGACAAAAAGTGCCTGCCATGAACGCCGATTTTGTTAGCTCGGTTTCCGAACGCTACATCGAGTTGTTTGAAAACATCACGGGCGATTCATTTGTAAAATCAGAAATTGAAGACATTCAAAGCCGGATTGAACAGAACGTGAACGTTTTCCTGACATCACTGTAAACATTCAAATAAATTAACGGTACAAACTTCCGGAAATCGCACTCCGGAAGTTTCATTTTGCCTTTTCACAAATCAACCCAAATGGCAGTTGATCTCAAAAAATCCGATCATGCAACTAAAAAGCTCCTATATTTTGCCCCTGTTTCTATTGGTATTTGGCTCATCGCTTTTGGGTTTTTCTCAAACAGATGAAGAAAAGTCAACGCTTGTAAAAGTTGGCGAACAGGTCCCCGATTTTGTTTTTAATGATGCAAATGACCAGAAAAAGTCTAGCGCCGATTTAAAAGGCAAGGTGGTGATGATTAACTTTTTTGCAACCTGGTGCGGCCCATGTCTCATGGAGCTGCCTCACGTACAAAGCGATATTTTCGAGCCATACAAAGACCATCCGGATTTTACTTTGATGGTGATTGGCAGGGAGCATACCTCGGAAGAAGTGGCCAAATTCAGACAAACCAAAGGCTACCCTTTCGACTTGATTGCTGATCCCAAGCGACAGATTTACTCGAAGTTCGCCGAGCAATTCATTCCCCGCAACTTTTTGATCGACCGAGAAGGAACAATCATCTACAGCTCAGTTGGTTTTAATATGAACGAATTCAATGAACTAAAAAAGATTCTTGAAGCACAACTGAGAAAATGAGATTATTCATCTCCCCCATTTTTCTCTCTGATTTAGTTTCTCGGGTTAACCGGGGATATAGAAATAGAAATCAGAGCCTTTGCCTGGTGTTGATTTGACTCCAATGTCGCCACCCAACAGATGGATAATTTTTTGAGAAATCGCCAATCCCAATCCTGTGCCACCATAGGTTTTAAGCGCATGAGCGCGGGCTTGGGTGAACCGTTTGAATATATTTTCAATGTCTTCTATGGGAATACCCGTTCCGGTATCCTGAACACTAAAATTCAGCCACGAACCATGCTTGGTCACCTGCAAGGTAATGACACCTTCGTGAGTAAACTTTAACGCGTTTCCAATTAAATTGTCCAACACCTGCTTCAGTCTCAGTTTATCGGCATGGCACAGATAGCTCGGTGGCAAATTGTTCTCCAGCTCAAAACGAACTTGGGTATTGGCCTTATTTTTAAGTGTTTCTTTACATTGAATTTCAATTTCAACGAGCAGCTCGTTCAGCAGAAAATCTTTCGGAACAACAGAAAGCTGATCCGATTCGATCTTCGAAATATCCATAATATCATTAATCAGTTGAAGCAGAAACTCACCGTTTTTATGAATCAGCTGAAGGTAAACCTTTTTATCATCTTCCGAAATTTCCTGTTCATTTAAAAGACCCGAAAACCCAAGAATGGCATTCATTGGCGTGCGTATTTCATGCGACATGTTGGCCAAAAATGCAGTTTTCAAACGATCAGATTCCTGTGCTTTTTCTTGCTCCAGCACAAGTTGACGGTGCACCTTTTTGCGCTCCAAAATCATTTCATTAGCCACTTCACCCATCCCTTTAAACTCATCAAAATACAAGCTATCCAAATCGATCGTCTGGTAACGCTGCTTTCCGGCTCTGAAAAAGCGGGTAAAATTGCCAAAGTCAGCTCTAAAATTAGCATTAAAGCGATAAATGATCACCAACTCAACGACAATAACAAACAACAAAATAAGAATGATCATCAGCAGGTTACGAATCAAATCACGCTTCAATTGTTTTTGTTGTAACTCAATTTCGCCCCAGATATCATCCAGATAAAAGCCACCTCCAACAAGCCAGTTTAGCTCATAAACCGGTTTCACAAAAGAGATTTTTGGGACCCTTTTGGTCTCCCCCATTTTGTTCCAATCGTAGGAGAAAAAGTCACCATCAGGCGAATTGTCAAGGGTCTCCAATTCCAATTCAAAAATAGCCATCTTTTCAGGATCGGTTCCGTCCAGCAGATTAAAATTGCCTTCGTACGGAATCCCATCCATGACCACAGGGTCACCGTCCAACTCGTTGATGAACACATAACCACCATATCTAAAATGGTCCGCACTGACTTTGCCGGCTATCTCATGCTTAAATTCCTCATAGTAATCTTCAAGGTAGGTTTTGGAGCCAAAGTACCAATTCAGCTGAGGAAGCTTTTTCACAAAAACCACCTTATTCTCAGGGATATTCTCACTATCGGACAACTGGTTGCCATCAACATAACGCACATAACCCTCCTCATTCTGCTGCAACAAATCCAGTTCACGTTGAATAACCTGGTTGCCGTTTACATCAGTATGCTGACGCAAATTCACCCCCTGATAATCGGGACGCCCTGGATAAAAGACCCCTTCGCCATTCAAATCGTTAATAAACACATCCATGAAGGGACTCGAAGTTTCCAGTACGGAAACCGCATCAATAATCAATTTCTTAAGGTTCTCATCGGCAAACTCCGTATCGTAATCAGCATGAATTTTTTCTGCAAGGTTGTACGCGTTGTAAACATTCTGTCTGACGCCTCGCATCATGCGTTCATCAAAAAAGTGTTTTTGGGTGCGGATGTATTCAACTTCAAGTGAAATGAAATCGCGAATAAATTCCTTATGCTCTTCCAAGTGCATTTGCTGATGCTTCCGGGCAAAATCGCGAAAAATCAAAACCTCATTAATGCTGATAACCGCAGCTACAAAAACAGTCATCAATAAAGTGGAGCTGATCACGATTCGCTTAAAATGAATCGTCAAGCTCCTGGAATTCGTCCGCTTTCTATCGTTACTCTGCCCCATCAAAAAATAATAATAATCCTACCTCTGCACAAACGCCAAAGTTAGCGATATTAATGAAAGAATGTCAGCCATTACAACCATGATCAGGACTTTATTTTTATAGCTGAAAAACAGCCAGCAAAATAATTGATTAGCATACAATCGACCCTAACCAGCTGAATTAAGGGTATCTTCAGCCCCCCAAGCCGCTGTTAAAACTTGTTAAACAATCCAAATGAAATAAAAACCAGAAAACACTGGCACCCTTTATGCGTTAAATTAGCACATTCAGAAAAATAAATAGTAATCTTTAAATAAAAAGAACATGAAAGAATATAAAAAATTTGGATTAACATTTGCCGTTGCACTTTTCAGTGCTTTTATAGCCATTTGGGCATACACCAGTTTTTTTAACGAACCACAGGTTGTTACCGTTCAGCAGGATCAACCCCTGAGATATGCGAGTTTGCCTTCAGCGCCCCAGGGCGACGCACCTGACCTGACCTACGCGGCAGGAAGCACGGTACATGGCGTAGTTCACGTGAAAGTGACATCAAAGCGAGAAGCCAGTCAATACCACAGCAACCCTTTTTATGAGTGGTTTTATGGCGACCGCCAGCAGCAGCAACCTCCACAAATGAGGCAGGGTGCCGGATCAGGTGTCATTTTAAGTGAGGACGGGTACATCGTTACCAATAACCATGTGATTGACGGTGCCGACGATATTCAGGTGGTGCTGAATGACAACCGCCAATATGAAGCTAAGTTGGTTGGTGCTGATCCAACAACCGATTTAGCAGTCTTGAAAATTGACATTGACAACCTGCCGCACCTTCAATTTGGAGACTCAGATGCCTTAAAATTAGGCGAATGGGTATTAGCTGTCGGCAATCCTTTTAACTTAACCTCTACGGTTACTGCAGGTATTGTAAGTGCCAAAAGTAGAAACATCGGCATCAACCGGGTTGAAATGGGCATTGAAGCTTTTATACAAACGGATGCAGCTGTTAATCCCGGAAACAGTGGCGGAGCACTTGTCAACATGAATGGCGAACTTGTGGGTATTAACACCGCCATCGCTTCCAGAACCGGCTCCTATAGTGGATACTCGTTTGCCGTTCCTGCCTCGATTGTAGAAAAAGTTTACACCGACCTGAAAGAATTCGGACAAGTTCAACGCGCACTACTTGGTGTCAATATTGGCGATGTAACTGCTGAGGTGGCAGAAAAATACGACCTGGATAAAATAGAAGGCGTCTTTATTGCCAACGTGAATGAGAACAGTGCTGCCGAAGAAGCAGGCATTCAGAATGAAGATGTTATCTTAAACATTGACGGTGTAAATGTCAATTCCACCGCTCAACTACAGGAACAGGTCAGTCAGCACAGGCCAGGTGACAAGGTAAAAGTTTTGATAAAAAGAGATAATAAACCGAAACAATTTACGGTGACCCTCCGTAACATGCACGGAGATACAGAAATCGTCAAAGCGAGCGACAATAGTTTTCTTGGCGCTAAATTTGA
>JAGXIR010000007.1 GCA_024635605.1 Sunxiuqinia sp.
AACGGTTGATCTTGTTTACTATAATGCCTGATTTTTTCTGGATGTTCCTCTTTTGTGCCCATAACTATTAAAACAACGGAACTCTAATTTAGCTCATTTTAACTGAAAAAGCTATTTTTTTGTACTCTGAATTCAGGTTTTCAAGCGGTTTCAGGTTTATGTTTTATAATTTTGTTGACATCTGTCGCTACTACTTTGTTTGTCAGCATTATTAATTATTTTTGTGTCGTAAAGCAAATGAGCTTTAGCCGGGTTAGATCAATCCGGTATTAATTGTTAAGCTATGGATGATCAACTATCAATCGAGAGAGGCTGTTGTAAAAAATCTGCCGGAACCTGTTCCAAGTTGGAAGTTTATGACTGGCTGGGTGATGTGGTGAACAAGTCGGCAGATGATGACATCGTTGAAGTTCGATTTAAAAATACCCGCAAAGACTATTACCGAAACGTCAATAACCTGAAGCTGGCAGCCGGCGATATTGTCGCCGTTGAGGCAAGTCCGGGACATGACATAGGCATTGTTAGCCTGACGGGTGCTTTGGTGAAGCACCAGATGAGGAAGCATAAGGCAACGCTGATGAACGGAGATGTTCGCAAAGTGTACCGGAAAGCCAAGTCAGTTGATATTGATAAGTGGCGCGAGGCGATGAGCTTGGAACACAGTACCATGATCGAAACCCGGAAGATTGCCGCTGACCTGAGGTTAAACATGAAAATCGGGGATGTGGAATACCAGGGAGACCGCACGAAGGCCATCTTCTATTACATTGCTGATGAGCGGGTCGACTTTCGTCAGCTCATTCGGGTGCTGGCTGAAACCTTTCGCATCCGCATCGAAATGAAACAGATTGGTGCCCGGCAGGAAGCCGGACGCATTGGTGGCATTGGCCCTTGCGGGCGTGAGCTCTGCTGTGCGACCTGGATCGGAAATTTTGTTTCAGTGACCACCAATGCTGCGCGTTACCAGGAAATTTCGTTGAATCCCCAAAAACTGGCCGGTCAGTGTGGAAAACTGAAGTGTTGTCTCAACTTCGAAGTGGATTCCTACATCGATGCACAAAAGGATTTTCCACCAAGCAATGTGCCTTTGGATACTGAAGAAGGCCGTTACTATTTTCAGAAAGCCGATATTTTTAGCCGGACACTCTACTATGGTGCCAACGGTCATCGCCCTTTGGCTCCGGTGGCCATTTCGGTGGAGCGGGCTAAAGAGGTAATTCGCCTGAATAAGATGGGGAAAAAGGTTGGAAAATTGGCCGACAGCGTGGTTAGCGTTTCTTCTAAAAAATCACCGGGTTTTGAGAATGTGATCGCCGAAGAAAGCCTGACCCGTTTTGATGACCCGAAGTCGCGTCACCGGAAGAAAAAACGTTTTTCGAAACAAAATTCGTCAAGAAGACCAAGAAATAAATCATGAAGAACATCTTCAACGGAATAATCGTTCTGCTGGCGCTCGTAGCTTGCGATTCAAACCGCCTTTACGAGGAATATAAAACCATTGATCCGGCGGGTTGGCACAAAGACTCGATCGCAAGTTTTGAATTGGAAATTAGTGAGCCAGGACAGGGATACAATCTCTACATCAATATTCGGAATCAGGGAAATTATCCAAACAGCAACATTTGGCTGTTTCTTGAAGTTGAGTCGCCGCAAGGACAGATGCTGACCGATACCGTGGAATATATTTTGGCTGAGAAATCAGGTCAATGGCGAGGCAGTGGGATAGGCGATTTGTTTGATAACCAGTTTTCATACCGGCAAAATGTTCGGTTCGAAAATCCGGGCAAATACCAGTTCTTTATTCGCCAGGGCATGCGTGCCGAACAACTGAAAGGCATCCACGATATCGGGCTTCGGATTGAAAAACAAAACTAAGGTCACTGAACTGTTTTTTTGGAGGCCTTTGTCTCCGGGCATTCGAAAATCGAAAAACGACATTCAATAACGCATAGTACAAAAACAAAAGTGGGAAAAAATAAATTGGCCAAGTTCGCAGAAATGGCTACCTATGAACATGTCATTCAGGCACCTTACAACAAGCTGAATCAAAAAGATCATGAGCTAAAAGGGCGGTGGGCTGAGGCATTCTTTAAAAACGACCATCCAATTGTGCTGGAATTAGGATGTGGCAAAGGTGAATATTCGGTTGCGCTGGCCGAATATTTCCCTGAAAAAAACTTTGTGGGTGTCGATATAAAAGGGGCCAGGATGTGGAAAGGTTCTAAGTTGGCTTACGACAGAGGCCTGACAAACGTGGGTTTTTTGCGGACCAACATTGAAATTATCGATTCATTTTTTGCAGCAGGCGAAGTTGATGAAATCTGGCTGACTTTCCCCGATCCGCAAATGAAAAAACACACCAAGCGACTAACGGCAACCAATTTCATGAACAAGTACCAGCATTTCCTTAAGGCAGAGGGCATTGTTCATTTAAAGACCGATAGTAATTTTCAATACCAATACGCGCTGGCTATGGCAAGGGAAAATGAATTCCCGATCGAGGCTGAAACGGAGGATTTGTATGAATCGCCTTTGCTGGATGAGGTGCTTTCGATTCAGACTTTTTACGAAAAGCAATGGCGCGAGCGGGGTCTGCCCATCAAGTACCTGGCTTTTCGCATCAGCCGGGATAAACCATTGCGTGAGCCCGATGTTGAGATAGAAAAAGATCCTTACCGTAGTTTTGGACGGTCGGCGAGGGAGTAATTTAGCATGGACAACTTTTTTGAAAAAGTATGGCAAGTAGCCTGTCAAATACCAGTCGGACGGGTCACCAGTTATGGTGCTATTGCCCGTGTTCTTGGGGCAGCACGCTCGGCCCGCATGGTGGGTTGGGCGATGAACAATTCGCGGGCTTCAAAAGTTAATGTTCCCGCGCATCGGGTGGTCAACGCCAGCGGATTACTGACCGGCAAGCACCACTTTTCAGGCTCCAACATCATGCAGGAATTGCTTGAAAGCGAAGGCGTCCGGGTGGAGAATAACCAAGTGGTCGATTTTGAAGCGGTCTTTTGGGATCCGGTAAAAGAATTAGGAATACATTAAAATAAAAGAATATGGCTGATACACCACGAAAATTTATAGTTCCCAAAGATGTAACCGACGTACTGCGTTCGGTGCAGTTTCCGGGTGGAAAAGAGAATATTGTTGCCCTCGACATGGTTCAGGAAATCCGGATTGCCGGTAAAAAAATCACCTTTTCGCTGGTTTTTCAGCGTTCCGACGATCCCAACATGGCTGCTGTCATTCAGCAGTGCGAGGAAACCATCGTACGCGAGTTGGGCGCTGATGTTGAAATCAAGGGAAACATTACACCCAAGGCGATTCACCAAATGGAACGGCCGATCTTGCCGGGGGTGAAGAATATTTTGGCGATTTCGTCAGGCAAAGGTGGTGTCGGAAAATCGACCGTTGCCGTTAACCTGGCCGTAGCGCTGGCAAAAACGGGTGCGAAGGTGGGCGTAATTGATGCCGATATTTTTGGGCCTTCCATCCCCAAAATGTTTGGTGCCGAGCAAATCCGGCCGGCAGGTGTGAGTGTTGATGGACGTGAAATGATTGAGCCGGTGGTTCAACATGGCGTAAAAATTTTATCGATCGGCTTTTTTGTGGCTGGCGATGATGCCCTGGTGTGGCGTGGTCCGATGGCCAGCAATGCCCTGAAGCAACTAATCTCTGACGGCAACTGGGGCGAGCTGGATTACCTGCTGATTGATCTTCCTCCGGGCACAAGCGATATCCATCTGACCTTGGTTCAAACGGTTCCGGTAACCGGAGCGGTGATTGTTTCCACCCCGCAAGATGTGGCCCTGGCTGATGTCGTGAAAGGGGTGAGCATGTTCCGTGGAAAAAATGTGGATGTGCCGGTGTTGGGGCTGGTAGAGAATATGGCCTGGTTTACGCCGGAAGAATTGCCCGACAACAAATACTACATTTTTGGCAAAGACGGAGCCAAGAACCTGGCCGAAAAACTGGATATTCCATTGTTGGGACAAATTCCATTGGTTCAGGGAATCAGGGAAGGCGGCGACTCGGGTGTACCAGCAGCGACCGATGAGCAGTCGCCCATGGGAAAAGCCTTTCTCGAGTTGGCAGCCAACACCGTAAAGCAGGTAGAAAACCGGAATGCTCAATTGGATCCAACGAAAAAAGTAAAGGTTAGCCGGAAATAGTTCTATGAGAACGTCAAATTGTGCTTAAATTACTGTTTTAAGGTCTTCCCGCAGTGCTGCGACACGGGAAAATAGGTTGTGGCTTGCTTGTCGCAGCACTGCAGCACACAAAAAAATGTTGGGGATGACCTGCCGCAGCGCTGCAGCATACGAAAAAATAGTGTGGCTGGCTCGCCGCAGTGGTGCGACAGCCTCTCAAACATCTTGGCTGGCCTCGCGCAACACTGCAACAAGGGAAAAAGTGAGGTTTTCCGGCTCTTACACACTTGCGGCAAGCGTTTAAATTGCTTTGTTGAGTGTTTCATGCACCCGGTCAGGTATTTCAATCGCAATTTTTTGTTTTCGGGTTGCCTCGGAAGGGTAATCTTCCGATTTTTCTGCCGAATCATTTATCCTCAAGCCCCAATAAATTAGCTTGTTTTTTGTAATATTGTAAGCTTTCTGAGTCGAAAGACAGAAAGAAGTCGAATGATTTTTAGGGGCCGGCGAAATGCGAAAAACGACTGCTCGTTTTGCCGCTTTTACCCTTCAGAAAAAACAATATTATTGGAATAAATAAGTTTATCCTACAGTGTTAAAATATACTCGTTTGAGCAGAACTTTTCTACATACCTTGTTTGGTGTATTTCTCCTGATTTTTATCGGTAGTTGTTCAACCGATAAAAACACGCGTTTATCGCGGACTTACCACAATGTAACCTCGAAATACAACATCTATTTCAACGGAAAAGAAAGTCTGAATACCGGGGTTGAACGCATTAATCAGTCGGTTGAAGACGACTTTACCCGCCTGCTTCCCATTTTCAAGTCAAGCGATCCTGGAACCGATCGCGTGGCACAGTCCGATATGGAATATGCCATCATGAAAGCTTCGAAACTGATTAAAGTACATTCAATCACCAAGAAACCCAAAAGACGTGGTAACCGGAGCCAGGCTTACATTGAGATGGCCAGCAAGGAAGAATACAACAGGTGGGTGGACGACAGCTATATTTTGATGGGGAAAGCCTATTTCTACATGAAAAATTACATGGCAGCCATTGAAAATCTGAGTTATGTTGTTCGTAAATTCAGCGAGGAGGACACCAAGTTTGAGGCCTACATCTGGCTGATTCGCTCGTACACCGAACTGGTCCGCTACAACGATGCGCTTGAGCTCATTCAAAGCGTCGATGCCAGTGTTGATTTTCCCAAAAAATACGACGAGGAATTTGCTTTGGCAGTAGCCGACTTCCATGTCCGGCAAAATGCATTTGATGAGGCTATTCCTCATTTAAGAGTCGCTATTCATGAAACATTCTGGCGAAAAAATAAGGTTCGCCTGAAGTATATTTTGGCCCAGCTTTACCAGGAAACCGATCAGCACGATTTGGCGACTGAGACGTTTCGCGAGGTCGCTAAGATGAATCCTCCCTACGAAATGGCGTTCAACGCCCGAATCAATGCGGCAGGTTCTTTCTCAGGCGAAGGCGATGTTGACAAATTGAAAAAAGAATTGCGCAAGATGCTTCGCGATTCAAAAAATTACGATTTTCGCGATCAGATTTATTTTGCCCTCGGAAATATCGCCACGACTGAAGGCAACAAAAAGGCGGCTATTGATTACTACATTCAATCAGCCTCGGCCAGCAGTGTCAATGTGTTTCAACGAGCGTTATCCTGCCTGACACTGGCCGACATTTATTTTGAGGAAAAGCACTACATGGATGCCCAGAGTTATTATGACAGTGCCATGGTGGTGATTGATGAAACCTATCCAAAGTATGAATCAATTGCAGAGCGCTACAATAGCCTGACACGTTTGACCGATAATTTGTACACCGTGGTACGCGAAGACAGCTTGCAGCAGATTGCCGCTTTAAGCGAACCGGAGCGGAATGCCCTGGTAACCCGATGGATTAATGAAGCACGGGCTGAGGAGCAAAGGCTGAGCCAATTGGCAAGCGCAGAGATGAGTGACCGCAATTTCTTTCGGATGAACCAATCGCGGATGGGCTTAACCCGAAACCAGCAAGGAAGTGGATGGTATTTCTACAACCCAACAACCGTGGCATACGGAAAGGTCGAGTTTCAACAAATTTGGGGAGAGCGGAAACTGGAAGATGACTGGAGGCGTGGCAACAAAAATTCCGCATCGCTATTTGAAATGGAGGAACTTGAACAGATTGAAGCTGGCATTGACAGCAGTGAAATACGCGTGGGTGATCCAATGGCGCGGGAATATTATTTGCAGGATGTTCCGCTGACGGAAGAAGGCATGGCTGAGTCGCATCAGCAGATTCGCGATGCCTTGTTTAGTGCCGGGCGGATTTTCAAGCAGGAATTCGAGAACTACGAGCGTTCCATTCAACAGTATGAAGAACTTCTGAAACGATATGATCCGAATCCATATCAATTGTCCAGCTATTTCGAATTATGGGATTTGTACCAAAAGGTGGGCAACCAAATGCGTTCGGAGTATTACAAAAATCTGATTGTCGCGAATTATCCTGACAGCAAATACGCCAAATTCCTGGTTAATCCAGATTTCTTTATTGAGTTGGAAGCCCGTAAAGACAGCGTAAATAACCTGTATCAGCAAGCATTTTATAATTATCAGCAAGGAAATTACCAAACGGCCAGTGAGTTTGTTCAGCAAATCAGAAAGTTGGAGCCGGATACCCTGTTGTTGCCCAAGATTTCGTTTATCGAAACAATTGCGGAAGGTGTCCGAACCGATTTCGACCGGTTTGGGCGAATGCTCAATGAGCACATTCAAACGTATGCTGAAAGTGGGACGGTGCCTTTAGCCCGGCAAGTGCTGAAGCTGATTGAAGACAGCACCTTGGCTGACTACCAGAAACTGGTTGAAATCGGCTATCTGAATGATCAGATTCAAAATGAGGAATTGTTACCGGAGAATCAGGCCGCCAATGACGAGTTTGGAGGCAAATTCTCTTACGATGACGAATTGCTGCATTACTTTGTCATTGCTTTCCCTCGCGATGCCAAGGTCGATTTGAATCGTTTGAAATTTGACATTGCCAATTATAACATTGACCACTATACCCGGATGGATTTCGATATTGAAACAGAAAACCTGAACCCGGAAATCCAGTTGGTAGTGGTGCGTTCGTTGCCTGATAAGCAGCAAAGCTTAATCTATTTCCGCTCTATGATCCGGCAGCGTGAGGTGTTCCAATCCTTGGGCGATCTCCAGTATGTCAATTTTGTAGCGTCATCCTACAACTATCGCGAAATCTTGTCGGACAACAGTTACCTGGAATATTTGAGCTATTTTGTTAAGAATTACAGCCGCTTCATTACCAACGATTTCCCGGCTGATGCCCTGGACGATCCGGAAGAATTGATGGCCCGG
>JAGXIR010000065.1 GCA_024635605.1 Sunxiuqinia sp.
GCGCATGAATAATTCTACTTTAACACGTTCGAAAAATCCGACTGTTTTTACCCTGCACCCTGCAGCTGCAGGGTAAATCAGGAGAAAATCGAACACAAACCTTATTCTGTTGAAGTAGAAATAAGGTAACTTCTCAGGGAGTCGGAATCCCAGTAAATCCGATTTTAACCGTCCTGTCGTCTCCTTAAAAATAGGGATGAGCTTTGTTGGCGAAATAGCTAGAAGCCAGTGATAACGGCGGGCTTTCATTCTAATCCGATTCATCTTTTTTCGCATACTCCCAATAAATGAATGAGTTGGAGATATGCTTTCCGCGCTCTACAACAATACCAACAATTGGGGATTGTAGCTCTTTCCCGCTGCAATTACTTTTGCTTCCGACAAATATTCTGTGGGGTAATGTCGCCCTGCGTCATGAATTAGAAGTAAACCCTGTATCAGAAAATTTAAATTGTACACCTTGATTAAAAATACCGTCTATTTAAAAATTGCACTCTGTTTGTTGGCCCTGGCTAGCAGCACAACGCTGGTTTTCGGGCAAGCAAATGAGGTGCAAATCAGTGGGAACGTAAGCTCCACAACGGGCGAGTCATTGCCGGGCGTCAGCCTGGTGTTGGGTGACAAGAATATAGGAACCATCACCGATATTGAGGGTCATTTTCAGTTCAATGATATTCCCGAAGGAAGCTATGAGTTGCAGGCCAGCTGCATGGGATTTGAATCATTTCAAAAAAATGTACAAGTGATTTCGCATGAGCCGGTAAAGCTGAACATCGTTTTACAGGAAAAAACCTATTCGATTAACGATGTTGTGGTCAGTGGAAAATCAGCGACCCGTCGCGTCATTGAGCAGGCCTACCAGGTTTCTTCGGTTTCTGCAAAGGACATGTTCAACAGTACAGCCGATGCCAAAGCGGTGATGAATCGAATTTCGGGAGTCCGGATACAGGAAGAAGGAGGGCTGGGATCAAACATCGACTTTACACTAAATGGTTTTTCGGGCGACCAGGTGAAATTTTTCATGGACGGCATTCCGATGGACAATTTTGGTTCTTCACTGGGCCTGAGTGACCTTCCTGTGAATATGATTGAGCGGGTGGATGTTTACAAAGGAGTTGTTCCGGTTTGGCTTGGAACTGATGCCCTGGGTGGCGCAGTCAATATCATCACCAACCGGAAAAACGACTACCTGGACGCGTCTTATTCCATCGGCTCATTTAATACGCACCGGGTATCGGTCAATGGCGCTTACACCAACCCGGAAACCGGATTTACGGTACGGGGCAATGTCTTCTACAATTATTCAGACAATAATTACGATGTATTGGCAGAAATCGTTGAAAACAATACCGTTGTTGACACCGCCGAAGTGGAACGGTTTCATGATCGCTACCGTTCGGGAACCATCAAACTGGAAACAGGGTACATCAATAAAAAATACGCCGACAACCTGTTGCTCGGAATTATTGTATCGGCTAACGACAAAGAAGTTCAGCATGGAGCTACCATGCGCAGTGTTTACGGCGGGATTATGCGCAACAGTCAATCTCTGATTCCTACCCTGCGGTATAACAAGAAAAATATGCTGACCGATGGGCTGGACGTCAGTCTATACAGCTCCCTTAATTTCAGTGAATCACAAGTCATTGACACCCTCAGGGGAGTACGCTACAACTGGCTTGGAGAACGATCCATTTCTCAAACAAGTGATGGACAGGTGTCGAACAACGGCGAGTTTTTTAGAACTTTTACCACCTTAAATGAAGAGGAATTTACCAGCCAGCTGAATGCGGGCTATGCGCTAAGCACCCGAAGTTCGCTGGCATTCAATTATTCATTCAATTACTTTCACCGGAAGGCTTTTGATACCGAAAACCCGGATAACATTGACAACAAATTTCCCAAGTCGCTGGTGAAGCAGGTGCTCGGGCTGGCGTATAAGTTTGATTTGAACAACAAGTGGAGCATGACTTTATTTGGAAAGTTGTATTCCATAAAAGCCAAGACTTCAAAAGAATTTGATTTTGCGCTGGAAACACAGCGAATAGAGGCTATGGAAAGCAATAAGCAAAATATTGGCTATGGTTTTGCTTCCACATACTTCGTATTGCCGCAGCTTCAGCTAAAAGCATCGTACGAGCACACCTATCGCATGCCGATGCCGCTCGAAATTTTTGGTGATGGTTTGTTTATTGATGCCAATCCTGATTTGGGACCCGAACAAAGTGATAATCTGAATATCGGAACAGAATATCGGTTTACGCTGAACCAACAACACCGGCTGGCCTTGGGCAGCAGTTTTGTTTATCGCGAAGCAGACGAGCTGATCTATACCGTGGTGACGGTTTCGAGCCCAAAAACCCATTACGACAATTTGAATAAAACCCGGGTATTGGGCGTTGAAGGCAATTTTCAGTACAACTGGAAAGAGCTGTTTCATCTGGGAGCCAATGTAACTTTTCAGGACATCACTGACCAGGCCGAGATGATTTTCAACGAATCGTACACAGGAACAGGCTGGCAAAAAAACTTTCATCACGGATTTCGATTGCCCAACAAACCCTATTTATTTGGTAACGCGAATGCAGGACTTACATGGAATGAATTGAAGCAGTCAGGTTCATCGTTAAGCCTGAATTACTTTTTCAATTTTGTTGAACAGTATTTCTTAACCTGGACCGAAATGGGATCGGCCAATGACAAGTATATTATTCCGCGCCAAATTTCACACGACATTGAAATTGGTTATAGTTTTCAAAACGGAAAATATAACCTTTCAGCCGAATGCAGAAATATATTGGATACCCGTTTATACGACAAATATTACCTGCAAAAACCCGGTCGGTCCTTCAGTCTTAAATTGAGATACACCCTATAAAACAAACAATTACACACTAATTCATACAAGATGAAACGATTAAGAAATATCAAATTAATAGCTCTGTTTGCAGTTCTCTTCGGAGGCAGTTTGTTCCTGAACTCCTGTGGTGAAAGTGATAATCCGGTAGATGAATACACGGGTGACGATGCCTACGTGCTTTCGTTGGCCTACCAGGGAACCGATGGTAACTTTACATACTACAGTGTTCAGTTTGAAGATGTCATGAGCGGAAACCTGTCAGCTTTGGGCCAAGGATTTGACCAGCTTGGGTACTATACTTACAACCAGATTGGCGATAAAATTTACAGTACCGGAGGCATGGGGACCAACAACATCGTAGGTTTGGAGAAAAATGCCAATGGAGATCTTCAGGAAGTTGGCGGCGTATCGTCGTTTGACAACAGTTTAAGCGACGTGGTTGAAACCGAAGACAACAAGCTGCTGTCAGTAGAACTATCGTCCACATCAGATGTGGTGACCTTGCACATTATCGATCCGGAAACCGTAACCATAAACAGCTCCAACAGCACCGCCGTTTCAAATCTTACTGATTTGACCGGACCTTCATTTTCCGGAATGGTACAGAGCGGCGAGTACGTTTTTCTGAGTTTCTATATCAGCGACCCAACCACTTATGCTACCAACCACACCGACCTTGCGCAAGTAGCCGTGTTTTCTTATCCTGAGCTGGAGTTTGTTAAAATTATTGAAGATACACGTACCGGCCCAATTGGTGGTTTTGGAACCAACTCGGGTTTAATCAAAGATGAATCAGGAAATGTGTATGCGCTTTCGCACTCCAATCCGGCCAATGGTTACAGCCAGTTTACCAACGAGGCAGGCATTCTGCGCATCAATAGTGGTGAAACGGCCTTCGATCAAAATTTCCTTTTCGATTTCGATGCAGTGACCGACGGCAAAACAACTGCCCACCTGGTTTATTTGGGAAGCGGAAAAGTGTTTGCTGAAATGAATATGCAAGATCGAAGTGAACAGGCCACCTGGTCGGATAGTCCGCTGAAACCAGCCATCCTCGATTTGCAGAACAAAACGATTAATTACATTGAAGATATACCCGAGCACGCAGGTATTGGACGGAAACTGGCAGCGTCAACGCTGTATGATGGAACCAACATCTACCTATGCGTGCCCGAAGATGTGAGCATCTATGTTTACAAAATTGATCCGACAAATTACACCGCAACAAAAGGAGCTGAGGTGGAAGCCAACTTCGTAGCCGGTTTTTTCAAACTATAAGAACAAGTTAGAGAAAAACAGTATGCCAGTTTAATCCTGAAGGATAAGGCTGGCATTCAACTATTATGGGTTTCAAATTGAACAAATAAACCATGAGCATCTTAAAAAGTAAGCTACGCCAACTGAACAACTGGCTGCATTTGTGGCTCGGATTAGGTTCTGGTATTATTGTATTTATTGTCAGCATTACGGGCTGTATCTCGGTATTTGAGCAAGAAATAAAAGATGCGCTGGAACCCTGGCGGTTCGTCGAAGCGCAGGACAAAGACTTTGTTCCGCCAAGTCAGTTAATTGATACTGCCTTGGTTTACATGCCTGGAAAAACACCCACGGGACTTACCTACGAAGATCAGGAAGGAGCCGCTGCAGTCGGATTTTGGCATACAGAGGACGGGGCACGGGCGTTTAGCGTTGTTTTTATGAACCCATACACCGGCGCATTTATAAAAAAACAGACACCGGTGGGCAAGGGAGCGTTCGATTTTTTCCATTTTATTATGGACGGGCACCGGGAGTTGTGGTTACCACATGCCATTGGGAGGCCAATTGTAGGGGTTGCTACGCTCATCTTTTTAGCGTTGTTGATCACCGGATTGGTGTTGTGGTGGCCCAAAAAATGGAAGAAATCCAATGTGAAGAAGGCTTTTTCAATCAAGACAAAGAATGGCTTTAGAAAATTGAACTATGACCTGCACAATGTTCTTGGCTATTATGCCCTGATCTTTGCGTTGGTGGTTGCTATAACCGGTTTGGTGTGGAGCTTTCAATGGTTCGAAAACTCGGTCTATTACTTAACATCGGGCGGCAAAAGCCAGGCGGAACATGCTCACCCTCATTCCGATGTTTCCATGGCCGGCCTATCGGCCAATGATTCCATTCCAGCTATTGACCGAGCGTTTTATAAAACACTGGAACAAGAACCCAACCCGCAACGCATCTACATGACGCCAGGCTTATCCGAAGCAGATGAATCCATCGAAATTGCTTTTTTCAAGTACAAGGGTAAGTTCTACAACCACAACACCTACTTCTATGATCGGTACACTGTGAAGCCCCTGCGAATAGCCGGCGACCGTTACACCGAAGCTTCTTTTGCCGACCAGCTGGCGGAAATGAATTACGACCTGCATACCGGCAGTATTTGGGGGCTTCCCGGAAAAATTCTGGCCTTCCTTGTAAGCCTGATCTGCGCTAGCTTACCGGTCACTGGCTTTCTGGTTTGGTTTAAGAAAAGGCAAAGCAGCAAAAGTCAACAGCGCCTGTTTGCTGCCAAATTCACTGAATGATTCGATTCCAACATCGGAAGCGTTCATATCTGACTTGGCATCCGAGATTCGTACAACGCGGCTTTTCAATAGGAGGAGGCGACAACCCAGGTGCCCTTTTGGGCTTTTGATTCTGGCACTACCAAAATTGGAGCCTTGAGTACTCCGAGATATGACGTTTTCCAAGGATGGTTGGCCTGACGTAGCTATTTTCAATATAAAGCCTAGGTATGCAACAATAAGAAATTAAGTCCAGTGGACTAACTAAAATACCCCATTTAAGGCTTTTTAGAAAGCACCAAAATGAGTCAAAGTGAACCAAATAAAATAAACTTCGTTCGTTACGCCGACGATTTTGTGGTTACCTGTAGCAACAGCGAATATCTCGAACGGGAGATCAAACCACTTATCAGCAAATTTCTTGCCGACAGAGGGTTGGAACTCTCGGAAGAGAAAACCAGGATCACCCATATTCAAAAGGGTTTCGACTTCCTTGGTTTCAACGTGCGCAAGTACAAGCAGAAATGCCTTGCCAAACCTAAAAAGGATTCGGTAAGAAGTATTTTTACAAGTATTAGTGAGTGTGTTAATAACCATAAAGCCGTGTCGCAAAAGGAACTCATCCGAATGATTACACCTAAAATCAGAGGATGGGCTAACTTCTTTCGACACTCTGCTGCCAAACAAACCTTTTCCAGATTGGACAATAAAGTATTCAAACTATTATGGAAATGGGCTAAACGCCGATATCCCAACAAAGGCAACCAATGGATTAAAGCCAAATACCTTAAAAACAAAGGCAACCGACGCTGGGTATTTTCGACAACTGATAAAATAAGAACTTGCGAACTTCCACTTTTTGATGCCACTAAAATTATTAGGCATACCAAGATAAAGAGCCTTTCCAACCCTTATGACAAGGAATGGGAAGGTTACTTTAGGGAAAGAACAAAGCGCAGGGGTTACAAAGCATCAGCAAATTAGCCATTACAAACTGATGACCGGATTACGATAGTAGTCTTTAGAGTGCTTGAGCCGTATGAAGGGAAACTTTCATGTACGGTTCTTAGAGGGGAAAGGGAGAGTAATCTCCCTGACCTACTCGACCAGCTGACGGATACGGGTCTTCCCGATGAAAAATCGTGACAAGCTGTATACGGCGGTTCGACATAGCAGCCCCACTTCCCCAAATCCACAATTCCGTTTTTGCTATTTTAACCCCAACGTGGCGATGATCAAACCGTTCCCGGTTTGCCTGCAAATCCCGATCTCCATCGGAATGACGACTTTCGCAGGGACCGGTGCTTAATGAGCAGGTGACTTGAACCCAACCGCTCAGTGACTTGCTTAGTGAGAGTTTCACTTCGAGTGAAGCCCTCACTGGCAACCACCCGCTCAGTGTTGTTGGTAGCCAGGTACTTTTCTGGAATCGAACTATTTCAATGTTCACTGGTTGGGTTAGTTAGATGCGTTATTACTTTAAATCGTAAAACCAGTGCTATGCCAATTTATATGGATCGTCATGATGTGTCAGATCAGGTAACTGCCGAGATTGTGGCCCAGTTACATCAGCAGGATTTAAAAATTCAGGATCAATTTGATTGTAAAGGTTTAACCTACTGGTTTGATGAAAAGCGCAAGACTGCTTTTTGTTTGATTGAAGCGCCCGGTGCCGAGGCCATTCAACAAATGCACGACCAGGCTCATGGAGAAGTTCCCCACCAGATCATTGAAGTGGATACCCAAGTCGTCGAGTCATTTCTGGGCCGGATTGTTGATCCGGAAAAGTCACATAATACCGATTTGAATATTATTCGTGATCCTGCATTCAGGGCAATCATGGTCACCGGGTTTGATGAAGGGCCGTCGATTGACGCACCCAACCTGCAGCAGTCGGATTTTGCCAGTTGCATGAAGTCGCTGGCCGGTGTTTTTAGCCGTTTTGGAGGGCAACTGGTTAAGCAAAGCGAGAACCGTTTTCTGGTTTCGTTTCAATCCGTGTCGGAAGCTGTCCGGTGTGCGATTGAGCTGCATACGGTCGATCAGGAATGGCATGAACCCACGCCGTGTGACGCCCAAAAACTTAAAACAGGAATAAGTGCCGGGGTGCCTGTTACGGAAGGGAAACAGTTTTTTGAAGAGGCCATCCAAACTGCGGAAAGGATGTTTCATATTTCGGATGGCAAGATTGTGATGTCGTTGGAAATTAAGAAGCATTACAAAAGTGATAATCTGGATGTTTTTATTGATGACGATGTCGTTGAGATATTGAATCCTTCCGATGAAAAATTCTTGAACCTCTTGATGAACTATATGGCTGAGACCTGGCAGAATCCGGATCTGCATGTGGAGAATTTTGGAATGCACCTGGGGTATAGTAAGTCGCAGTTGTATCGAAAAATGATTTCGCTGACCGGCATGGCGCCCAATAGTTTTATCAAGGAATATCGTTTAAATAAGGCTATAAGCCTGATCAACCAACAATCCGGGAATATTTCGGAGATTGCTTACGAGACCGGATTTAACAGCCCTTCGTATTTTGCCAAATGCTTTCATAAGAAATATGGTCTGTCGCCGTCGGAATACCTAACCCAAGTGGTCTGATGATGCTTCGTTTTTTCTTTCCATAGAATCTACCCTTATACACAAATTTATAAGTTTTGATTTTCATTTGATCTGGACTTTTCTTTAAGAACCAGAAGATGGAAACCAACGAAAAAGTTTCGATCCTTAAGTCCCCCACTTCGCCGGAGGCGAAAGCAGCGCAGGCCGTCAAAGTCGCCCGGGCCGGAGTTGGCGGGAAGGATTTTTGGTGGGTATCCGGGGTTGTGCGCCGGAAAGAAAAAATCCTGACGCGGGGAGAAGGATCACTTTGACTAGATTTTTTTGTTTCGTTTTTTCATTGATTGGAAAAAATGAAATCCGGTCCGGAAGGACAAATCTGCTGATCTGGAGAAAAAGCGTTTTGCGATGCGGCGCATGCCGGCAAAGAGCCTCCCAATACTAAATGATTGCGCCTTGTTTGCTGTTGTGCAATTCAACCCCGGGTTCCGTTTCACTACACCCAGCCTGTTCCGATAGAATCGGAAGGGCTATTGACATTTAACCCCGTTGTAACGGGTTTTTCTCGGGGAAGCCGAGAAAATTGGTACGTCTTGTGACCCATCATATTTGTGTATGAAGGCAGTTCCAATGAATAAAAAGACCTAAATGTATTCATTGTTGAACGGAA
>JAGXIR010000066.1 GCA_024635605.1 Sunxiuqinia sp.
GGGTCTTCAAACTGGCGTACAATTTCCAGGATAGCGTTTTTGCCCAACAAGGTATTGCTGTCGGAAAAGATCACCAGCGGGGCTTTTACGAACTGCATGCCCCGGTTCATCGCCCGAATTTTGCCTTGTCGCTCAGGAATATGCTCTACTTGTAGTCGCGGGTATTTTTTCAGTAGCTCGGTTGTTCCGTCATCCGAGCCATCTGCCATCCACAGATACTGAATTTTATCTTTCGGGTAGTTTAAACTGAAGGAATTTTGCACCTTTTGTTCAGCAACATCGGATTCGTTGTATGCGGTCACAAAAAGACAGACCTCCGGTAAGTTTTTTTCATCCGGATTTGGAAGCGGGGCTTTACCAACGAATGCTTGCTTGATATTGGCGAGCATCCAGATCACGATTGCATAGCCTAGGTAAGTGTAAACAACAACAAAAAATAATATCAGAAATACGATTTCAAGCATTGAGATGCTGCTTATAAAAGTCGGTTAAGGATTCAGCAATGGCCAGGTTGTCAAATTTGTCGTGAATAAAATCGATGGCATTTTTGCAGAGTTGGTCGTATAAGGTTCTGTCTTCAATTAAGTTACTGACCGCCTGGATAAACTCACTGGCCTCATCAGCGAGCAGGATGTGTTTACCTTTTTCAACGGCAATACCTTCGGCACCAATATTGGTTGATACGATGGCTTTGCCAAGAGCCAGTCCCTCAATAATTTTAACCCGCATGCCGCTGCCCGATAATAAGGGTGCTACCATAATGGCTTTAGAATTCATAAAGGCATACGCATCTTCAATTTCACCCAGAAAAACCACATTTTTATACTGAAGTTTCGATTGCAGCCAGTCCGGAGCATTTCGTCCGGCAACGTAGAATTTGAGTTCGGGGTATTTTTGGTGAAGTTTAAGCCAGCAGTTTTCCAAAAACCACATCAATCCTTCCTGGTTTGGAGCCCAGTCCAGCGCCCCCAGGTGAAAAACTGATGGGTACTCAAGCTGCCCGGCCTTTGGAACCAAGGTTGCCAGGTCAATGCCTGTTTGGGTGGAGTGCCGGGGTTTGGTGTTCCCGAGTTGATCCAGCAGATCGCCATCGCGGTCGGTAATCGGAACCAGAACATCGTAGCTGTTTAGGTGATTTAATTCAAATTTCTTGATCCGGCCGGCCAGCAACTTTAGGTAGATGCGCTTCATGCCGGGAGTAACAGCTGCAGTTCGTTCCCATATTTCGTGCTCAACATTGTGCGCGCGATAGGAGATCAAGGCCTTGGAATGTTGTCGGATTAGCGGAATGTATGGACAAAGGTAGAGCCCTTCCAGTTGAATGAGGTCGAATTCTTTTTCGTTTAAAAGTTCTACGAGCTTGCGACTAAAATTATCGGACATAAACCGGCTGGCATTGTAGGGCAAGTCTGAAAAAAATAAATTGCCCAATAATCCGGCAACCGTAATCTTTGCCGGAACATCAACCAGTTCAAAATGCATGCGTTCTTTCAGATCATCCGGGATTTCTTCTTTGGTAATGGGGTGCTTTTTGGTGTTCATGGCAACTACATGTACCTCGTGGCCTAACAGCGAAAACCCTTTCGACATGGTTAACGTCGCAATTGCTCCTCCATCCTTTGGGGGCCAGGGAACCTTGTTGCACACCTGCAGAATTCGCATACTAGGAGGTTTCAGTTTTTTCTTTTCGATTAAATAAAAATCTGAACAAACGCTTGAGCTTGTGTTCGTATGTTTCAAGGTTTAGCAAGCCCGAATCATTTGCTGATTTGTAGGTCAGAAAGATTCCGAGCGGTAAAAAGAGAAAGGTAGAAAACCACATGCCGGTGGACATATTCCACATATCTTCGCGGGCAAATTTTTCACCCGAGATTGAAATCATATAATAGGTAATGAACATCAGAATGGAGACGACGACTGGCATTCCGAGTCCTCCTTTCCGAATAATGGCACCAAGTGGGGCTCCAATAAAGAAGAAGATAAGACAGGCAACCGACCACGTGAATTTTCTGTGTTTTTCCATGGTCACCTTGTTGATCAATGTCTTTCGATTGTAAAGCTCATGGAGATTTTGATTGATGGTTTGGTGGTTCGATCGGGCCTGGCTAATGGCCATACTGATCACCTCATTTTGAATATGAGGTTCCAGCGACTGGTAGATGGAATCGAAATTCATCAGTGTGTCGGGAGTTACGCGGTAATCCTTTTTTAGCGAATCAACGGTTTGGGTCATGTGAATCACAGCATCGCTCAGTGCTCTTGGGTATGTCATCGAAACAGCGAAACGTTTGACTCTTGATTTAAAGTCGGTGTAGAATGAATCTTCCTGGTGGGTCAATTGATCCAGATTCATCATTTTGTATTGACTTCGCATGCGGTTTTCATCGGTTCGCTGAAAATCAAAACCTTCCAGTGAAATTGTAATAACTTCCTTTCCAAATGTTTCTCGGCGGAACGGGAAGGTTCGGTCCTTACCTCGCTTGTTGGGTTCCATATTGGTAGCCGACTGCCCATTGTATAGGGTCATGACCAAGTACTTTTTGTCTTCCGATATTTTCATGAATCCTGAATCGGCAACCGTTACATTGGTGTTCCCCTTGTTGCCTGTGTGGTCATACATCAACAGGCCATAAAGCATGTTGTTTTTGTTGCTTTTACGATCTACTTTAATGCTATAGCCATCAATTTCGTTGGAAAAAACCCCTTCAGAGATAACCATTTCAGGCTTTTGGTTTTTTACGCTATACAGCAGCGCGCCAAACTTAAGGTTGGTTTTGGGTAGAATATTATTTGAAAAATAGAAAGCAAAAAGGGTTAAGGCAATGGCAACAACAATCAAGGGGCGCATAATCCGAAAAAGAGAAATCCCCGAGGCTTTAATGGCTACCAGTTCATAGTTTTCACCCAAATTGCCAAAAGTCATAATCGATGCCAGAAGCATGGCCAGAGGAAAAGCCATGGGGATCAGGGCGAAGGAAGCATAAAGCAGGAGTTCGGCTACAATGTTCCATTCCAATCCTTTGCCAACCATGTCATCAATGTATTTCCACAGGAACTGCATGAGCAGGACAAACACAACGATGAAGAAGGTCATCAGAAATGGCCCAAAAAACGTTTTTAAAACAAATAAATGCAATCGCTTCATAGTCTATTTTTGGAAACGAATACAAAGCTAAGTTATTTTGGAGAAATAGAAAGTTAAATCGCTTAACAGCCCAGGATGTGTTTTAGGTCAGAAATCTGTGAATTCCAAAGTCCGGTAGTTTCTTCGGTCTCATCTTCATCCGAAAAATCAGTCACAATTAAAGAAACATCGCCTGTCAATTCGTCTTTGGTGATCTTAAATTCGAAATAGCTGTCACTGTCATCAACCCAATTAAAGCGAACAAACTGGTCTTCCTTGTGCGTTGTTTTCTCCGCCTGCTGTTCTGCTCCTTCCCAAATAAAGGTGTACAGGTTGCTTTTAACCTGCACATCGTTAGCAAACCATTCGGCCAAGCCCGATGCGGTACTTAGCCGGTTGAACAGTACTTTTGGAGAACAATTAATTGGATATTCTAATCGGATTTTAGCTTTCTCAGACATCGGGTTTTTCGTTTTGTGCAATATAGGGAATCTGCCCCAATATAGCAATCGGTTGGAAATGCAACAAGAAAAAATTCTCTTTTTCTTGTTCTGTTTGCAGGTGGTGCTTTCATGCGCGCAGATGCTACAAACAGCTTAGTCTGATTTTTTGTTTGATGATTCATACAAAAAAGTTGTATTCGCTTTATGGCAACAAAAAATAAATACTATATTTGCAACCGCAAAAATGAATGGCGAGGTAGCTCAGCTGGTTAGAGCGCATGATTCATAATCATGAGGTCGGCGGTTCAAGCCCGCCTCTCGCTACTAAAAATGAAGCAGTCAGGACATAGTCTTGGCTGCTTTTTTAGTTCCTATTGCAGTGGTGTTGCTGTGAGATATTCATCATTGATGAGTTAAAATTCGCAGGGCGTTTAGGCAGAACCCCGGCAATTTTATACCTTTGTAGGCCTGAATTTGAACAGATCCACAGAAAATAATCACTAAAAATAGAGAATTGATATGGCATTGATTAATGAGCATTATCTGAAATTGCAAGCGGGCTATTTGTTTCCCGAAATTGGAAGGCGTGTCAGCGAATTTGTGGCCGCCAATCCCGACAAGAAGATCATCAAGATGGGAATTGGTGATGTCACCCGCCCCTTGGTTCCTACCGTGTTAAAAGCCTTCCATGAGGGGGTTGACGAGCAGGGAAAACCCGAATCGTTTAAAGGATACGGTCCGGAACAAGGCTACGAGTTCTTGCGCAAGGCTATTGCGGAAAATGCGTATCAAGCCAACGGAATTGATATTCCGGCTGGTGACATTATTGTTTCCGACGGGTCGAAATGCGACACCGGAAACATCCAGGAGATTTTTGGAGCCTCGAACAAAATAGCCATCTGCGATCCGGTTTACCCGGTTTATGCCGATACGACTGTGATGTCGGGCAAGACCGGCGCCTGCCAGCCCAATGGTCATTATGAAGGTGTAATTTATATGCCTTGCACTGAAGAGAACGGCTTTACGCCTGATTTGCCAACTGAGCGCCCCGACCTGATTTTCCTGTGTTATCCCAATAACCCAACCGGAACCGTAGCCAGCAAGGAGGAGCTGACCAAATGGGTGAACTATGCCCGGGAAAATAAAAGCATCATCTTGTTTGATGCAGCCTACGAAGCGTTCATTACCGATGATTCCATTCCACGTTCGATCTACGAAATTGAAGGTGCCAAAGAAGTGGCGATCGAATTCCGCAGCTTCTCGAAAACAGCCGGATTCACGGGAACACGGTGTGCGTTTACGGTAATTCCTGAAGAGTTGAAAGCCTACGACAGCAAAGGCAATGCTCACTCGGTGAAGAAATTGTGGTTGCGCCGCCATTCAACCAAATTCAATGGTGTTTCGTACCCGGTTCAAAAAGCTGCGGCTGCCGTTTATACTCCCGAAGGGAAAAAGGAAGTGAAAGAAGTGATTGCCTACTACATGGAAAATGCGCGCATCATGCGCGAAAGTCTGAATGAAATTGGCTATACCGTGTATGGTGGGGTGAATGCTCCGTATGTTTGGGTGAAAACCAAAGGAGGAATGAGCTCGTGGGAGTTCTTCGATAAGGTGTTGAATGAAGCCAACGTGGTGGGAACACCTGGTTCGGGTTTTGGTCCCGCCGGTGAAGGTTACTTCCGCTTTTCAGCTTTTGCTGATCGCGACGCGGTGCTTGAAGCCATGACCAGAATTAAGAACTTGAGTTAAACGTTGAATAAAACGATATGAAAGAAGCCTGGGTCAAGTCATTTGTTCCGGGCTTCGCTTTTTGTGCCCGGTGATGGAGAGGTATGGATTTGCGAAGCGTTTGCGCTAAAGCCCGGTTTGATGTGTCGCAGCGGTCCTGCCCTGAAGGACAGCGTTGCTGAATGGTGTAGCAAATGCAGTTAGCGGAACAAAGATGATGACCACCATATGGGACAGAACAGCACACAGCATAATCATCCCGCTATTTCCGAACTTGCTGGAGGCCGTTTGAAACAGGCGCATGGCCTTACTTGTTGAATCAAAGACATAAATATTGTTAAAAGCGCTTCAGCTTTGATTGTTTCACTTCATTATCAGCCTTAAAAGATTAAATTTGTTGCTGGCATGAAAAAACCAATTTTTATATTCACGTTGTTGATTGCCCTTTTGGGCGGAGGTCAGCTTTGGGCACAGGATTTTGTTGATATTGACCCGATTTTGATTCACCTCAACGGGCAGATTCTGAATCAGGACGATGGCTTGCCTGTTCCCTATGTCCATGTGGTTAACATGCGCAATCATGCCGGAACAACAACC
>JAGXIR010000067.1 GCA_024635605.1 Sunxiuqinia sp.
CAGTTGGATCTTTTTCAGTGGCTGATGGGTGATATTGAGCAGGTTTATGCCGTCACCCGCAACCTGAACCATCCCTACATTGAAGTGGAAGATACGGCAGTAGCCGTGGTTCAGTTCAAAGGCGGTGCGGTTGGAAACATCATTTTAAGCAATTCGCAGCAGCCGGGTATTTATGGTAAAATCCATATTCACGGACGAAACGGGGCTTCCGTAGGAGCGCAAACCGAAGGCGGCGCCATGTTTATTGCCGGACAGTCATCGGTGTTGGAACCACCAGTGAATGATATTTGGACGGTGCCGGGCGAGGAAGCCTTCCTTGAAAATTGGAAAAAAGAAGACTGCGCGTTTTTCAACCAGATTGATGCAGCGTCTTATTATATTGGATTACAGATTGATGATTTTTTGAAAGCATTGTATGAAGGTCGTCAGCCACTGGTTACGGGTGAAGAAGGTCGCAAAACGGTGGAGCTTTTTACGGCGATTTATCGCTCCAGCCGGGACAATGCACCCGTGCGGTTTCCGCTGAGGCCAGAAACAGGGAATGATATGGATGGCCGGTTAACCAGCTGAAATTACGATTGAAAAGAATATAAGAACCTAACAAACCGAAAAGCGATGAATGAAGTTTTGCTCCTTGTTGGAATTGCCTTTGCCATTCTCCTCTTGTTATTTCTTGTGTTGAAGCTGAAAATCCACGCTTTTATTTCCTTGTTGATAGTGAGTATTGTCGTCGGGATTGTTACCGGAATGGATTTTACCGGAATCATCAAAAGCATGCAGGATGGCATGGGTAATACGCTGGGTTTTGTGGCTACGGTGGTTGGTCTGGGCGCCATTTTCGGGCAAATGCTCGAAGCATCGGGTGGAGCGGAGTCGATAGCCAAATATTTATTGAAACATTTTGGTGAAAAGCGAGCCTCGTGGGCGTTGGTACTAACGGGTTTTATTGTAGCCATTCCGGTATTTCTTGATGTGGGGTTCATTATTCTGATCCCGATTATTTACGAATTGACTAAGCAAGCGAAGCGTTCTATTCTTTATTATGCCATTCCTTTGCTGGCCGGACTAGCCGTTACACACGCTTTTATTCCTCCAACTCCCGGTCCGGTGGCTGTGGCCGAAATTTTGGATGTGCAGCTGGGATGGATCATCATTATGGGATTTATTGTCGGGATACCGACAGCGATTATCGCCGGGCCAATCTTCGGCAAATACATCAGCAAAAGAATCCATATTACGGCACCCGACTATTTTGCTGAAAAGGAAGCGGGGCCGGAGCAGGAAGGTTTGCCTTCATTTCGGACGATCATCCTAATTATTGCTTTGCCTTTGTTGTTGATTGTTTTTAATTCGGTTGCTGAAGTGCTTTACGACAAAGGAATTTTGCAGAATGAGGCGGTTTACCAAACCATCGGTTTGTTGGGGCATCCTTTCACTGCCTTGATAATTTCGACCTTGTTGGCCATGTATGTGCTTGGAATCCGGCGGGGGTTCAATAAAGAGCAAATCATGAAACTGTCGAACAAAGCGCTGGGGCCAGCAGGACTCATTATTTTGGTGACGGGCGCCGGTGGCGTGTTTAAGCAGATTTTGATTGATAGCGGCGTTGGCGCCATGCTGGCCGAACGGCTGGCCGAATCAGCGATGCCACCTATTGTTCTGGCTTATCTGATTGCTGTTGTGGTGCGCGTCATCCAAGGCTCGGCGACCGTTTCAATGATTACAGCAGCGGGTATCATGGCTCCGCTGATTACGATCTTCGACCTGACTCAAATTGACAAAGCACTGATCGTTCTGGCTATTGCAGCGGGATCAACCATTCTGTCGCATGTAAACGACAGTGGTTTTTGGCTGGTTGGAAAATACCTGGGCATGAACGAAAAGGAAACGCTCCAGTCCTGGACAGTCATGGAAACCATTATTTCGGTCGTTGGTTTTACCTTCGTACTGCTGCTTAGTTATGTGGTGTGACACGGGATTCACCTGCCCGGATTAGTTAAAAATCAATTTGGTATTCCAGCGTCACAATATTTGCCCGACGATCCTCATTCATGTAAGCATGCATCAGGTAGCCAATGGCGATGTCGTGTACCTTGTTGATTTTATAAGCCAGTTCCGCCATGTACCTGATTTTATTGATTTCCTTGTCCTCAAGCTGATGAAAGAATTCGACACCAATTAACGGTTTGAATTTTGAGTTTGGGATGTCATAATCCGATTTGAGACGATAGCGCATCGTCGCATCATTAAAGCCCTCGTTGTCATCCAGTTCATCGTAATTGGTATAGCGGGTGCGTAATTGCAATTCAAACCGGCTGATATCATGTTTCCCGACCAAATCGAAAGCCATGCGATGAAAATATTCAGTAGATTTGCTAGTGCGCTCATTGATCAGGTAACGATAATTTCCTCCGACTTCCAGGAATTTAAACAGTTCGTACTCCACACCGGCCTGTATAAAATATTCATCCACTTCAAATTGTTCAGCAAACCGGACCTGTGGGGCAACATAGGCGCTTAGGCGATCAGTGATGTCTTTTTTTACCTCGAAGGTGGTCCAGGTGTTCCATTCTGTTTCCTCTTGCGCCGCGACGCGTGAAGGACCTGCGATGAAAGTTGCAAGACAGGCCATAATAAAAGCCAGCCGGATGAAGGTTTGTCGCTTCATAGTCATTTCTTTATTTGATAGCGTGAATTCTCAATAGGATCAAAAAAAATCGTAATGTTTGCCACGTCGCGTAGAAAGTCAATTCGCTTGATTTCGTAGCGCTTAATTTCAATTCCTGTTCGCTGGCGTAGGTCGGCAATCAATTCTTCCTCTTTCATGCGGTGAATATTTTCTATGCGTTCATACCTGATTTCCAGTTCCGATTCCTGACGCAACATTAAAATTCGCTCAAGCATATAAAGTCCGCCAACCAGGATGGCATTTGTAATCACCAGTTCCGAATAACTGACTTTTTTGTTGGCCAGGGCGTTAATAACCGAAATTCCAATGACGACAAATAAGTAGGTCATTTCCTTGATTGGAATGGGATCCGTTCGGTAGCGGATAATGCCGAAAATGGCGAAAAGTCCAAGAGCGAAGCCCAGTTCAAGTTTCACGCTTTCGAGCAAAAAGCAGAGTAGGAAAACAGTAATTCCCACAGCAAAGTAGCTGAAAAAAAAATCTTTTCGATTGGAATTTCTGGCGTAGAGGTAACGGATGATGAGTATGAGTACGAGTCCATTGAATGCAAATCGAACCAGCAGCTCAATAAAGTCTTCTACATTGATGAGTTTGATGTCAAGGAAACGAATCGATTCGAGCCAATCAACAAGTTGTGAGGCTAATAGTACGGATGATAACATAGTGGGTCAGTTAGTTTATTAAGTCTTCTGATTTTAGGTTTAAAGGCATTTTGTTTAAGGTCGTCTTCGGCCAAGGCCCGGCCAATGCAGTATTTGCTGAAGCCGGTTGGCAGAAACCCGGACTCGTTTAATCGCCGGTTCAATATGGATGATTTAGAATGGTTATTTTGTTTTATTTCAATAATCGCGAGTTCATCAAGCCGGGCCGTTTGGTGTCTGCTTTTGAATTGAAGGTTGATGTCAATGGTGCAGCGCTCGGTAAATTGTTTGTCGGCCAATGTAATCCGTCGGAATTGGTTCATCGACTTGGGAGATAAACTGTCCGGGTCAATGGGCGAATTCTGAAGGAGGAATTCTCGTTCACGGGCGTCAAGAGTTGTTTGGTCTTCGCCACTTTTTATTCGACGTTTAAATGTTTTCCGTTTGTTGTTTTTGAATTTGATTTCAAAAAAACTTGTTTGCGTGTTCAGGTAGGTGCGCTTGCGAACTTTGTAGCGGTTGAGTTTTCCGTTGTGGTGACTCGTATAAAGCCGATCGTCTTCGGTATCGAAATAATAAGTTTGGTAGCCAAGCATCCGTTCCTCGTCTATCTCCAGAATATAATACTGGCCCTCAACTGCCATCAGAAGGCTGGCGAGTTGCTTGAAGGGGACGACAAATTTTTGATCCGTTCGCTCCATCAGTCTCACCTGATTTAAATCATCCAGGTCAATGGCTTGAAAACGCGAAACTACTTCCATATTCATTTCTATTTGCTTAAGATCGATTGGCTTGTTTGGTTACGACACAGCGGTACAAAATAAGCAGATATAAGCAGATAAAAAAGCAGCACCATCATTTTTGGCAAAATCGGGTATCAATCAGCTATATTCAGAAGATCATCGCTTCCCGATAAATAAATTGGAGCAAAATTAGTTTGGTTCAATTGAGCAGAATCAGGTTGAGTACGCTGAGCTTTTTTAAATCGGTAAATGGAGGAGAAGCTTTGCCTGTCATGGCTGAATCTTGCAGAAAATCCCGAATGAGCGCTGTCAGTTCTTTGATTTCAACGTCGGAAAGCAATAGTTTGATTGAGGAATTAGCAAAGGGAACAAGAATTTGCCGGCGTGAATTGTTGCTCAAAACTTCATTCTCAAAATGATTAGCGCTCACGGTGTTCAGGAAATTTAACAACTCTCTTAGTTTTGTCTTTGATTGGAAGTCCATGGCCAGGTTGCCAAATTCGAGATGAATTTTCCGGCACGAGCCGCAAACGAATAGTTGTCCGTTTTCACTGAGCTTTTTCATTCTGTATATTATTTCAGATATACTGACAAAGGTGGTCGAAAGCGAGAAGACAATCAATCCCAACATGTTGGGGTTTTTCTAGATTAATTCTTCGGGATTAATATCCTGAATATCCAGCAGATTGTTCATGATGGCGTAGACTGTTAATCCTGATATGGATTTAATGCCGAGCTTCTCGGTGATATTTTTCCGGTGCGAAATAACAGTGTGAATGCTAATGAAAAGCTTATCGGCAATCTCTTTGTTGGACAGACCAAGGGCAATGAGTTTGATCACATCTTTTTCGCGGGTTGTCAATTCTCCGTTGTCCTGCAACGAATTTTTACTCTTGCTTCCTGACTGTCTGATTACCTGAATGAGTTTTTGAATTTGGATAGCCGACGAATAGTGATTCAGTTGATAATCGAAGATTTTGTCAAAATGTTCTTCCGAAGTTTCGCCATAAAACCCAACCAGGTAAACGTCATTGTTCTTTTTCAGCAGGTCGATCGCTTTTGTGTTCAGGTCGGCTTGAGCCTCCAGAATTAAAATCAGGGTGCTGCCGGAAATCGCTGAAAATGAGCTAAGATCTTTAGCGGAGCTAAGCTGGGTGATTTCCATCTTGAAATACTCCTGCAAAATCAGCGACAATCCTTTTCGAATGATTTCGGAATGATGAACAATGAAGACGTTTTCTTTCATTTTTTCAGTTCTTTTTCAAACTCAATCACCTGAGTAATTAAAATGTGGTCTTCAATTCGTGCGTGGTCATTCAAGTCGTTTTCAAATTGCAGCAGTGCCGTTAAAAATTCATTCATGGCATTGTCTTCGTAGTTGGGGCTCAAATGACGGATAATCAGGTTTTCCAAGTCACTCAGCTTCACCTCAACGTTGGTATGTTCGTTTTCAATGACTTCAATAAATGATCCTTCAGCACTCAGCGTTTTATTCTCGTACAAGTTGATGATGTATGGAAAAACCTTTTCATCTTCAAGTTTCAGGTGAAGTAGCAACTCGGTTTTATATTTCTGATAAAAAGTGTTGATCATCTTCAGGCTCGAGCAATTTTCGGGACAGCTTTGCAGCACCTGGTTGAGCAGCCGTTCGATTTTCGGAAGCACATAATTGATGTAATACTTGTGCGTATTTTTCAGGTAGTCGATCAGAAGCACAGGTGAAAAGGACAGAAATTCAGCTTCGGGGAAATAACTTTCGTCAGTGTACGTATTTACAATAGCCAGAAAAAAGTCGGTGTCAATTTTTTTTTCCTGACAAACCTCGGCAATAGTTTTTTCCTTGAAACCCAGTCGGATACCGAAGCGATTGATAACCGGTAACAAGTTGTAGTTTCGGGTGATCAGGGACGACATTTTGTCTTCTTTTCTGAATAATTCCATGATGTTTAATTTTGCTTCTGGTAAATGTAAACAGCTATTAGCCGGTTTAGGTTAAAAATATCGCTAAATTATTCGAATTAAATCACCGGACTGCCAAGTAACCGATTAGCCGAAAATAGTAATGAACCCTTAATTTTTTGAGTCTCCTCAGTCCTGACTGTAGGGCAATTTGGTCAGCATATCCGCCAGTTGGTTGACCCCTTCTTCCAATTTGTTGCCAGCCATCATTTTGATCATCATGCCCATTTCGGCATGTAAGGTCAGTTTCATTTTTGTTTGGTTCGTGGTGACAGGCATTAGCTGAATCCAAAAGGTGATTTCTACTGGCAGGCTTCCGGAACTCTGCAGTTTGATGGTTTTAAACGGTTCGCGATTAACGATTCGGATTTCAGATTGTCCCATTCCACCAACGCTGAAACGGCAGGAATCCTGATCTGATTCAAAGTTGGTGACTTTAATTTGGGGAACCTGTTGAGTGACTTTTTGCAGCAAGCCATCGTTAATGTATTGCGAGAGGTGCTCAAAGTTCGAAAGATGGTTGAAAACAATTTCGTCCTTGTGATCAATGAATTTAATCTCGCTGGTGTATTTACTTAATCCCATAATTTATCAGTTCAAAAAAAATCCCCGGAATGATGTCCGGGGAGTAAATTATCGTTTGTCTTGTTTTTACTTATTTGCCCCAATTGGCCGGATCCTGACGCCATTGGTTCAGTGACTCAACCTGTGATTCTTTCACTTCACCCGATTCCAAAGCCACTTCAATTAACGTTTTGTAGCGGCTTAAAGTTGTGAGTTCGATTCCGGCTTCTTCAAAGTTCTCTTTGGCCACGGGAAAGTTGTAGGTGAAAATAGCCATCATGCCTAACACTTCACCACCAAAGTTTGAAATAGCTTCAGCCGCTTTCAGGCTGCTTACTCCGGTTGATACCAGGTCTTCAATGATCACCACTTTTTGTCCGGCTTTCAGGTCACCTTCAATCAGGTTTTCCAGCCCATGGTCTTTGGGTTTCGAACGAACATAGATGAATGGCAGTCCAAGTTCCTGTGCTACCAGCATGCCGTGGGCGATTGCTCCCATTGCAACTCCTGCAATAACTTCTGCTTCAGGGTATTTATCACGAATCAGCTTGACGAATTGATCCCGGATAAATGTCCGTTCTTCAGGATAGGATAATATTTTTCTGTTGTCGCAGTAAATCGGTGCTTTCCAGCCTGATGCCCAGGTAAATGGGTTTGATGGTTGGATTTTTATTGTGTTTATTTGTACGAGTTTTTTTGTAACCTCAACATGAATATCTTGCATAATCTTAAATGTTTAAACTGAATTTCACGACAAATGTACAAAGTTTTTTTCAATGACCATCAGCTGCTTTGGGGGCCTGAAAACAACAATTCATTTAAAGATAACATTGCTCAAGTCGTTGATATTGAATCTTTTGGCGAATTTATTCGGCTTCTTCTAAAATTGGATAGGGGTAAACATGTTGTAAAACTGATAATTGTCAGTAAACAGCACCCTGATTTGATGGCATTGCTTAAAGATAAGTTAACACAAATTCCGGCTGCCGGTGGCTTGGTTATCAATAAGGAAAGACAGTTCCTATTTATTAAACGATTTGGGAAGTGGGATCTTCCCAAAGGAAAAATTGAGGCGGACGAAACCCAGGAAATAGCTGCTGTGCGCGAGGTGGAAGAGGAGTGCGGAATTTCGGGACTGGTGATTGAACGTCGGTTGCCTTCTACTTTTCACTTGTATCGGTCACCTTACATTTTAGATGAAAATAATTGGGTGCTGAAAGAAACCAGTTGGTTTGAAATGAGTTATGCTGGTTCGGGAGAAATTGCACCGCAAACGGAAGAGCAGATTGAGGAGGTGCGCTGGGTTTCGAAAGAGGAGCTGCCGGAGGTTTATGACCAGACTTATGGTAATATAAAGGATTTGCTCAATCCTTATTTTGATTGATTGCGCAGTTCGTTTATCCGGTTTTGCTTCAGCAGGTTGAGGAAATGCTGCTCAAAACCATCGAGTGGGTTGGGGGCCGGCGACAAAGCAAGACGTCCGTTTTTATCGATCAAATAAGCCAGGGGGAAGTTGTTGACCCGGTAGGTGTCGGCCACTTTTTCGTCAACAACATAAAAGTTTCCGGCCCAGTTTTGCTGAAGGATCAGTTCCTGCTTGTCGGCTTCTTCGGGTAAAATCAGGTTCAGGATGTGCAATTTCTGTTCGAACTGGCTGGCCGATTCCTTTAGCTGGTCCAAATGCTGGCGGCAAATTGGGTTGGAAACCCGCGTAAAATTCAGATAGACGTATTTTCCAGTGAAATCGCTTAGTTGATGCTTTTCCCCGGAGAAATCAGTCATTGAGAAATTAGGGGCTTCACTGCCTTGCTGAAGGTAGCTTAACTTGTCTTTCAGACGACGGGCAATGGCTTTGTTCTCTTGGGACCATTGGCTTTCAGTAATCTTGTCCAACAACCGGAACAGGCTTCTTTGCGGAAACTGCCCCTGAAAGTAAGCATCATTAATCGACTGTAAAATGACCAGCCGGCTGAGGAAACTGTTCCAGCCATTTTTTGTTATCAAATAATTTTCAATGCCTCCTAAGTCGGCTTGTGCCACCAAACGTTTAAAATCGGTGCTGTGAATTTTACTCGCTTCAAACTCAAAATAATTCGTAAAAAGCTGCTGGAACAATTGCTTGCAAGGCGGAACCGACAGATCAGGTTTTCGGTCGATAAAGTAGCGTCGGACAAATTCGGCGGGCTGCCCCTGGTGTAAGGCAAATTCGGCAAAGGCTGTACGGTAAAATTTATAGTGTTCGAAATACGAATTATCGGTTTCGGGGAATTGCTGGTGCAGGTTGCTTTTTAGCGAATCCACAGCGGCTTTGGAGTGTTGATGGTAAATTTGGTTGAAATAGCGGCTTTCTTCTTTTAAATAGGCCAGCTCAAATTGCCCGATTTGCCGGTTCAGTTCCTGCGCATCGCTGTTTTTTAGGAGAAAGGTAATTTCATCTGCTTCGAAAAACGGATTGCGCTTTTGACTGGACGAAACTGGCTTTCGTGGAGGAAAGATCAACTCGTATTGTTCGCCGGGCACCAGAAACAAGGATGCCTGATAAGCGTCAAATTCAGCAAAAATGTAAGTTATTTCACTTAAGGGAAATGAAGTGCTGAAGGTGCCGTCTGAATTAATTTTAAGCGAAGTAAGCAGTTGCTTTTCTTCTGAAATAGCGTCGGCGAAACCATAAAAATCAATGTGGTAACCGCTGTATTCCGGCACTTTACCCATCAAGGTGACCGGTTTTTGTGCGTGTGCAAACAGGGAGCTTCCCGCGGTCAATACAAAAAAAAGAAGGAGGGTTTTAAGCTTCATCTTTTTTAAATTCAGCCATATTTAATTTCTCAGGTAAAAACATGCTGGCATCGCCGCCGTGTAAAATAATGTCGCGTACAATGGATGAATTGATCGGCGTGTGCTCGGGTTTGGTTAGCAAGAAAACGGTTTCAAGTTCGGGGTGCATCTTTTTATTGACTTGTGCAATGGCGCGTTCGTATTCGAAGTCGGCCGAGGTCCGCAATCCCCTCAAAATATATTTTGCCCCTACGAGTTTGCAAAAATCAACTGTTAGCCCTTCATGGCTTTTCACCTCCACCTTGGATTCATCGTCAAAAACCTGGTTGATCCATTTCATCCGCTTGTCCAAGGCGAAAAAGGATTGTTTGTTGGTGTTGAACCCAATCATGATGACCACTTTGTCGAACAGTGGCAACGCCCTGCGGACAATGCTTTCATGGCCAATCGTAAACGGATCAAACGATCCGGGAAATATTGCGACACGTTTCATGGTTTGCGTGTTTTGTATTTTACCGTCCAAATATAACGGTTATTCTTTGGAATTATTCGATATCCATGGCCTTATTGGCGCTTACAAATAAAATGTTGCCAAAGTCGGTAAATCCGTCAAAAAATTCAAGGCTCCCCTTTAGCATTTCATTTCGAAAGCCAATCAGGGTTAAATCGGCATCTTGCGAATATGTTGAAATCACCTGTTTGCGCCTGCCTTTTTCATACGGCACCATCTCAATGTTGGATGGGCTAATCGGTAAGCGACCTTCTTTCACCAAATCCAAAAGCTGCTGGCGTTTGTCCAGCGCATCTTCTCCATGAAACAGAGCAAAAATCTTGATCTGTCCTTTCTTCCAATCCGGATGACCCAAGATAATGTACCCAAGCAGAATCATCAGGTTGGCATTTTCAAAATCATCCGGGCGAATCCAGATGTGGAGTTCCTTTTTGTAGCCAAAGCTTTTGTATGAAGTATTCAGGATGCAGACATCAAATCCGGCGGATTCGATCATTTTATAATTGGGAAGAATTTCTTTTAAGGTTTCTGGTTCTGTGCGCGAAAACTCGAAGAGAATGAGGTTGTTCCCCTTCCCCGAAATTCCGGAAAGTTGAACCACTTGCCCGATGGCCGAGGTGTAAGATGGCGAAATAATGGTGTCGAGAAAAACCCGGTTTTTACCGCCACGTGCCAGATTAATGAGTCGTTTTAACGATTCTTTGGACGCTTCGGTTGTTTCTTCGTTCAGATAGCCTTTGATGAAGTGGATGTAGGTTCCGAATCCGTATTTGTATGAAAGCCAGCGCATCACATCAAAGGCACTTCTGCGCTTAAACGTATCGTGCGAAATACAGACCCCAAAGGGGCGCCAGCTAATCTCACGGTCTTCCTTGTCGGCACGTTGCGCAAAAATTTGCAACTGCCTGCTCAACTGGAAAACAACACCCCTGAAAAGCTTGTTTAAGCCCCTTCGTTCCTTGCTGTAATAGGTGATCGCAAAATAAATCAGAGCCATAATCAGAATTGAAAACGTGGCGTAAATGGCATTCATCTGAAACATGATCCAAAACGAAAAAATAGCTCCGGTTAGCGAGATGTACCATTTGCTTCGGAAGGTGGGGCGGTAGGCCGGATCGGCGGCAAAGTGTTCTAAAAAGGAAACCATGCAAATGGCAGCGTAGGTAACCATGAAGAACATGGATATGATTTGTGCCACGAAGTTGATATCGCCAATAATGATGAAAACAAAAGCGATAAGGATGGTCACCAGCGAGCCGTTAACAGGTTCATTATCCTTTTTCTTCCCCTTGGCAAACCAATGATTAATTCGCGCTTCCGGAAAAATATCATCGTACCCGATAGCCTGCAAGGTGCGGGGTGCGACCATGATCGAGCCCAGTGCCGAGCTTAACGATGCTGCAGCCAGCCCAATGGGAATAATTGGCCCCCAAATGGCAATGCGCTGCATGATCAGCTGGTCGGCCACCAACTCTTCGGGACTGGCTGAAACGGTAAACTTATAGGCCGCTGCAATATAAATAAGCATTCCAGCTATGGTTGCCCATAGAGTTCCTCTCGGAATCGATTTTTTCGGATCTTTCAAATCACCCGATAAGCCCAATCCTGCTGCAAGGCCTGTAAACGCAGGAAAGATGATGGTGAACACGAAAAAGAAATTCAGGTTGTCAGGGACGTGTGAGTGAAACTGAACGTCATAAGGTTTGAGGGGCGAATCGCCAAGAAAGAAAAAAAGTAAGGAGACCAGCAGGATGAAGACCACAAGATACAGGGCTTTCATGCCCACATTGGCCCCATTGGTTAAAATGATGATAGAAAGGATGGCCATGGCAGGAATTGAGATCCACCGCCGGTCTTCAATATTCAGGTAGAAGGTGTCGTTGATGTATGTGAGTAGGGGCTCAAATGCCTCGCCAAACGCGATCACATAGAACGCTACGGAAATAGCCTGCGAAAAAAACAGTGCCAAACCAATGGCGCCACCAATGTTTAATCCAAATGAACGCGATATGATGTAGTAGGCGCCACCGCCCTGGACCCGCTGGTTGGTGGCTATTTCGGCAACCGCCAGTGCTGTTGGGATGGTGATGATATGACCAATGATGATGATGCCAATCACGCCCCAAAAACCAACTTGGCCAACTGCCCAGCCAAAGCGTAAAAACAATATAGCCCCTAATATGGTGGAAAGTGCTGTAAGGAAAACCGGCATAGTGCCAAACTTGGCATTTTGGTTCATTAGTATTTTAGCCATGCATAAGTTTTTTGTCAAAGATATGTTTTCAGATGAAAATTCAAAACCGGGCAGATCAGATTGTCGGATGGATTTGTGCATGACCGTTTTTCTGTGGATGAACCACAAAATTATTAAACAAGTCAGGCCGTCTGCTTTTTCGAATGAGCACATTGGCTCCGGCAGGCTTGATCAGCAAATCATCCACCCCAATATATTTTCCTTTGATGCTGAGTTGGTAGCGGGCATTGTTATGGACTTCAAAATTGGTTGAAATTCGCACCCATTGTTGATAAACATCGTGGGTTTGCCGGTTGTTCAGTTTGGTGCTTGACAGCTGGTTGCCGTCCTCATCCCAGACTGTTAAAACCGGTTGGGGCATGTCGTAATGCCGGGTGTCAAAAGCCAGCCAGAAGGAGAGCTCCGCTGTTCCACTTGGCAGGGTAAGAGTTTGGTCGAAGATTTCCAGTTCACCCCTTCGCTTAAAAAGGGCTCCTTCTCCGGTGAATGTGTTTTCATTAGTGTAGGCCTCAAAACCGTCGTAATAAATAAACTCCATGAGTGTGTCAGCATGGATTGGCGCATCGCCGGTCAATCGTTCGCTAAAATCGTTCGCCTGGGTTAGCCAGTTTTGATGGCTGCTACTGAAAACGGATAAAGGCAGCGTGCTCATCGTGATGTATTGGTCCTCCCAAAAAACCTGTGCCTGGCCTTGCAGCCATTGTTCCTGTTCGTTTAACTCCTGTTTGGTACAAATTAGCAGCAAGGGTTTATCATTCATATCGTCCAGCCGCGTTTTTCGGATGGCCGAATCAGCCAGCAGTTGAATGCTGCTTAATGCTTGGCTAAATGACAAACGGGGTGAAAAGCTTTGTAACAGTGGAATGCCGGTGTGATGCGAGCATTTCATGGCTTCGCCCAAAGCGCTCATACCGTTTTCAAACAATAGCTTGTCGCCGCAAGTGCTGGCAAAAGGTAAAGCAAAAATAGCTTGAAATTGATGGTAGTCCACTTGCACATCCTCGAATCGCTTAAGGAATTCCTCGTCGTTGGAAGTCAGCTTATCATTTTCATTGAACAAGCCCCGTGTTGCCCGTTCCACATTGTATTTTGCAGCCATTCCCCAGGAAACAAAAACAGCGACCAACAGCAAGTAAGCTGACAGCTGCCGGTTTTTCGCCTTTAACTTTTCAAATAGTTGGTATAAAATGAAGGCCGAATACACGGTGAAAATGTAATAGAAAATCCAGGAAAAACGGCCAAGGGCTCGAAACTGCCTGACGGGCGGCAGGAGTTCAAGCAAAAAGCCAAATCCCCATTTAAAGGGAAAACACATGGCAAAAAGCAAGACGAGTGTTCCGGCAAGGAGGTAAGGCCGAAATGGTTTGTGCTGAAGAAAGAACGACCAATCGGGTTGGCGTTTGCGAATCCAGGCGATTGGCGCGAGTAGTACCAGGCTGATCGCTACCAGTGTTGCCGGCAGTCCGACAAAAGCCCGGCCTTCCCATTGGAAACCTAAGTCAATGTATTTAGAAATGAAATCTTTTAAAGGAAATTCGGAAGGCAAAAAGATGCTAAATAGGTTGGCATGGTAAACATAGAATCCGTACGGATTGTCGGGCCGGTCGTCTACCCAGTCGGTGGCGCCAACCAGTCCTTTGACCAGCAGTACCGGAAGGACAGCTAACACGAACAAATAAAGGGCAGGCTTGATGTGTTGCCTGAACAGCTTTCTGTTCAGCCATAAATCGGATAAAAGCACAGCGACTAAAAAGATGAGATAAAAAGCTACATAATAAGCACTGATGAATCCGCTAATTGTTCCCGAAAGCACCAGTAAGCTTCCCCATAAAATTGGTTTGTCATCTTCGCGAAAGCGAAGGAGTAAATACCAAAACAGGGGAATGAAAAACCAGTACACCATCTCAAAATGTCCGTGAATGCGGTCGAACTGCGGAGTCAGAAAACCAATTAGTAAAGCCATCAGCATTGCATACCAGGAGGGTAATTTGAAACGTCTTAAGATCAGAAACAACAAGGGCATTCCCATTAAAAAGGAGAAAATCATCGTTAGATTCAGGATGCCAACGCCGTAATTGGCAATCGGGTAAATATGTCTGTCCACCAGTTTCAGCACCGACACATAAACCGGGTGCGAATTAATGTATTGCAAATGGTCGCCATAAGGGTAGTTAATGCCGTCGTGCCGGATGCCCGAATCGTATTTCAGGTAATACGAAAAGTTAAAATAGCTTTTCAGCGGATCGACCGATTTGGAAAACAGGATGCTGTTGGGATGCTGCAAAACGGGCTGAAAAAGCAAAAACAGCAGCGCGGCTGTTACGGCAGTCAGAAGCGCGATATAGATCCGGTTTTCTTTCATTCGTTTTTCGGTTCTGGCAGTTTGTAAATAGTCACATTTTTGTACGCCCCGATTTGCTCCTGTGTAAAAGGCCTGAAAGCCTCGGCATTGATGGCTTCTTTCTTCGTAACAATTAGATAGTTTGCTCCAATTTGGATGAACCGGTTCATGCGTTCCGCAATTTTTCCTTTGGTTTCAGAGTAGCCAAAATCCGTGAATCCTTTTTGATCCATCAGGTAAAGCGAAATATTAATGCTTGGGTCAGGGATACTCACCACCCGGTCATCGCGGTCAATTCCCAGCGAGCGCAAATAAGGATTGATTTCCTCCAAGCCCTGAAAGGTAGCCTGGTAATTTAGGGATTTGCGCTCCCATCGTTCCTGCTCTTTTTCACCGATGAAGATATTGGCTTTTAACCACGGATCGGCCGGGTTGTATTTAATCCGGGTGAGCAGCGACGCCTGATACATCAACATGAGCAAACCCACCAATGCCACCGACTTGAGAAGCTTGCTCCGGAAGATTTTTGGACTGCTTTTTTTGAGTGTGTGCAGAAAAGTAAAGGTGATTAATGGAATAATGATGAGTAGGTTAATCAAATAATAATCGTGAATATTGATGGCTTGAAACCAGAAAATTAGAAAAAGAAGCTCGCCGAAAAACGTAATGAAGACCAGGAAGTACAGTTCGGGCTTTACTTTTTTGAGTGACAGCAGGATCCAAATAAATAGCAGCAGGCAAACGGCCAAGCCTTTTTTGTTGAAAACCGAAGGCAACACTTGCCAGTAGAATTGATGCAAAATTTCTGATCGTTCGGCTGCGGACACGTCCCAAATGGGATAAAGCCCTTGCAGAAAGATTCCCTGTATGTTTTCGCGACAATAATGTCGCGCGTAACTGTACCAGCTAAAAGTAGCCAGGATGACCAGCAGAAAGGGCACCACTTTAGGCCAGACTTTTTTGATGCTTGTTTCTTCTTTCAGAATCGATTTAAAGGATTGATAAACCAACAGGCTCAGCAAAGCCATGAAGATGATTAATGAAGTCACTTTTAAAAGCCCGGCCAGTAAAAACAGTAGCATGGACAAAACCAACCACTTTCGCTGCTTTTGCCGATGCCATTTGGCGTAAAAGAAAAGCGCGGTTAAGGCAATCCCAAACGAAGGCGCATTCATTAAAAAGTTGTTGGAGTAGTACACGAGCGCCGGCGAGGTGAATAGGAACAGTGGGATAAAAAATGCCCAGAATGAATCGTTCAGATAGGTGTAGCCCAACCGGTACAGGGCGAAAAATCCGCTAAAGACAAACAGCAGGTTAATCAATCGAAAAATAAACTCGTGATGGCCAAATACTTTCCACAGCTTGGCAACAGTATAATAGATGACCGGAAATTCGGAGATGGTTTTTCCATGACCGTCCGGACCAGTCCAGTGGATTTGTGGCGTAAAGAAGTTCAGCCCATCCATGTAATAATTCATAGTGATGGATAAACAATCAGCTTGCCGCCACATGTGTGGCTCGCTGATTCGCTCAAACAGGATTTCGTGGTAATTGTAAATCCAGCCAAACAGCAGGAGCGTGGCCAGAAAAAGAAGTGCTTTTGGCAATGACTTACTTCCCATACGATCAGGCTAATGGCTTAAAAAGACGTGATTTGACAATTCCCCATTTGTGCAGACGGTATTTTATTGTTGTCTTTAAAACACCAAGGGCATAAATGGTGCTGTCCTTCAGGTTGATGCTGGAGGCGTCGTCGAAGTATTTGGTGGGGCAGGTAATTTCGGCGATCTCGTACCCGGCATACCAAATCTGGGTCAGCATTTGGTTGTCGAACACAAAGCTGTCGGAATTGGTATTGAAATTCACGCTCTCCAGTAGTTCGCGCGAAAAAGCGCGGTATCCGCTGTGGTAATCCGATAGCTGCGCGTTCATCACCAAGTTTTGAATGGCAGTCAGGCCACGGTTGGCCAGGTATTTAATGATGGGCATGCCGCCTTCCAAAGCGCCTCTTCCCAAAATACGTGAGCCCAAAACAGCATGGTACAAACCGCTTGCAATCAGGTGGCTCATGGCCGGAATCAGTTTCGGGGTGTACTGGTAATCGGGATGGAGCATGATCACAATGTCGGCGCCCAACTCCAGCGCTTTTTTGTAACAGCTTTTTTGGTTGGCGCCGTAACCTTTATTTTGGTCGTGTCTGATGATGTGTTTGATCCCCAGCTCTTTTCCAACAGCTACCGTCTCATCATTGCTGTGGTCATCCACCAAAATGACTTCATCAACAATGGAGAAATCAATTTCGTCATAGGTTTTTTTCAAGGTTTTGGCTGCATTGTATGCAGGAAGTACAACGATAATGTAACGGTTTTTAATCATTGCTGTTTAGTTTTGGTTGGGCCGGTGTTTTTTTGAGTCGATTAAATTACGGCTATTGTTTGTGGTTTCAAAACGAAAAGCTTCGTAATGCGTCACAGAAAAATCATCGAACCAAACAGGTTCTTGCCCACGGTGATAAAGGTAAATTCCCAGCTCTATATTTTCGAGTTCGTCGGTAATAAAGAGTTCTTTCTCAATCTTTTCCCATCCGTTTTGATCTTTTTTGATCAATTTGAACTCCTTGTCGTAGTAGTTTTCAGCCGAAACGATTATCGTGCCGGCATTCTGATTTTCCGGGCTTTTGCGCCAAACGCTGATCCGGATACTTTCACCGGCTTTTAAGTTATTCAGCCGCATGGTCATTCCGAATGGACTGGACTGGTCCAGCTTACACGAATAATCCCCCGAACGGGCAAAGGCATTCGATTGTGTTTGCCCATATTCGAATCGGTGCTGGTTTTCATTGATAAAATACAGGCTGTCAGCGCTGAGCTGTTCGGCAGAGCAGTTATAGATGCTTTTGATTTGTCGTGGGAACAGCGTAAAGTGTTGCTCATCTCCGTTCAGTTTAAAAATATAAACCTCCTGGTGTTGGCCGAAAAGCTCTTTGCAAAAGCTTTGCAGATAGGGCTTTTTGTACAATTCTGATAGTCCGTTAACGACAAGGTAGCGGGCACCTCGATCAATCGATTGGCTAATGGCCAGGCTGTCGGCATTGTATTGGTATGCTTCTCCCCGGTTAAAATGCTGGTCGGTATATTCGGTCCAGCCTTTTTGGTTCATCAGGTACAGCGACAAGTGGCTCTGGTCGGGAATGGAAATAATCGTATCATCAGGCGAAATACCAAGCGACCGCAGATAGGGTTCGATGGAATAAAGGGCTTCGTAGGTTTGCTTGTTGTTATATTTTGAGGAGTATCTTTCCACCAGGTTTGCCCGTCCGTAAATCAAATTGAAAACAAGTAGAATTCCAAAGGCAGCCTTTAGCCCAATTGAATTCAACCATTTTTCATGATGTTGCTTTAGTGTACGAATAGCGCTTAGGAGAACGATAACAGCGAAAATAAACAGGTCGATCGTGTAGTAGTCGTGATCGCGAAAAGTCCAGAACTGAAGCAGAAAGTAGGCTAACCCGCCCAAAAACAGCAAGGGGATGACCCATAAAAAGAAGGAATTGATTTTTTTTGGACGGGCATACAGGAAGATCAAGCAGGCCAATAAAAATAAGAAAACCGAACCATGAAAATACTGATCGCCCCAGGTTTCTTTGATTTGACTGAGGATTTTCAAAATTTCGGGCGGGCTGTAGTTCCAGATCGGGAAGATGGTGGTTGAAAAGTAGCTGCAGCCGTGCTCCTGGTTGTATTGATGGGCATAGAATAACCACCCGGCAATGACGGAAACCACCGTTGCTACCGGAGTCAGAAACTGTCGCTTTTTTCGAAAATAAGGAGCCAAATTTTTGGTTCGTTTTATATTCCAGACTTCAAAAAAATAGATGCCGGAAATGGCCAGCAAGCTTAACAAAGCGGTTACTTTAAACGCTGCGGCGAGCAAAAAAAGTAACAAGGAGCGATAAAAGTAGCGTGTTCGGGTTTGAAGCAAAAACCTTGAAAAGTGATACCAGCCCATGAGTGTGAAAGCGAATGCCGCAGAATTGCTCAGAAAATTGTTTCCGTAGTAAATCAATACCGGTGAAGTAAACAGTAACAAACTGATTCCGGCAGACCAAAAGAAATCGTTGGAAAAGAGCCACACGCTTTTGAATAAATAAAACAGGCCGAGCAGAAAAATCAAGGTGTTTAGTAAACGAAACAGAAAGTCATGGTGTCCGAAAAGTTTATAAAGTGCCGCCACGGCATAGTACAAAATCGGAATTTCGCTGGTCATCCCTTTCCCACTGGTGCCGCCATCTGAGGTTAGGTTGTGGGTTTCGGGCGCGAAAAAACTCAGTTCATCCTGGTAATAGTTGAGGGCAATCGATGCGCAATCGGCCTGCCGCCATTGATGAATGGATTGGGGTTTTTGGAAAAGTAGCTGATGGTATCCGTAAAAACAGGACACGACAATCAATAAAACGGCAAAGAGTACATGAGCATGGTTCTGTTTCATGCAAGCTTAGGAATTCATTACTAAGCAACGAATTTACAATCGTTTTGGTAAAATCAAGGGGAAAATTGGCGATTTATGGAAATTAAAAAGGAAACCCTTGAAATTCGGTCCGCTCCCCGGGAAACAATAAACCGCGGGGTGAAGTGTTTAAATACGCCATGACAACAACAATAACTTTCCGATTTCAGAGGGTCTCTTAATTTTTACTATTTCTTACCATTACTTGGCTGGTCTTTCGTTTTGTTATAACAACGAATGCTGAAAGATGTTTGCTAAATCTTTTATAACATATTTTTCGAGATTTTGGAGTTACCTGATTGGGCCGGCAAAGGTCTCAACATCGCTTGCTGTAATAGACTTGTCACCCAAAATAATGAGCCGTTCAATGACGTTTCGAAACTCGCGAATATTGCCTGTCCAGTTGACGTGCTTCAGTTTTTCCAGTGCCTCCTCGCTGATGGTTTTTTCGGGCATGCCGTACTCGCCGCATATTTGTTTTATGAAGTGGTTGGCCAGGTCGGGAATATCTTCCGTCCGCTCGTTCAGGGTAGGAACGTGGATGAGGATGACACTCAGGCGGTGATACAAATCTTCGCGGAAATTGGTTTTTTCAATTTCCGCACTCAGATTTTTGTTGGTGGCAGCCACTACGCGCACGTCCACTTTGATGGGTTTGTCGCCACCCACCCGGGTGATGAAACTTTCCTGTAGGGCACGCAGCACTTTGGCCTGCGCCGAAAGGCTCATGTCGCCAATCTCATCCAAAAACAGGGTGCCGCCTGTGGCTTGTTCAAATTTTCCCTTGCGTTGTTTGACGGCCGAGGTAAAAGCTCCTTTTTCATGGCCAAATAGTTCGCTTTCAATTAATTCCGAAGGGATGGCGGCGCAGTTCACTTCCACAAAAGGGCCCGGAGCACGGTTGCTCTGGTCGTGCAGGCGGCGAGCCACCAGCTCTTTGCCGGTTCCATTCGAGCCGGTAATTAATACCCGGGCATCGGTCGGCGCCACCCGGTCGGCCATGTTGATGACTTTTTGAATGGCTTCGGAGTTGCCAACAATGGCGTATTTTTTATTGACCTTCTTTTTAAGAACTTTGGTTTCCGTAATCAGGTTCGATTTATCCATCGCATTACGAATGGTAATTAGCAGGCGGTTAAGGTCCAGTGGTTTTTCAATGTAGTCAAACGCTCCTTTTTTGATTGACTCAACAGCTGTGTCAATGTTACCATGCCCGGAAATCATCACCACAGGTACATCCGGTGCCAGAATCTGGATTTTTTCGAGCACTTCAATTCCGTCCATGCCGGGCATTTTAATATCGCATAACACAATGTCGTATTCGTTTTTACGCACCAAATCGATGCCCTGCTGCCCGTCTTCGGCTGAGTCTACCTGGTATTTTTCATACTCCAGAATATCTTTTAAGGTACTTCGAATGCTTCGTTCGTCGTCGATCACTAATATTTTTGACATGGGATTTAAAGTTTATTATTTATCACTGTTTGCTGTTGATTTGGTTTCAAAATTAATCATAAATCCATTCGAACAAAATGCCTTCGCGCAAGGCATAGTCGGTTTGAATGATTTTGTTGATGTCCAGTTTTTTCACGACCAGTCGGATCAGGATCAATGCTGGAACAATCATTTCGACACGCAAAGGTTCCATTCCAGTCATCAGGTCGCGTTGGGCTTTAGTCGAATAGATCACGTCATCGGCTACCCGATTGAAATCGGCCAGTGCGATGGCTTGTCGTTGGCGGATTTTCGCACCGGGAGCGGTTTTATCAATCAGGTCGGCCACGGTGTCGAAAGCGCCGGAGCAGCCAACCAACTGGCTCACCTGTTTTCCATCCAGCTGTTTCCAAAGGTGTTGCATGCCGGTGTCAAACCAGTATTCTACTGCTCCAACTTCGCTTGGTTTTATGGGATCAGAAACCGGTAGTTGATCCAGCGCACGCGCCATACCGAACGGGAAACTATCTTTTTGAAAGATTTGGTTATTTTGGATTTCAATGAATTCGTTGCTGCCACCACCTATATCCATGATTAACGTCTGATTTGGAAGGTTTTCGAAAGCCAGTTTGACGCCCTTAAAAATCAGTTCAGCTTCCCGTTCTCCGGAAATAATTTCCAGTTGCAAGCCGGTTTTCCGTAGCAGGTGCTCTTCAAACTCACTTTTGTTAGATGCATCGCGCACCGCAGAGGTGGCAATGGTCACCACTTGGTCGACCCCGAACTGGCTGATGGTTTCCCGATGTTTTTTCAGCGCGTGGGTGGCCCGCTCAAAAGCTTCGGGTGTAAGCAGGTTTTTGTTGATGCCACCTTTCCCGAGCTTCACACCAACTTTCCCTTGGTACAACAGGGTGTATTGCAGCTGGTTGGTTTCAGCAATCAGCAGGTTGCAGGTGTTTGTTCCCAGGTCTATAACAGCCAGTCTCATATCTTTTGAGTTCATTGAAATGAAATGAATTGAATTTATTGAACCGGAAGCAGATGTGTTTTGTTCTACCGGCGCTCCAGTTTGAACGGAGACAGCGGATGCCAGTTCACTCCAATGTTAATGGAGCTGTAGTAGTAGTGCTGCAAACCGGTTTTATATTCTATAAAATAATTAAAAAGCTTATTGTTCACCACCAGGCGGCTTTTGAGCAGAACGGGTCGGTCTTCACCATAATACTTCCAACCCTTATAGCCCGAGAAACCTACAGCCAGCTCGACTGATTTGTAGTTGAGCTGACTTTCCAATCCCCAAAGTGGCCCTTCGTTTTGTTCCAGATCGGTTTGGTTGGTTTGCCAAATATACAAGCCACCCATCGCGTTGATTCGACCACTGAACGACCCGCGTCCAAACACCTGTTTTCCCAGACTGGCATAATGCCAATGCGCAGGGAGGTCTGTCGTTCTTCCATCGTAGATGCCTCCACTGGTGGTTTTTAATGCGTTTACGAGCATGATGTCGGGCCAAAACTTTCGGCCGTGGAGCACCTGTATGTAAGTGCTTAAAATAATATCGCCCCGGTTGGTCATCCATCCCGGATCATCTTTGTACAGCTGCAGGATGTCACGGACCTCGTTGGTGGTGTGAAAATGTTCCAGCAGGTTCCATTGTAGCTCAAAAGCCATGAAGTTTTGCACCAGGGGAAAACGAAAGTTTAGCATGAGGCTGCGCCCGTTATCGCCTCCGCCATCGCGGAAATAATGATCGGTTGACAGTCGGAATAACAAGTCGGTTCCCACCTGGCCGTTTAAAATATCGGGCACAGGCAAGGCGTTTGGCCCCAGGGTGCCGGGAGCAATCAGGATGGTGCTGAAATCAACGATACCGGAATAGTACGGTACAAAATCCTTGGTGCTTTCGCGTTGTGCCGTTAAAGTATTCCAACTTAGCAGAAGAATAAAAAGGAGCGTTTGGTATCTTACCATAGTATATCTATACAGAAAACGGCTAAGATAACTCTTTTCACTGACATCTGTTTTCTCATTGCTGGTCAATCAATTGGTGTACAGTTGGTGCCAGAAAATTGCCGGTGTTAGTTGGCTACACTCTTCTTTATTCGGGGAATTTTTGGAGTTCAGATCAAATCAGGTATCATCAATCCTCTAATTGACTTTACTAGCTTTTTAAGTATCAGTTTTTTTTATTGATGCGTGAAGGATGTCTTGCTTAAATCTCAATCTTTAGAATCGTGTCAATTTCATTTCTTTTATCTGAAGGAATTTCTAGCACGACTCCTTTGTCTGATTTTTTGTATTTCACCTTGGATCCGTCATCAAAAAAGGTGATCGACTTAATTTTTTTCTCCAATGCCGGAATTTCCAGTGTTTCCTCTGCCAGTTTCAACACATGGACATAAATGGTGCTTCCTTTTTGGGTGGTCGCTCCCCATTCGTTCGGCCTGATTGGTCCCTTGCGAGTTCCGTAAATTGACTCGCCGTATTGTTTCAACCAGTCACCCATAACCATTAAAGTGTCTACGTTTTCGGGTTGAATTTTGCCATTGGGCATAGGACCGGTGTTTAGCAGAAAATTGGCACCGTAGCCTGCTGACTTAACCATGGTTTGAATCAGCTGTTTCGAGCTTTTATAGTTGTTGTCTACGATATTGAAACCCCAGCTTCCGTTCATGGTTTCGCACATTTCCAGCGGTAATTCGGAGATGGTTCCGGCTTTGTTAAAACCCATGGTGTTTTCGCCCGGCAGGTCACGTTCAAACATCTGGAAATCCTCACCCGGGAAAGGAGTAACATGGTGATTGCTGCCGATCATCGCGCCTGGCTGTAAGTCGTGAATTAAACTGTAGGTATCTTCCAGTCGCCATTCGGCATCTGGTTTGTCCCACATCCCATCGAACCAAATGCCGCCAATTTCTCCGTAGTTGGTTAGCAATTCTGTAAGCTGGCTATTCATGTAGTCGATGTATTGATTCCAGTCACCACTTTGCGGACGTCCAGTGTATTCTTTCCCGGTTCGTCCACGTGGATAATAATCAGGGTGATGCCAGTCCAGTTGCGAATAATAGAAAAACAGTTTGATTCCCTGTTTGTCGCATTCATCTTTTAGTTGTTTGAGAACATCTTTGCCATAAGGCGTTTGATCCACAATGTTGTAGTCGCTCACTTTTGAATTGTACATGGCAAATCCGTCGTGGTGCTTGCTGGTAATGGTAATGTATTGCATGCCGGCTTTCTTTACCATTGAAACCCACTCTGCCGGATCAAATTTCGTAGGATAAAAAAAAGAAGGCAATTTTTCGTACTGCTCAATAGGAATTTGTTTTTGGTTCATGATCCACTCGGCAATTCCCTGATCACCACCTCCGGCCATTACGGAGTAAACACCCCAGTGGACAAAAAGGCCAAACTTGGCGTCCTGAAACCATTCGCGGTTTTTAAGATTTTCTTCACTTGGCGTATAGTCTTTTTGTGCAAATGTCATGATTGATACAAATAAGAACAGGAATAAATAGCTTAGTTTTTTCATAATGAGTTGGTTTAGATTTGCTGTGCTGTGTTGTGCTGATAAAATTACAAGAAAATTTTGAAATAGAAATTACTGATTCGAAATTTTCCAAATAGTACGTCCACTTTCCATCCATTTTGTTTTCGCATGATTCCAATTTTTTTAGCATTGATGCGCAACATTTCAATCGGTCTTCTTATCTGCTGTTTGACGAAGTAGAATCGCCAGTGTAATTATTTTCCTTTCTATTGTTTTTTTTTGGACCAGGGGATTTTTTCGTTTTCCTGAATGTGAAGTAGAACTGCATGATGCAGTCGTTTGTAATGTTCAGAGCTTTCTATCAAGGGAATTACTTCGTGAGGATCAGTGGTCAGGTTATAGAGTTTAAATTTCTCGGTTGGCCGGTTTTGCACCAACTTGTAGGCGCCTTGCCGCGCCGCATAGCATGCTTCACCCTTATGATCTCCTCCTTCCCGGCAGGTCCAAAATAAAATCCTTTCTTGCTGGAGGGGCATGTTGTTGAGGATGCAAGCAGTCAGGTCTACACCGTCAGTAAATGCGGTGCTGGAGATTTGAGTCAGGCTAAGCAAGGTGGGAAAGAGGTCCATGGTCATACTGCTTTGGTGAGAAAGGCTACCTTTTTTGATTTCTTTTTTCCAAAAAATACTGGTTGGAACACGAATTCCCCCTTCAAACAGATCAAGTTTACCTCCACGCAGTTTTCCGTTCGATGCACCGGCTTCTAGAATTCCTCCGTTGGTTGAGGTGAAAATGATGATTGTATTTTTCAGTTGGTTGGTTTCATTTAGCGCCTGAATTACCCGCTCAATACCATTATCCATTTGTTCTATTAAGGCAATATGCTTTGCTCTTTTAGAACTCAGGGCTGGATTTCGATCCCGAACTTTTTTTAGGTTGTTTTGATCAGGTTGCAGCAAGGAGCCGGGTGCGTTGTATGACAGGTAAAGGAAAAAAGGTTTATCCGATTCTGCTTCCCGGGAAATAAAACTGGCCGACCAATTGGAAAACAAGTCAGTGGCATGACCTGGAGGACTTATTTCATTTTCGTTGAAGCGCATATAATTTACATCTTCGTGCTGATGGGTGTAATAATTCTCAATTTCATCACCCAGAAAACCCATAAAAAGGTCGAAACCTTGCTCGTTTGGTAGGTTGGGAGCTTCAAATCCAAGGTTCCATTTTCCGATTAATGCGGTAAGGTAACCTGCTTTTTGAAAACAATGGGCCATGGTCTTTCCACCCCTAAAATAGCCCCAACTATTTTGTGAATCGGTTCGGATTGTCCCGGGAACACCAACAAGGCCGGGATAACGGCCTGAAAGCAAGGATGCTTGAGTCGGAGAACTTGTGGTTGAATTGGCGTAAAATTCAGTGAAAATTAGTCCGTTGAAGAAAAGTTTGTCAATCGTTGGTGTCTGAATGTCGTCCGCACCCATGACCGAAAGGTCACCGTATCCAAGATTGTCTGCCGTGATAATAAGTATATTAGGCTTTTTGTTCCTCCCTAAGGTTGAAGCATCGGTGTAGATGGGTGTATGTAGCAGTACTCCGATGGTACTGATAAGGATAAATTTATATGCAAAATATTTCATGGCGCTAAGCAAAATTGTTACAAATCTATTTTCTATAAAATTATTAAATCGCAAGCAGGTACGCACATTTTTTTGATGATATAATTCTTAAAAAAATGAAATGCGAATTCTGTGCTTTTGATTTTGGTTGAAGGAGCAGATTTACTTTGGCTTTGTGAACACAAAATTGATGTTTTGTAAGCGACTGAAATTTAATGTTTTGCCAGTTTTGTTTAAAATATCTATTAAAAACTTAAACAAACTTAATTTTAGCTTGTTGGTTAATCTTGAAAACATTTTGGAGGAATGACAATGAAAGTTAATGGCTTTGTAAAAACAAATCAACAGGCACCTAAAATAAATGGTCAGTTTAATGGAACTGCAGTTAGAAATATCGTTGAGACGGATATCATAGGTGATAACCACATAGCTACATCCATTGATACACCGATGCGCGAAGATGCTTTTGTGCTGAGTGACGAACAAAAAATAGCAATTATTCAGGATAAATTTCGGGAGATCATGGAAACTCTTGGACTGGATTTACGGGACGATAGTCTGAATGGAACGCCATATCGGGTGGCGAAAATGTTTGTTAAGGAAATATTCAGTGGATTAAATCCTAAAAACAGTCCTAAAATATCGGTATTCGAAAATAAGTTTCAGTATGGCGAAATGCTGGTAGAAAAAAATATCAACTTAAATTCTACCTGCGAGCATCACTTTTTGCCAATTGTTGGTAAAGCTCATGTGGCTTATGTGTCAAGCGGCGAAGTTATTGGCTTGTCTAAAATCAATCGGATTGTTGATTTTTTCAGTCGGCGGCCACAAGTGCAGGAACGTTTAACCGTTCAGATTGCCAGTGAATTAAAAAGGATCTTGAAAACCGAAGACGTAGCTGTTGTTATCGACGCCAAGCACATGTGTGTTTCGTCCAGAGGAATTGAAGACGAAAGCAGTTCGACTATCACGGCTGAGTACAGTGGGATTTTTAAGCTGCAAGAGAGGAAAGATGAATTCTTGAAATATATCGCTTTAGGGAAATAATCGGTTTTAGCTGATTGAGATGAAATCTCTCGCAAAGCGGGGGGGCTGAGTAGTCAGTATGGCAGATGACGGTTTGTTTTGAAATAGACCTTTTTGGAATAGTTCTTGTATTTATAAAAAAACAAAATTCAAGACTATGAGAAAAACTTTACTTTACCTCACATTTTCAATGTTTTTACTACTGTTTGGGAGCGCAGGGGCACAGGAGATTTCCATAGTTGATAAAGAAGACTATCAAATTGATAAAATTTATCCAAATCCAGCTGCGGATTTCGTATTTGTTGATATCTTTTCTAAAAATTATGCTGTTGTGCAATTCGAGCTTATCGATATATTAGGCAACACGATCAAAAAATGGGATAAAATGGAATTGACTCCAGGCACGCAAAAGATTCGACTCGAATTACAGCGTTTCAATGCAGGGTTCTATTTGCTTAAGGCCAATATGGACGGACAGGTGGCTATCAAACGGATTCGTAAGCTCTAAACGCTCTTAGAGTTGTTCTTCACTTTTTTAATTCCCGCGAAATTAGCTTAAACAGTATACTTTGGAATCATTTGTGTCAGACTCCGGCAGCCACGTGACTGGCTTTTATTGAAGAAATCGAAGGAAAATACTTGCTGTATGATAAATGGCAGTTTATTTCTCCGACTTCTTTTTTTATCTTGTGTGAAATTCCATGGTGATTGATATGAAGGTGATTTTGGAAAATATCAAAGAGTTGGTGCAAGTTGAGGAGAGGGCAAGAACTTGGGTTGCCGGAAAGGAAATGAAAGAGCTAAAGGTTTTGAGAGAGGCCTTTCTGGTAATTAGTGATGACCAGATTGAAAACTTTGGGTTGATGCAGGATTTCGATCAGAAGCTGATTGAAGGTGCTGAAATGATTATGGAAATTGACTGTGCCGGAAAAATTGTGATGCCGGGTTATTGTGATTCGCACACCCATTTGGTTTTTGCTGGCAGTCGCGAGCAGGAATTTGTTGACCGGATCAATGGCTTAAGTTATGAGGAAATCGCCGGGAGGGGAGGTGGGATCTTAAATTCAGCAAAGCGCATGGAGCAGGCTTCGGAAGATGAGCTGTACTTGTCGGCTATGGCTCGCCTGGAAGAAATAAAGCAATTGGGAACTACCGCAGTTGAAATCAAAAGCGGCTATGGGCTTACCGTGGAATCAGAGTTGAAAATGCTGCGGGTGATTAAGCGTTTAAAGGAAACTAGTCCAATGACAATCAAATCGACGTTCTTGGGTGCCCACGCAATGCCGGTTGGATACAAGAACAACCGTCAGGAATATATCCGGCTGATTACCCAGGAGATGTTGCCTGAGATTAGTAAACAAGGCTTGGCTGATTATTTAGACGTTTTTTGCGATAAGGGTTTTTTTTCAGTCGAAGAAACCGCTCAATTGCTTGAAGCAGGATTGAAATATGACCTTCAGCCAAAAATCCATGCCAATGAACTGGGTTTAACGGGTGGCGTTCAAGTTGGAGTTCAGTATCAGGCGCTTTCGGTTGATCACCTTGAACACATCGGTGAGGCCGAAATTAAAGCTTTACTTGGCTCAGAAACCATGCCGACTGTTCTTCCTGGTGCTGCTTTTTTTCTGAACTTACCTTTCTCTCCCGTTCGCGAAATGATTAACGCTGGCTTACCAATTGCCTTGGCTTCTGATTTCAATCCAGGCTCTTCACCTTCCGGAAATATGAATTTTATTCAGTCGTTGGCTTGCATCAATTATAAAATGACTCCGGAAGAAGCCATCAATGCCTGCACCATCAATTCAGCCTATGCCATGGGAGTCGAGCACAGCTGCGGGAGTATTTGTCGCGGAAAACTAGCCAACCTCATTATTACAAAAGCACTTCCGACCTATGCGGCAATTCCGTATTACTATGGAAGTAATCCGGTTGAGACTGTCATCATTAATGGTGAAATTTATTGACCGAAAGTACGAACTTAGTTGATTAGAACCTGATATTAAAAGTCAAATTATGAATCAGTTAATCGAGTGTGTTCCCAATTTTAGCGAAGGAAGAAATCCAGCGATTATTAAACAAATAACCGATGCGATTGAGCGGGTTGAGAATATAAAATTACTCAATGTTGATCCGGGTTATGCCACTAACCGGACAGTTGTCACCTTTGTCGGCAGTCCGGCCGATGTAATTGAAGCTGCTTTTCAGGGCGTAAAGAAAGCCGCAGAATTAATCGACATGAGCAAGCATCATGGTGAGCATCCGCGTTTTGGTGCAACCGATGTTTGTCCTTTGGTACCCATTGCCAATATCTCGATGGAGGAAACGATTCAGTATGCACAGCGCTTAGCTAAACGTATAGGTGACGAACTTGAAATTCCGGTTTATTGCTACGAATTTGCAGCTCAAAGTGAAGAGCGCCGTAGCCTTGCCAACTGCCGGTCGGGCGAATATGAAGGGCTGCCAGAAAAGTTGAAAGATCCACACTGGAAACCGGATTTTGGCCCGGCTAAAATGAATGTTAAAGCAGGCGTAACGGCAGTGAGCGCCCGAAATTTTCTAATTGCCTACAATGTAAATCTCAATACAACTTCAACACGGCGCGCCAATTCCGTTGCTTTTGATGTTCGCGAAGCTGGTCGTGTGAAGCGAGAAGGCAATCCGGTGACTGGAAAAATTGTGACCGATGAAAA
>JAGXIR010000068.1 GCA_024635605.1 Sunxiuqinia sp.
GTAGACACAGCGTTGGCTGATTCCTTTCGGGAGAATGATTTGGCAGCCATGCAAGCCAACCAACCCACCACCAACTTGGAGTGGGTAACCTTTGCCAGTGATGGTCACCGGGCCTATTTGGAAACCATAAAAACACCCATGTACGACTCCCATGGCAAGCTAATTGGCGTGTTGGGTATTGCCCGCGACATTACGGTAACCAAGCAAAATGAGGAGGAACTAAAAGAAAGCAAAAGCTGGTATGAAGCCATTTTCAACAACACCGGCACAGCAACCTGCATTGTCAACGAAAACAACGAGATTGTGATCATGAATGACATGTTTGAGCAATTGACCGGTTTTGATCAAACCGATCTTGCCAATAAGACAAAATGGACGGACTATGTGGCGCCTGATGACCTCAGACGCATGCAGGCATTTCACCGTGAACGCCGTGAAGCGGGTAAAAATCCACCCAAACAATATGAATTCACCATGTACTGCAAGTCTGGCAAACAGCACCATATTTTGCTCAACATCGACTTGGTGCCCGGGACAAGCATGTCGGTGGCTTCCTTGCTCGACATCAGCATCCGCGTGAAAGCTTTAAATGAGCTGAAACAAAGTCAGGAGAAATACCAGAGCTTGGTAGAGAATATCAACGATGTGATTTACGAGCTGGACGACAACTGGACCATCAGCTACATCAGTCCATCTGTTGAAGCCGTCACCGGATTCGAACCGGAAAGTTACTTCGGAAAACATTTCTTGGATGTTGTGGTGCCGGAGGATCAGGCAATCGTGCTGCAGGAGCATGAGAACCTTCTGCAAACAAAAGCAATTTCTCCTTTTATCTTCCGGATAAATACGAAGGACAAAAGCCTGGTATGGATCCGGATCTCAGCACGACCGGTCCTTCAAAATGGGCAATTAATCGGTTCGCGGGGCGTAGCAGTCAATGTAACGCGGCAGAAGGCCATCGAGGCCGAGCTGATTCATGCCAAAGAAGAAGCCGAACAGGCCAACCATTTAAAGTCGGCCTTTTTGGCAACCATGTCGCATGAGCTGCGCACGCCACTGAACGCGATCATTGGATTCAGCCAACTCATGGATCATACCGTGCCGAAAAAAGAGATGGTCGATATGGGCCAGATCATCTTCAACAGTGGTAATCATCTGCTATCCATTATTGAATCGATCTTCAGCCTGACCATGCTTCAATCGCATCAGGCAAGATTGCGAACGGAGGTCGTTTACTTGACCGATTTGCAAAAAAACTTACAGTTTTATCTTGAAGCCGAACTGAACAAGCGCGACAAGCCTGAACTCAGCTGCCAGTTTCAGCAGTTGAGCGATAGCCAGTACATTGAGCTTGCCACCGATAAAACCAAGCTAACTCAATTGCTAACCAACCTGCTTGGCAACGCCGTAAAATACTCCGAAAAGGGAGTCATTACCTTTAGTTATCAACTCGCGGATCAAGACATTATCTTCTGTGTAAAAGATGAAGGAATCGGCATTTCTCTTGAAAAGCAAGACATCATCTTCGAGCGTTTCCGCCAGGTTGACGACACCAGCACCCGAAGACACGGCGGTGTTGGCCTTGGATTGGCGATCTGTAAAGAAATTGCAGAATTGATGAATGGCGATATCTGGGTGGAGTCGGAACACAACCAAGGCTCGTCATTCTACTTCCGCCTTCCCGGGGTGGTGAAAGTTCGGAAGCTTGATTAATTGAGGGTTAGGGATTGGTTATTGGTTGTCATTCATCGTGAAGGCTGGATACTCGATTCCAGATGCTTGATGGATACCCAAAACGCGCAATAGTGGCTCGACAACTTGAACCTCGAAACTCAAAGCCGATCAAAACTCCAGGGTTAGCTGAACCGCTTCCTGCTGCGGCTCATCAAAATTGGAAATGGTCAACCCCAACAAACGAACCCCTTTGACAAACGGCTCCTCGTTTTGAAGCAGTTGAATGGCAGTTTGGTGCAGAACAGCCGCTGAATCAATCTTGCCGATCAGCGTTTTGCTGCGGGTGATTTGTTCAAAGTCGGCAAACTTAATTTTGAGCGTTAAGGTACGGCCATACTTTTGGGCCCGCTGCAGCCGACGCCAGAGCTCCTCCTCAATCTTTTGCATTTGCTCGGTCAAATCGCGCAGCAAATAAAAATCGGTTCCAAAGGTACGCTCGGCCCCCAGAGATTTGCGTTCGCGCGAGGAAATTACGGGACGGTCGTCAATGCCCCGCACAATGTTGTAATAATACACCCCCGACTTGCCAAACTGCCTGATCAACTCCTGCTGGCTGAGCAGCTTGAGGTCGGCGCCAAAATAGATGCCCTGCCGGTTCAGTTTTTCAGCCGTTACCTTACCAATGCCAAAAAATTTGCGCACTTCCAGCTTTTCGATAAACGCCTCGGCCTCAGCAGGTGTAATCACAAACAAGCCATCCGGCTTTTTCTCGTCCGAAGCGATTTTAGCCAGAAATTTGCAATACGAAACCCCGGCCGAAGCGGTTAGCCCGGTTTCGGCTTTGATGCGGTGTTTGATTTCGCGGGCAATCAGTGTAGCCGAAGGTTTGCCCTTTTTTGCAAAGGTCACATCCAGAAAAGCTTCATCGAGCGAAAGCGGCTCCACCAGATCGGTGTACTCAAAAAATATTTCCCTGATCTGCTGGCTCACCGCCTTGTATTTGTCGAAGTTGCCACGCACAAAAATCAGGTCGGGGCACCGGCGCTTGGCCACCACCGATGGCATGGCCGATTTCACTCCAAACCTGCGTGCCTCGTAGCTGGCGGCAGCCACCACTCCCCGATTCGAATCGCCACCCACCACCACCGGTTTACCCCGCAAGTCAGGATCGTCGCGCTGTTCAACCGACGCGTAGAACGCGTCCATATCAACATGAATGATTTTACGTGCAGGTGCCTCCATTTTTTTGCTCCATTGACTCTAAGTACCGGTCAAAAGTAGAAAAAATTGGCAAGCCGCTTGTTTTCGACGTCAAGCACTCAAATATTAAAAAAATCGTAGCGATTTACAAGCCAATTTCAAACGCTTACTAATCAATATAAACTCCTTCGTTGGAGATATAAGCCGTTTTTGCCCCCAAAATGTGCAGTTCATGAAAAAAACCGGAAATTATTGGGAAGTAAAATTACGATAAACTATATTCATAGGCTCAACCTTTGAACCCTTGCTCAGTATGAAAACAGTGCGTGCGACTTTCCATCGAACTCCTCAAAATGGATTTTTCCTGAATTGTACAGACAGAAATTTCGGCCGCTTGGTGTTAACCGGCAATGAAATAGAATGGGAACAGCCAATGGAATGGGTTGAAAATAAAAACTCCCACCGAAGCGGGAGTATAGGTGGTAACACCTTCGGCATATAGCCTTATTGTGATAAGATGTAAAACAATTCGTTTTTAATGGTAGCGAAGATAACGAATAATTTGAATACAAAACAATAGAAAATACAAAACAACCAAAAAAAATACAAACTAATGGCTAAAATACTCGGACTGGACCTCGGAACCAACAGCATTGGATGGGCTGTGGTAGAAAAAGAAGACGGAGAATACTCACTATTGGACAAAGGTGTAAGAATTTTCCAAGAAGGCGTAAAAATAGAAAAAGGCATAGAAAGTTCGAAAGCGGCAGAACGAACAGAACATCGTAGTGCACGACGTTTAAAATACCGCAGGAAGTTACGCAAGATAGAAACACTTGAAGTACTGTCAGAATATGGCTACTGTCCTCGACTAACAGAAGAAGAATTAGACTCGTGGCGATACAAAAAGATTTATCCTCAAAACATCAGTTTTCGTAATTGGTGGCTTACCGATGAGGACTCCGAAAAACACCCCTATTTCTTTCGAAATCTGGCAATAACCCAGCAACTAGATTTAAAGAAGGAGGCAGATAAATATATGCTAGGCCGTGCTTTTTACCACATGGCACAACGACGGGGTTTTCTCAGTAACCGTTTGGATTCAACGCCTGAAAATGAAACAGGAAAGGTAAAAAGTAGTATTAAAGAATTACAAGAAAAGAAAGGTGACAGAACATTAGGCCAGTATTTTTATGAAGATTGTTATTTAAATGGAAAAAAAATAAGAGACCAGTACACAAGTAGAGAAGACGATTACCTGGATGAATTTAAGCGTATATGTGCATTTCAGAATATCCCGGAAAAATTGCAACACAAATTACACAAGGCTATTTTTTACCAGCGTCCGTTAAAATCTCAAAAAGGATTGATTGGCAAATGTGTATTTGAGTCAACCAAACCCCGCTGTGCTGTATCTCGACCGGAGTTTGAAGAATACCGGATGCTTTGCTTTATCAATAATATCAAAATAAAGACACCTGATGATGAAAAGTTGAGGCCTCTTAATACAGAAGAGCGACGGAAAATAGTGCCACGTTTTTTCTTACAACGCGAACATTTCGATTTCGAAGATCTAGCCAAACAACTTGCCCCTAAAAAGCAATACAAATATTACAGGGACAGGAACAAGAATCCTGAAGATTACCTGCTGAACTATTCAATGAAAACTACGGTTAGTGGCTGCCCTGTTTCAGCAGGGTTCAAGGATTTGTTTGGCGCTGAATTTATTGATGAAGATTTTAACTACATAAAAGACGGTAGTAACAGAACGCCTAAACTTATTTCTGATGCATGGCATGTACTTTATACCTTTGATTCAGATAAGAAACTCAAAGAATACGTACAAAAGCATTTTGATTTTAATGAGGATAAAACGATTTTATTTTCAGAGAAGATTCGTTTAAAACAAGATTTTGCATCGCTAAGCCTGAAGGCTATAAATAAGATTTTACCGTATTTGCGTGAAGGTTTAATCTACTCACATGCTGTTTTTTTAGCCAATATGGAGGAAACGGTACCTGGTCATATTTGGCAAAATAACGTGAACAAGGAAATTATCAGAAATGCTATAAAGGAGTTAATTGAAAATCACACTGATGATTCAACCATAATTAGCTTGGTTAATGGTTTTATCACCAATGCCAGACGCGACAACCAAGTTTGGAGCGAAGAAGCAAAACCATACTACTTTAGCGCTCTTGATAATAAAATCAAAGCCGCTTTTGGAGCAAAGAAATTTGAAAGTTTTTCTGAAGCAAAAAAGAATCAGCTAACCGATAAAGCCCAAAAGTTGATAATTGGGTATATGCCAAAGAACCTTGGTAAGGGTGAACATATAAGGGCAGAACGAATTGAAGAGGCTGTAATGTCTTTTTTAAAAGATAACTTTGGGAAAGAAAATATTAGTGGCAAAAAACTTTATCATCCCTCGGCAATAGAAACTTATAAACCCGCCAAAAGGGGAAAAGATGGCAGGCTCTATCTCGGTAGCCCTATGACATCGTCGGTGCGTAACCCGATGGCAATGCGTGCGCTGCATCAACTTCGCTTGGTAATTAACGAACTGATTAAAACCGGAACAATTGATATTAATACCAAAGTAAACATTGAAATGGCGCGCGGGTTGTTAAATGCAAATGAAAGAACCGGCTTGAAACGCTGGCAAGACAACAGGGAGAAAAAACGTAAAGAATATATAGAACGAATAAAAGAACATTTCTCGCCAGAGTATCAACCCTCAGAAGTTGAAGTATTAAAATATCAGCTATGGGAGGAACAAAGACGCATTTGTTTGTACACTGGCAAACCGATTAACATTGAAGACTTTCTAGGTTCTGACCCCAAATTCGATATTGAGCACACCATACCACGCAGCCAGTCATATGACAATTCGCAGGAAAATAAAACGCTTTGTGAAAATGAATTTAATAGGAAGATTAAGAAGAATAAAATTCCACACGAATTATCCAACCACGCTGACATATTAGTCCGGATAGAGCACTGGAAAGAAGAAATTGAGAAATTGGAGAAGGAGATTCAAATGGCGATCCGCCAATCGAAAGGGGCTGGCGATAAAGATCAAAAAGATAAAGCTATTCAAAAACGACATCAACTTACCTATGAGCGTAACTATTGGCAGAAAAAATACAAACGCTTTGCCATGGAAGAAGTGCCGGAAGGTTTTAAGAACAGCCAAATGGTAGATATTGGTATCATTACTAGATACTCGCGGCTTTACCTGAAAACCGTTTTCCCAAAAGTATATACAGTAAAAGGGAACACCGTTGCCGATTTTCGTAAAATGTGGGGGCTACAGGGCAATTACTCTAAAAAAGCCCGTGTTAACCATACTCACCATTGCATTGATGCCATCACAATAGCTTGCATGGATAAAAGCAATTACGAGACTCTGGCAAAATTTTATCACGACAGTGAAGATGCTTTTGAACAAGGACATCAGGCTAAGCCGGAAGTTGAAAAGCCCTGGGCAACATTTACCGAGGATGTGAAAGAAATTGAAAAAGAAATACTGGTATCACATCATACGCCCGATGTATTGTCTAAACAAAGCAATAAGAAGCTACGGAAACGGGGAAAAATACAGTACAATAAAAATGGTGACCCCATTTATCTAAAAGGTGATAGTGTAAGAGGCAGCCTTCATAAAGATACTTTTTATGGTGCCATCGAACGAGAAGTTCTTAATAAGAAAGGCGAAGCCGAAAAGCAAATAAAATATGTGGTAAGAAAATCCCTTGACGGCTTGGAGGATTCGTCCATTACAAATATTGTTGACGACCGGGTTCGTGAAATTGTGAGTCATGCGCGAAATCAAGAAAAGGAATTACAAAAACAAATTGAAAACCTTTTAAAACAACGCAAGAAAGCAGACGAAAATGAAGAGGCCGATATTGATAACAGAATAGCCGGGCTAAAACAGCAGATAGCTGAACTATACTGTTTGCCTAATAAAAACGGGGCTCCTGTTCCTATAAAAAAGGTAAGGGTATTTCAAAATTCAGTAACCAATCCTTTGCACATAAAACCGCAACGTGACAAATCGATAAGACATCCAAAACCACATAAAGAATTCTTTCACGTGGCTAACGACAGCAATTATGCAATGGCAATTTATGAAGATAAAGACGCAAAAGGAAAAATTAAGAGAGACTTCGAGTTGTTGAATAATCTGGAAGCCGGAGAATTCTTTAAATATTCGGTCCAAAAGGATTTAAAAGAACAGGGGTTGAATCATTTGCATGACCTCGTTCCTGACAAGAAAGTAGCAGGTAAAATGGAATTGCCTTTTAAAGCTGTTTTGAAAATCGGAACTATGGCTATTCTTTGGGAAAATTCGCCGGATGAGGTTTGGGAAATATCTAAGGAGGCTGTGGGAAAAAGACTATATAAAATAGTCGGGCTTTCACAGCAAATAATACAAGGGAAATATTTTTTTGCGACAATTGTTATGCGACATCATGCAGAAGCAAAGCCTTCAACTGAACTGAAAGTAATGGACGGTTCATTTAAATTCGACGAAGAGTATATGGCCTTGAGGAAAATGAATCACAACCAGTTTAATGCCTTAATTGAAGGCGTTGATTTTAAAATCGACCCTCTTGGAAACATAAAACGAATTCACTAAAACCGAACCCTAATTTTCCCCGGGTAGAAAGGGGAAAAACCAATATAACAAAAATCAAAGCATAAAATTATGGCTATGACAGAATCAAAAAAGCGTGATTTCATTTCACAAATGATTGAGTTGATCCTGAACAATCAGGGTCGATTAACCGAAGCTGGGTTCGATCCATCAACGAAGTTGGAGACCCTACAAACTAAATCGGGCACAGCGAAAGCCGACGAAGCGAAACAACAGGAAGCGAAAGCTGCCTTAAAAGAGGCTACGGCTACCTCAGTAGCAAGTTTAAAGGATGCTTATTCGCTGGCTTCCAATTTCGCCGACCTGATTTCGGGTTTGTATGGGAAGGATGATCCCATGGTTCAGGAAATCCGAAAAATGCGGAAATAAAAGCTAAAAATTGGAATTGCACCGGGCACGGCCCAAAAA
>JAGXIR010000069.1 GCA_024635605.1 Sunxiuqinia sp.
CCGTTATCCGAATCAGCAGTAATCGTATTGAGCTTATGCGAATCATTATTGCATGCGGCAAACGCGACTAACAAAAGCAACAGACTAATAAACTTCATAATTGAATGATTTTTGTTTAGAAAGGAAACAAGATAAAATTTGATTTGTTTACGCAGCCCGGGTTAAAGTGAACGGACTACCGACGGCAGAAAAAAAACGGTAAAACCGGATTTACACTGGATAAATTTAAAAGTTCACCAACAAAAAAAGGCCGTCTCAATTTTATTTTGAAACGGCCTTTTGAAAAGCTAATCAATCTCAATATGTTCTTTCGAATTACAGTGCTGTTGATCTTTTATTCTTGACAACCAAATACAACACGATAAAAACCACAATTAAAATCAGCGGCAACACCGACATGTTACGCAAGGTAATTTGCGGTCCGGCTGTTTCAATTGATTTTCCCATAATTGGCAAAACCATTGAAGTAGCCACAAAGCCAGCTCCACCTAAAATGGACATGCCCAAAGCGCCGCTTTTCGGAATGTATTCGGAGGCCACTCCAATCATGGTTGGCCAGAAGTAACAAACGCCGACCGCAAATACGGCAGCCGATCCTAAGGTCATGGCTGCACCACTTGAAATGCTAAGCAAAAGTAAGCCGGCCATTGAGATAACCGATGAGCCCAGTAAAACACCAATCGGATTTAAACGATGGATTAACGCTCCTGCAAAATAACGTCCAACGGCCATAATTCCGGTAACAACCACCAAAATGATCATCGGATTAATACCATTGGTCATCAACAAGGCGTTGATCCATTGCGTTGTACCCAATTCAGTGGAGGCGGTTAACAACATGGCAAACAGAACCAAGGGAAACAGCAAGGTGATTTTATTAACCAATCTTCCTTCAATAACAACCAAAACAACAATGGCCGCAGCAATAATGTATGGCCAGGTGCTATCAAAATTCAAACTAAGCGAAGGAATTGAAGCAGCCAAAATCATCAGTAAAACAGTTAAAATAATAGTGTATGGAGCACCAATGTTACGCATCATTTCTTTATAGGAAACACCACTTGTTACACGCTCTGTCTCCGGGATTTTTTGTCCCAGAAAAAGAAAACCATAAATGGCCAGCGGAATAAATAACAGACTGACGAGGATCTCCCAGCGCAAGCCTGCCACATCCATGACCAGCCAGGCCAATACGCCGCCAATAACAATCCCACCCGGAAACCAGACATGAAAACGGTTGAGCATTTTTGTCTTGTTGTTTGGAAACAAGGTCGCCACCAGCGGATTGCATGCAGCTTCAACGCTACCATTTCCGAACCCAATAAATACGTTGGCAATAAACAGGGAAGTCATATCGCGGGCTAGCAGCAAGAGGATAATCCCCACGAAGTGCATGCCAAATGCCAACCACACAATTGTCCTGGTTTTTACCAGATCGATAATGAAACCACCAAAAAACATGGCCAGTGCAAAACCCCAGAATGCCGGGCCAAAAGCATAACCAACCTGTTCTTTGGTTAAGCCATAATCGGTTGAAAAAACACCTTCAATTTTTGCCCGGATAGCAAACGTAATCGCTGTTACCAGCAGGGCCAGACAGCTCGCAATAAAAAGCTTCTTTTGATTCACATTCTCCATAAATTCAGATTTTTTAGATTATTTGTTTCGATATGATTATTTTGAAAGATACATCAATGTATGATACAAAAGCTTGCGGTAATTCGGATTCTCATAACTTGTTTTACCATGTCCGGGTTGCAGATAAATGATTTTGGATGCCGCATAAGTATTCTCCCAACCAATGATTTCGGTACTTTCAGGATGATCAGTACCCAGCAGCGGTTTGACATCAGGCGATACCCAAGTATTCCCGTAAACTTCATCGAACAAGCTAAAATCCGCCAGGCCCGCCGTCACCGGGTGGCCAGGAGCCAGCAGCTGAACCGAAATGTCGGTGTCGTGCAGGTAGGTGGAAAATCCGTTCTCAGGGGTTTCTTTGTATCTGCCCGAGTCGTAATACCGGCCACCCAAAATCGTTTCAAATTCTTTCCATCCCTGGTACGAAACAAGCGCATGATGCAAAAACAGCATGGGTTTACCCTTCTGAAGCAATTGCAGAAAAGCGGCCTTTTCTTCCTCCGAAATTTCCTGAAACATGTCATAAAACACGAGCACATCGTATTTTTCCATGCCTCCATCCACCATCAGCTGATTGGCCTTGGGCTGGACAAGTTCTTCCCAACTAATTTTTTCCATGGAGTTGAATAATTCTGCAAAAGGCTCGCGCTCAAAACTATGGCCTCCGGTAACCACCAAAACGTCGATCTTCTGGCTAAAGCCAGCCAGGCTAGCCAACAAAAACACAACAGACATCACAATTTTTTTTGTCATATTCGTAAAAAAGTTAGTATGCAATTTAGCATCGCGAGAAAACATGACAAGCAAAAGAGAACGGAACAGAACACCCCAAGCGAAATCCGGAGCCGTTACTTTGAGTTTCTCAATCCTTTTCATAAAACAAGTCTAGTTGATTCAGGGCTAAAAATAGAAAAAAAATTGAGCTTTAGTATTCTTTTAACTAACGCATTATAACAGAGCTTTCATTTTTATCGGTTCTGAAATGAATCAAAACAAGATTTTCCTTTGAATACGCAACTTTTTTTACAAAATTGGTCTCAAGTATATAAAGCATATAGTTTGATAGTTGATAAAAATGGACCAGATCAAAAATAAAACAAGGAAACGATTGACCAGATGGGCATTGGCGATAGTTTTAGGACTGGTATTGCTTGCATTTATACTCCTTCTTATTTATGCTGAACGGTTGGTTAAAAACGAACTCAACTCACACTTAAATGAAAAAACGCAGGGTGTTTACTCTTTATACTTGAATGATTTATCGGTCAATGTGTTTACACGGAGCTTAATTTTGAATGAAATTGAAATAAAAAAACAAACCGATTCTGTCAGCATCGACTTTCTGAAAGCCAAAACACTCGCCATACGGAACATCGACCTGCTACAACTTTTGCTTGATAAAAAACTTCACATTAAGAAATTACAAATCGATTCGCCGGCATGGACTATTGCCAAAGACACCTTGACAACTGCGGAAACAAAAAGTCCGTTTAGCTTTGTCCGGCAATTAAAATCGCTTTTCAGTCAAAACCTCAGGTCTATTTCCATTGATGAGATTGAACTGACCAACGCCGGATTTATCCGGGAGCAGTTGGCAGGTAAGGATCAAAGCAATCGCTTGGGGAAGCTCAATTTCAACGTGGGCATGTCTAACTTTTATATCGATCCGGATTTGCTTACTCGGCGGGAAGACTTCTTTAAGGCCGAAGATATTTTTCTGACCATCGACAATTATCGAAAAGCATTGGCCGACAGCATTCACGAACTTACCATTCAAAAAATTCAATACTCACTGAAAAAAAAGGACATCAAGGGGACCAAAATCCAATTGACCCCAGTCCCACACAGCCTGCAAAACCGTACCCGGTATTTTGTTGAAATCCCGGATATATCCATTAAGTCAGATCAATTAAAAAACCTGTTTCAAACCGACAGCATCCAGATTGATTCTTTGTTTTTGAACCGGGCCGACATTAAAGTGATTCCTCAGGAAGATGCACCTGGAATAAATTTAAGGCAAGTAAAAGCGTTCGATCTGTTTCAGTTGGTTGAAGGCGAATTTGATCAACTGAGCATCCACCACCTTTCGATGAATGCCCGCAAACTTCAAATTGAACGAAAAAATGAAGACAAATTGAGCACACAGGAGTTTTATGATTTGAATGTTCAGCTCAGCAATTTTGAGCTCAACAATCATTCTTACAACGATCCGGACCGCATTCTTTATTCGGAAAACTTATACCTGCAAATCGACAACTATTACCTGTTGATGAACGATGAAGTGCATCGTTTTGACGCCACAAATATCATAGCCAACACCGAAAATAACTTCATTCAGGCCAACCAGCTGCAACTCAAACCAAGCCAAAACCCAGCCACCGAAATAACTACGGTTGAAATGGAGTGCGACAGCATCCGATTGATCGACATTGACCTGAAAAGACTGTTTCATTCGCGCGAAATGCCACTGCAATCCGTCTTAGCCTTTCGTCCCGAAGTTGTCATTAACCAGGGAAAAAAGAAACGAAAAGAGCAAATCGAAACCAACAGTTTACTTTACCATTTCATTCGAAACTACATTAAAGGCGTTTATGCCAATGTGGTTGAATTCAATCAGGGCCGGTTGGTAATCAACAACGATGAAGGTGCGCAACGGTCTGGCGAAATCTCATCTGATTTCAACTTTAAACTGACTGATTTCTCACTCGATTCTATCAGCGCCGAACGAACCGATAAACTTTTTTTTGCCACCAATATCGATTTGAGCTTTTCAAATTACAACATGAAATTGATTGACCAGATTCACCGACTGGAAATTGATGAAATAGAAGTATCGTCGCACACCAACCGCGTAAGCATGAAAAACCTGCACTTGTTTCCTGACGCACCGGCACAAAATGCCCGGCTGCTGAAACGCTACAATCGCTCGCAGATTTACGAAATCAAAATTCCATACCTGATTTTAAGCAACACCAACATTCACCAGGCTTTTTTCAGAAAAAACCTGCGCATCAATAATTTTTCAATTGTTGAGCCCAGTATTTATCTTGAAGTTTTTTCAAGATCTGAAGATCAAACAAAAAATACAAGTCCGCGCGAATTGTACGAGCTGCTAAATAACTACATCGAAAGTATCTCCATTGGAAAAATCGCGGCTCCAAATGGCAACATTGAGTTGGTTACACACAGCCGAAGAGGCAAAACCAGTTCATTCAACAATAAATTCAGCGTGGAGCTCGACAACTTTTTGCTGAATGAAGCGGAAATAGAAAAGAGCCGATTGTTTTTTGCCGATGATTTTGAATTGCAAATCGAAAACCAGCTGTTTCAGTTGTCCGATGATGTGCACAACCTGCAAGCCAGCGAAATTAGTATTTCATCGAAAAAATCTGAAATCTATATCCGCAATGCCATTTTATATCCCGACATCAGCAGCCGGGTTTACGGAGAACTGCCCATGCATTTTCACATCAACATTCCCGAAATCAAACTGCAGGGTGTTGATTTGGAAGAAGCTTATTTTGAGCAGAAACTGGATGTGGACCGGGTTTTAATCCATCAGCCAAACATCAACCTTTACCGCTCGCAAAAGCCCCAGAAGAACATGGTTTTTCAGGATGTCGAAGTTCCGTTGCCCAAGGAAATGCAGCAACTGATGATCACTCAATTTGAACTGACAGACGGACAAATCAATCTATTCAATACCGAAGGATTGGATGAATCGAAGGTCCTGACCTCCGAAATTTCAATGATTGGCGATCACAACAGCCTGATTAGCAAGGGACCGAATCAGCCAGCAACCTTCAAGTCAGATAACATTTCAACCACCTTGAGCCAAGTTGTTTTTAAACCTAAAAAAGGAACTGTTGATTATACCGCCGATCAGCTTCATTTTTCAACTCGTGAGAAAAACCTGACCGTCAGCAACCTGCTGTTGAAAAATACGGCCAGCACTGCTGAAACGGGTTTTATTCAATTGAAAATTCCGTCCCTGAATTTCAAAAAAGTAGATATTCAACAGATGCTCAATGAGCAAAGGCTGAAGTTTGAATCCATTCAGGCTGAAAGAGCCGAGTTAACAATCAGGGAAACAGGCAACAACGATTCCAGAACCAACCTGTATCAATTAAAAATACCAGCAGACATTTCGCCCATAATCAATGAAATTGCAGCCCAAAAAATTCATCTAAATAATGCAGAACTGGTACGGATTCGTGATGGGCAAAGGCAAAGTTACCCCAATCTGAAAATTGAGCTGGATGAATTTGCCCTGGACACCATCCCAACGGATCGCTTACTGGGCGCAAAATCGGTTAAACTGAATCTGAAGAACTATGCTTTTTCGGACGAAGCAAATCACTATAATTTTCATTTGGGCGATATTCAGTTCAGTAATCAGAACAACCATTTATCCATTGCCAACATCAAAATTAATCCTCGATACAGCAAACAACAATTTCAAACCGTAATTCCTTTTGAAGCCGATCATTACCAGGGAACCATCAGCAATTTGGACGTACTGAATTTGGATTTAAAAAGATGGTACAAGCAAGGTGAGTTAACTGCTTCGCAGGTGATAGCAAGTGGCGGATCGCTTACTATTTACCGCGATAAACGAACGGCAGATGATCCTGATAAACGCTCAAAACTTCCGCAGGATTTGATCAAAAATCTGGAGCTTCCAATTTATTTCGACACGTTGAAATTGAGCGATTATACCATTCGCTACGAAGAACAAACAGCAAACTGGCCTTTGCCGGGCTTGGTTCATTTTGAAAAGTTGACTATCCGGGCATTTCCGGTAACCAACCTCCCCTACCTGTTAAATGCAAAGCCTGAATTAACCGTGAAAGCCAATGCCTTGTTGATGGGTGAAGCCTTGCTCGAAGCGACCATGAAATACGATCTATTATCGTCAACCAACAGTTTTACAGTTTCCGGAAAGCTTCAGCCATTTGACTTAACGATTTTGAATCCGGTAACCCAAAATGCTGCAGGTATTGGCGTACGTTCAGGACAGCTCAACCGGTTTGAATTTGACTTTACAGCCAATCAAACCCAGGCAAACGGTAAACTGCGTTTTGCCTACGATGATCTTAAAATCAGCATTCTCGAGCAAAAAGATGGAGACACGAAAGAAGCAAAATTTCTGAGTTTTCTGACCAACAGCCTGGTTTTGAAATCGAAACATCCGCATACCCGTATCCTGCTTCCCGATGAAATAGGCTATACACGAGATCCACAAAAATCGATCGTCAACTATTGGTGGAAGTCCATTTTTAGTGGCGCAAAAAATACTTTCGGTATTAAAGAAAATGAGAACGAATGATCTTTTAACATCAGCAAAAAATAGTTACTTTTATACACCATTTTACTAAATAATTTTCAACAAGTAACCATTCCTTTGCAAAAAATTACTACATACTTCATTCTTAGCATCTTACTGCTTTATTCAATTTCTTGCCTCGGACAGTCCGAACAACAACGAATACTGGTCGTCTATTCCTACAA
>JAGXIR010000070.1 GCA_024635605.1 Sunxiuqinia sp.
GTTCCGTTAATGTTTCCCGATAATCCGGTTTTTTGTTGATACTTGGGTTACCCCCTTTATACCCTTACAAAATAATCAACCTTGGGCTAATTACAAACTTTTCAAAGAACTATTTTTTATCAAAACACCAGTAAAATAAGCTAATTCAGCCACTTTCCTTAACTAAACGACATTGAATAACTAATACCCAATGACCAATTATCCAATCCCCAGTTCCTACACCATTTCTGCGAAAAAATACCAGGCCATCATCCCCGAAACGATCAGTTTGAGCAGGGTTCCCACCAAAAAGCCAAGAAACGAGCCAAAGCCCGAGCGAAATGCTTCGCGCGATTGTTTGCCGCTGCTGAGTTCGCCCAGCACCGCGCCCAGAAACGGGCCGACAATAATTCCGAAAGGTGGAAACAAAAACAAACCAATTAGCAGGCCAATCATACTTCCCCAAACCCCGCGTTTGCTACCGCCAAACTTTTTGGTGCCCCAAACTGGAATCAGGTAATCGAGTAAATAAACAACGACTGTAATCACACCCCAAACAATTAAGAAGTTGGTGGAGAACTGGTATCGCTCCGTGAGGTGCAACAGAATCAATCCCACGTAACTTAAAGGTGGCCCGGGAAGAACCGGCAGGATGCCTCCTAAAATTCCACTGATGATGAACAGGATGCCCAGGACAATTAAAACGTAATCCATAGCTAAGTCGTCTGTTGTATTGGTTTTCGTGCGAAGGTGGCCAGCAGGCCAATCAGCACCAAACTAATGCCGGCAACCAGGTAGCTGATGGTTAGCTGATCTTCCTTTTCGAGCAGGAAGAAGGAAAACTGTGTGATCTCGTCCCAGTATTCTATGGACAGTAACACCAGCAAATTATTGATCGAATGCCCGATAATGCATGCCAAAATATTCCGGGTAATTACCATGACCCAGCCCAGCAACAAGCCCAGTAAAAATGTAGCCGGAAACTGCCACGGATTTAAATGAAATAAGGCAAAGAACAGGGCCGACACGAAAATAGCAATGATCTTAGGATAATTGCGCATGAAACCATGCATGATCACACCACGGAAAATAAGCTCTTCAACAATGGGCGCAACAATGGCGACTTTCAAGACAGCGCCCAAAAAGCCATAGTCGTTTTCAAAGATTTTTTCGAAAAGCTCCCAGAACCAAGGTGGTGGTGGAAACACTTGGTCGATTTGCTGGTTGATTTCGCCTAAAAACACATGCGCTGCCGCCAGAAACGTCAGCATCGGAATAAAAATAAGCACATTAAACCGCCTAAAAGGGAATAAGTTGCTGAGTTTGGTTTGGGCTTTCCGGAAGGCAAAATAAAGGATAAACAAAATGGAGCCGAGCGAAAGGGCGATCTTCTTAATCGGATTCGCCAAATACTCCGTGCCATGGTAGTAATCCCAAATCGCCAGCGGAAAATCAACCACGGTCTGAATGAAGATGTACAAAATAATCAAATGTGCTGCCCCTAAAATCGTCGGGTAGTAAAGCCTTTGAGTCGAATTCATAATTCATTTTAAACTTGCTCTAAAATAGCGGACTTTTCCTTAAAATAAAACAGGAGGCGCTACAATTAGCACCTCCTGCTCAATTCCTGTATAAGTTTTCTTTACTACAAATCTCTTCTGGCCAGGTAAAAGTCTACCATTTCGTAGTCCGATTTTTCGCGTTCCTCCATATCTGGAACTGTTTTTGGCGGCGGAACAATCACTTTTTCTCCGGGAACCCAGTTTAATGGAAGGGCCACGCCATGCTTGTCGGCTGTTTGTAAAGCTTTCAACACGCGCAAAATTTCATTCATGTTACGCCCAACATTCAGAGGATAATACATCATCAGCCGAACCTTGCCGGTCGGGTCAATAATAAATACAGCACGAACGGCTGCCGTTTCACTCTCATTGGGTTGAAGCATGCCGTAAAGCTTCGACACTTTCATGTCAATGTCGGCGATAATCGGAAAATTGAACAACACACCGCTGTTCTTTTTCACATTGTTCACCCAAGCCACGTGGGCATGAATGCTGTCAATACTCAAGCCGATCAGCTTAGTGTTCAGTGCTTTAAATTCGTCACTCTGTAGTGCAAAACCACTCATTTCGGTGGTGCAAACCGGCGTGAAATCAGCTGGATGCGAAAATAGGATGACCCAACTTCCTTTGTTGTACTCCGAAAATCTTAACGGGCCATAGGTGGTATCGGCTGTAAAGTCAGGTGCCATATCACCAATCCGAGGCAATTGATTGATTTGTTCTTCCATGATTTTTTTTAAGATTAAATGTCTTGGTTTCATAATAACTTCTTTTTCAGAAATATGTTCATCACTAAGTGGTGAAAAAGATTACCTTTGTTTCGCTATTAATCATCGGAAAAACACGATTTGCTATCCCCTTGAAACAGAGACCAAAAAAGTTTTTGATTTGTAAACAATTTGTTGTTGAAAAATCCACGATTTTTTTTTGAAACAATTTGATTTTTACAAGAAAAAGCGCTTATTTTGCGAACTGTTTGAAAAATGTGTGATTCTGAATAAAAAATAAGACAATGTCAAAAGTTTGTCAAGTTACCGGTAAAAAAATGATGGTGGGAAACAATGTTTCACACTCGAAAAGAAGAACGAAGCGTCGGTTTTATCCGAACTTGTTCAAGAAGAAATTCTATCTTCCAGAGGAAGACCGTTGGATTTCGTTAATAGTTTCTGCAGCGGGCATCCGTACAATCAATAAAAAAGGATTGGTTGCTGCATTGAAAGAAGCTAAGGAAAAAGGATACGTAACGAATATTTAAAAGCGTAGAAAATGGCTAAAAAAGGAAATAGGGTTCAGGTTATTTTAGAATGTACCGAGCATAAAGACAGTGGTGTTCCCGGAACATCAAGGTACATTTCAACCAAGAACAGGAAAAATACCCCTGACCGTTTGGAATTGAAAAAGTACAACCGGGTTTTGAAAAAAGTAACTGTTCACCGCGAAATTAAATAAATTGAGATATGGCTAAGAAAGCAGTTGCATCATTGCAAAAAGGTGCCGGTAAGGGTTTTTCCAAAGTAATTAAAATGGTAAAGTCTGAAAAAACCGGAGCGTTCACATTTCAGGAAGAAATGATTCCTAATGAAATGGTTAAAGACTACTTTAAAAAGTAAAGATATTTGTTTGCTTAACAGAAAAGCTTTCATCGTTTGATGGGAGCTTTTTTGTTATCAGTCCTGTCGACTCAATCGAGTCTTCAAAACTGGTTTCGGAATCTGTTTGTACTCTAATTGTTTATAGCGATTTTTCCGGCAAAAACTTCCAATAACGCTGAGGCATGTGCTGGCGTTGCAGCTTGTGGTTTTTACGCTCCTTAATATTGACACTGTCAAAGTAATTCTTCCATAATACCTGGTAGCTCACTTCCTGTTCCTGCAACACGTTGGGATTCACTTTTCCATCCATACGGGAGAACGTCTTCCCCGAAATCTCCACTTCCCGAACCTGCTTTAAGTCGTAATGAAAACCATAATCGCGTTTCAGGTCGTAAATCAGCCACTGTTGGTCGGCAAACCGGTTTTTGAAATGCCGAATAGTGAAAGGCAAAACATCGTATGCCGGCTCAATCGGAGCGAAATAAACGCCATCTTTGGTTTCCTGAAACCGGACAAACTGAAGCAGACGAGAGGTTTCCTGCATCACTTTTCGCTCCAGCTTCTTCAGCCGAAGTACATCCGCGTCGCCATAATCCGTTTCAATGCTGAACTTGGTGTCGAACAGGCGGCAGATAAAACGGTACAGCATCATTTCAATGCCGGGCTCGCCGGATAGAAAAGCCATGAACGGCAATTCCTTGTTTCGCTGATGCAGCTTTTTCAGTAAGGCTTTCCAGACACGATCGGCCTGCTGCTCACGGGTTGAGATGGTTTGTTTTTCCGCAAACAACACTTCCTGAAAGTCAGCCTCGCGGCAAATATCCGTTGGGATGAGCTTTTGTTGATAGCATTGAAAAACAACACTCAGCAAGCCTTCGAATGTTCCATCGTAAATCAGATAAGCCATGGTCTTAATTTTTGAAATGAAGCTGTTTGGGAGCAGGTGCCAGGCGAGCTTGTGGGGGAAATAGCATCAGCTGCGTGTCTCCCGCTTTCCGGCGTTTCATCTGACTCTCTGCCAAAATATGATTCTTCAGCCGCTCAGGCTCCCAAGTGCCCATTCGTGCCGGTAGTTCGTTACAGGTAATAAAGTACTGCGCCCGCTTCATCACCACGCCGATTTTTTTAAGGTGAAAACTGGTTAGTCGGCGAAAACGGCGGGCATCGAGAATCATCCGCGCACTTTGAACCCCAATGCCAGGCACCCGCAAAATCAGGTGGTAGTCGGCTTTGTTGATATCAACCGGAAACAAGTGCAGGTTGCGAATGGCAAACGCCAGCTTCGGATCAATCTCCAGGTCCAGAAAGGGGTGTTCCGGCGTAAGGATTTCATCGGCTGAGAACTCGTAAAAACGCATCAGCCAATCGCTTTGATACAGGCGATTTTCACGTACCAGGGGCGGCGACTGCAACGCAGGAAGCCGCTTGTCGTAGTCATTGACCGGCAGAAAGCCGGAGTAATAAACACGCTTTAATTTTTGCTGGTGATAAAAGTTGGAAGATAGCTGCAAGATTTCCCGGTCGCTTTCGGGCGTAGCGCCAACAATGAGCTGGGTGCTTTGCCCTGCGGGGGTAAACCTTGGTGCCCGGCTGAACTTTGTACGTTCTTCCTTATAGGCCTGAATGCTTTCGCTGATCTGGTTCATCGGCTGCAACACACTTGGATAATCCTTTTCGGGCGCCAGCTTTTTCAATTGTAGTTCTGTCGGAATCTCAATGTTCACGCTCATCCTGTCGGCGTACAGGCCGGCTTCATGAATCAGTTCAGGGCTAGCTCCGGGAATGGCTTTCAGGTGAATGTAGCCATGGTAACGTTCTTCGCGGCGCAATTTTTTGGCTACCAACATCATGCGCTCCATTGTGTAATCCGGGTTTTTAATCACCCCGGAGCTTAAAAACAAACCCTCAATATAATTTCTCCGGTAAAAATTAATGGTCAGATCAACAATTTCCTGAACCGTGAAAGCCGCCCGGGGCCGGTCATTTGTCCTCCGGTTAATGCAGTATGCGCAATCATAAATGCAATGATTGGTCATCAATATTTTAAACAAGCTGATGCAGCGCCCGTCATCGGTAAAGCTGTGGCAAATACCTGCTGCCACGGCATTTCCAATTCCGCCGGCGGAATTGCTCCGGCTGTTCCCGCTTGATGAACAAGACACATCATATTTTGCAGCGTCGGCTAATATTTTTAGTTTTTCCTGAACCTTTGCATCCATAATCGATAGTTTATCATGTATGATTTTTGCCAGACAAACGACAGGATAAAA
>JAGXIR010000071.1 GCA_024635605.1 Sunxiuqinia sp.
ATCTATCCGAATGGCTATCGGGTAGAAATGAAAAAACGGATTGAAGGTCCCAAATGGCATTTGGTTGGAACTTTGGCAGAAGGAACACTTTGCCACAAGCCATGTACGGTTTCAGGAGGTGGAAAATCTGAAATTTCAAAATCAATTAAAGATGCCATGATTCAAGGATCGGTTATTGTTAACGACCTGAATGCCGATTTGGATATGGTGGAAGAAATCATTTCCAAGGATTTTTCAAAACGCTTTAAAGTTCCTGCCGACTATTCAGTTCATAAATCAAGGCATATTTTAAGTCGTCGGCGTTCGTTGGGCTCTGTTATTAAGTTGCTCACGCCATCAGATGAATATACTGACGAATACAACAAATGGCTAACTTCATTCCCTCAGCGGATTAAGGTGTTGATTTATGTGATTAAAGGAAATTACAGCGAAGATTGGGACAAGAACTGGCGCAGTTATTTCTCTGTTGATCAAATTAACGGCGTTCCCGGAAATGAATTGAAATTCAGGAATACGAAGTTGTTGTCAAACTATTTACGCGTGGGGCACGACCAGGATAAATCGTGGCGAATCTTTTTGCTTCGTCAGGACTACAACCCGTCGAGCAAAGTTCAAATGGAAGATGACATTTCAGCATCGGTAACCCTGGACGCAGCAAGATTGGAAAACCTGAATCCCAGGTACTCCAACCCAAGTGTGAAAATTCTGAAGAACTGTGAGTCTCGCTTGTTTCAGCGTCCCGATGATTGTGTCATCAAAGGCTATGATAAGCAAGGCGAGAAAGACCTTTCAAGCCCAAACACCTTTTTGTCGAACTTCGAACCCCTAACCCGGGCGCAGGTTCAGGAGATTAAGGATGATGCCATTGGCTTCGAACTATACACGCAGCCGGTAAAGGATTTGATCAACAATTTTCTAAAAAGTGATCATCCGGAGTATTTGGTTGTTCCGTCTGAACCCCGTTTGGTGGATGGGCTGCCTTCGAAAAATCCTCGCTATCTGCAAATCCGGCCTGATCTTGTTACTCCGGTAGAACGTTATGTGGCTGAAGCAGCCACCCGGATTTTCAGGAAAATACCACTTGCCAAGCCGGTGTTATTACCGGTGAATGCCGTGTTACCCGGGCGTAGAAATAATCCGGCTGAACCAGAGATCAATGTTCCGCCATTGGCTGTTTACAACCCGATTCACTACCAGGAATTGCCTGAATTGTTTATCGATTTTATTTGCAGCATCACCGGAAAATCTCCTTCTACCACTGGTTTCGGTTCCGAAGGAGCGCTAACCAAAGGGCCTTTTAACTCGTTGTTGCCGGCCGCTGATCTGAACAATGCTTTCTTATCCTACATTTTGACGGGTTACGATGGTTTTTCATCAGCAGCTGGTTATGTTGGTCCAAACTACAAAGTTGATCACGACATCAGTTTGCTTATCCCCGAAATTTGGTGCCGCATGATGGTTGAGGAGCGCGATCCAAAGTTCCTCATCAAGCATGGCTACCTCGAAAAAGTAGAAAATTTCAAGCACAACGGAAAAGTGGTTGATGCCAGCCTGTTGGGTTACCGTATCACGCTGAGGTTTGTCACTCACTTTATGGGACGTATTTTCAGTAAGCCTGATGCGGTATTCAGCGAAGATATGCTGAAACCTGAAATGCAGGATATGGACATGTTTGTGGCTTCAATCGAAAACCTGTCGGTCACTCAGAAACGGGTAGCCGAGGGGTACATGCGCGATGGAACGGTTGATCTGTTGTGTCCACCGCTGAAGGCGCTGGTTCACATTATGATTGATGGCAAGTACGAGGGCAAAGACCGAAGCCATCCTGATATCCGTGCAATGTTTACCCGCGAAGCTGTTTTGAATAGCGATTGGTACAAAGAGCGTCTGGTGGAAAAGCAAAAGCGCGATATTGCCCAATGGACCAAAAATGTGACCTATATTGAGGAGGTGAATAGTCGCAAAAATTTTGCAGACACTTCAGTTCGGCTCAACCTGCCTGAGCGTCTGAAAGCTGCAAAAGCCAAGTTGAAGGAAGTTTCTTCGCCTGCCTACCTCGATGAACTGAAGGGTACGATCGGCGCTGACACACTTCGTCCGATTAACGAATAGTCAATCTTTTTTAAGATATGGATAGAGGGGGCCGCAATGTGGCCCCTTTGTTTTTCTTTTCAGAATTGAAACAAAAAACCCGAACTGGAAAGCCCGGGTTTTTTAGTGTCTTTTTTTTGGTTGATTTCGCTATTTGATACCCATCATCATTTTCTTTAACCATGGCGAAAGCGCAACTAAAATCAGGGCGATAACGGCCGATTGAATGGCGATGAGCCAGAAAACCTGGACCTCCTGCCCCAACGCAGCTTCCAGTTTTATGGAGATGGCTTTCATTTGCGAAGCGACAAAGTTACCGGCTGCAAATGAACCCATCCAAACACCCATCATGGTTGAAACGAGTTTTGGGGGCGAAAGCTTGGTTACCATTGATAATCCGATTGGTGACAGGCACAATTCGCCAAAGGTGTGTAACATGAACACCATCACCAGCCAAAGTGGGCTGACAAGCAAAATTCCTCCATCGGCCGATCCGGAGGTTGACCGGGTGTAGGCGAAGGCCATAATTACGAAGCCAAGACTTAGCATGATCATTCCCCAGGCAAATTTCATCGGGGTGTTGGGGTTGAGTTTCTTTTTATCGAGTTTAAGCCAAAGAATACTGAAAAGCGGGGCGAAAAGAACAATGAAAATGGCATTCACACTTTGGAACCAGGTAGCCGGAATCTCCCAGTTGCCGATCATTCGTTGGGTGTTGTCGCGCGCAAACACATTGAAAGTTGTTCCAGCCTGTTCGAAGCCGCTCCAGAAAAAGATGTTGAACACGGCCAGTACCATGATCACCGCGACTCTGCTCCATTCTGTTTTTCCATTGGTGCCGCGGAAAATGCTTAGCAACAAATAGGCGGTTGCACCGGTAGCCAGAATTCGGATGAGCCAGGTACGAATGGTTTCTGAAACTGAACTCCATCCCAGAATAAGTCCTAAAATAAGTCCGACGAGGACGATGACGTAAATTACAATGCCGATCCAGTCTTGTATAATCAGGCGTACTCTTCCGTTTTTTACGCCCGGAGGCATTCCTATCGAACCAAGTGTATGGCTGCGTATGAGAAACCAGGTCGTTCCAATGAGCATTCCAACTCCAGCCGACATAAATCCATATTCCCATGCAATCTGCTCTCCCAAATAACCTGCAACAAGTGGCGAAATAAAAGCTCCCAGGTTAATACCCATGTAAAAAATGGTGAACCCGCCATCTTTCCGCGGGTCGTTGTTGTCGTACAGTTCACCCACCATGGTGGAGATATTTGGTTTGAAAAACCCGTTCCCCATAATCAGGATTCCTAATCCGGAAAATAGCAGTGTTTTGCGAAGTTCCAGATCGCCAGCATCAGCCATGGCACTTGCAGCAAGCATAAACTGTCCGATGGCCATTGCCATGCCACCTATGTAGATGGTTTTTCGTTGTCCCAGAACTTTGTCGGCCAGCATGCCACCCAAAATAGGGGTTACATAAACCAGCCCGGTGAAAATACCATAGATGGTGAAGGCATCCAGTTCGGCCATTTCAAAGCCACCGTTGGCAAATGTAGCCGTTAAAAATAATACGAGCAAAGCCCGCATGCCGTAGTAACTAAACCGTTCCCACATCTCGGTGGCAAATAAAGAAGATAACCCAACTGGGTGTCCGAAAAAAGCAGTACTCTGATCTTTAGCCATAGTTCTATATTTTTGTTATAAGGGAAGCAAATATAAACATCTTTTTGCTTCTATAGTTGGGCAAATGTCAGCATTATTGATTGTCCGGTAAGCACAATGGATGGATTTTACCAATGTTTTTGTAATTTCGGGGAAAGTCCACTCGTATGAAAATCTTTACCACAAAGCAAATAGCAGCGATTGATCAGTTTACCATTCAGCAGGAGCCCATTGCTTCCATTGACCTGATGGAGCGTGCTGCACTCCAGATTGTCAACTGGCTGATCCAACATCTTTCAAACGAAAAAAAAATCATCTTTTTTGCGGGTCCCGGAAATAATGGGGGCGATGCATTGGCCATTGCCCGGATGATGGCTGAGCACGATTATACCTGCGAAGTTTACCTGGTCGATTTTGGAAAGCAACTTCAAGGAGAGTCAGCTGAAAACTGGAACCGGCTCAAAGACCAGGGCAAGGTGAGGCTAACCAGAATTGAAAGCCAGGAGTCAATTCCCATGATTGCGAATGATGCTGTCGTGGTAGATGGCTTGTTTGGCTCGGGACTGAGCCGCAAGTTGGATGGTTTGCCTTTGCAGATTGCTGCAAAAATTAATGCTTCCAAGGCGATGGTGGTGGCCATCGATATTCCCAGCGGTTTGTTTGGGGAGGACAATTCTTCCAACGATTTGACTTTGGTGATTCGGGCTGATTACACCTTGACGTTTCAGTTTCCCAAACTCAGTTTCTTTTTTCCGGAGCATGGTGAGTTGTTGGGGAAATGGGAGGTGCTTCCTATTGGATTGCATCCGGACGTCATTGCAAAAACCGAAACTCCCTTTCGTTTTCTGAACGAAGAAGAAATAGCCAGAAAAATTCCATTTCGAAAGAAATTCTCACACAAAGGAACATACGGACATGCGCTGTTAATCGCTGGTTCGTACGGTAAAGTTGGAGCAGCTTTATTGGCTTCAAAGGCTTGTTTGCGCTCCGGAGTTGGTTTGTTAACAGCACAAATTCCGCATTCGGCTTATCAGATCATTCAAACAGCCATTCCCGAGGCGATGTGTTCCATTGATGCCTCGGATTTGATGTTCACCGAGTTTCCCGAGTTGAATCAGTTTTCCGCAGTCGGTGTCGGGCCGGGCTTGGGCGTCAAACCCAATTCAAGAAAAGCGTTGCTCCGCTTGCTGGAAGCGGCACCCGCAAAACTGGTGCTGGATGCTGACGCGCTGAATATTCTGGCCATGCACCCGGAATGGCTTGAGTTGCTGCCTGAAAACTCAATTTTAACCCCACACCCCAAAGAATTCGAGCGTCTGGCTGGCTCAACAGCTGATTCGTATTCCGGCTTGCAAACGCAGTTGGCTTTCTCCGAAAAGTATAACGTCATTGTGGTTTTAAAAGGAGCCCACACCCGGATCACTTCGCCCGACGGAAACGTTTTTTTCAACACGACTGGTAACCCGGGAATGGCAACTGCCGGAAGTGGCGATGTACTGACCGGAATTGTACTGGGGCTTCTTGCTCAGGACTTTGATCCGCTTGAGGCAGCCTTGGTTGCCGTGTTTATTCATGGGCGGGCCGGCGATCTTGCCGTGGAGCAGAGCGATGAATTGTCATTGATTGCAAGCGACCTTGTTGAAGGTCTGGGAAAGGCTTTTTTGCAAGTCAGAAAATAAACGGCCTACTTTCGGGTTATTGTTTTGATGAAGTGGAGATAAAAGTTCTAATTTTGCTTTTTTACGTTTCATCATAGTTTAGTTATTTTTGATTTCATTTTAAAATGATAAAGCACATGAGAATCTATTTGATACTATTTCTTTTTCTGGTTTCGACAACGCTTGTTTCAGCTCAAAGAAAGAAGGATGACGGAACCGTTTTGACATCGACTGAGGGCGTTATCTACAGCCTGCCTCGCACCGGAATACGGATTAACGTACAGGCCAAGCAAGAGAAATTTTTCCACGGACCTTATTTTCAATATGCCGAAGCGATGTTGGGACTCAAGAATGCGCCGTCGTCCGGTTTTGAGCGCTGGACCATTACTGATATTCAGATTGAAACCTTTAGCGAAGCTGATCCTAATCAGGTCTACAAATCAACGGGCATCGCAGCTTCCATGCTTAACCTGACCGAGTCAGGGATCTTGTCAGGAATTAATTCGGAAGCTGTTTCGGACAATGAAGCGCTGGCTGTGTCAACCTTCTTAGGAGATACGAAGACACCGGACTATCCGTTTGCTGATCTATCTTTGAACCCGTTTTTTGAAGTTGGAGATTCGACCCGGAGGAGGGCTATCGTAACCAAATCGCTGGAAGAAAAAGCGCAGGAAGCAGCTCACACCATCACGAAGCTACGCAAACGCCGTTTCAAAGCATTGGCCAATGCCTACGATGTGCAGCTGCCAGACGGGCGTGCTTACGAGTTGATGGTGGAAGAACTGGGCAGGCTGGAAGAGGAATACGTCGGTTTGTTTATCGGCAAAACCTACAAAAAGAC
>JAGXIR010000072.1 GCA_024635605.1 Sunxiuqinia sp.
AGGCGATTGGAGTTACGATGAGTCTAAAAAGCAATTAACATTGGGCAGTGTTATTGTTTGCGTTGAACGTGAAGTAGACTGGGAAGCCAACCCTCGCCGTGTAACACTGGTATATGCCGGAACTGAAAAGAATTTAAACGCTACGTATTGGGGCAAAAAGACAAAATAATGAAGTCATTGAAAAACACAGCAACAGTTTGTCTTTTGGGTATAGTTCTCTGGAATTGCTCTTCGGAAAAAAAAGATGAAAAACAACAAGCAGCAGTTAATACTTCGAATAAGGAACTTAATATCAATAATCCCATTATCACGGATAAATACACAGCCGATCCGGCCGCGTTGGTATACAACGACACGGTTTACTTGTATGCAGGCCACGATCAGGCTGCTGTAGAAAAAAATTTCTACGAGCTGAACGAGTGGCTGGTGTATTCGTCAACCGACCTGGTAAACTGGAAAGAGCATCCGGTTCCGTTAAAACCTGCCGATTTTGAGTGGGCAGCACACAGTGCCTGGGCTGCTCAGGTAATCGAGCGCAACGGAAAATTTTACTGGTATGTTACGGTTGAACACGGGAGTATTCATGGAAAATCGATTGGGGTAGCTGTTTCCGACAGTCCTGTCGGTCCGTTTAAAGATGCACTGGGAAAAGCGTTAATAACAAACGATATGACCACTGATCAAACACAGATTAGCTGGGACGATATTGATCCGACCGTTTATATCGACGACGATGGCCAGGCCTACCTGTATTGGGGAAATACAGCCTGTTACTGGGCAAAATTAAAAGAGAATATGATAGAACTGGATGGCGAGATTCACACTGTTGATCTGCCCAATTTTACCGAAGCTCCCTGGATTCATAAACGTGGCGACTGGTATTATCTGTCATATGCGTATCAGTTCCCGGAGAAAACAGCTTATGCTATGAGCCGGTCGATTACCGGTCCATGGGAATTTAGAGGGATTTTAAATGAACTGGCTGGTAATTCCAACACAAACCATCAAGCAATTATCGAATACAACAATAACTGGTACTTCTTTTATCATACTGGCGGAATTCAGCCACATGGAGGAAGTTTCAGGCGCTCGGTTTGTATCGACCGACTTTATTATAACACAGACGGCACTATGAAACGTATTGCTATGACCTCAGAAGGAATTCAATAAACTTTATCAAAATGAAACAAAGAATTACCCTAATTGTCGCCCTATTACTTTTATCAATAAAAGTTTTTCCAAAAGACATTGTTGTTCACGACCCAGTAATGATTCAGCAAAATGGAACTTATTACTTGTTTTCCACGGGATGGGGAATTAGTGTGTGGTCATCACCCGACATGAAAAACTGGAGCAGAGAAAAACCGGTTTTTGACGAAGCTCCCCAATGGGCTGTTGAGGCGGTAGATGGATTTAAAGGGCACATTTGGGCGCCCGATATTGCTTTTTATAACGGGCAGTATTATTTGTATTATTCCATTTCGGCCTTTGGCAAAAATACCTCTTGCATTGGTTTGATAACCAATAAAACGCTCCATCCGGACGATCCGGATTTTGAATGGGTGGATCATGGAAAGATCATCCAATCGTATCCTGGAAAAACCAACTGGAACGCCATCGATCCCAATCTGATTGTGGCTGAAGATGGTACGCCTTATCTGAGTTTTGGCTCTTTTTGGGACGGATTGAAGTTGGTTAAACTCAAGGCAGATGCCAAATCGGTGGGGGAAGATTTGAACCAGATTCCGACCATCGCCTCCCGGAAAAAATCTACGGAAGAACCGAATCCGCCTTCGGTGGATGATAATCCCGTTGATGCGGGCGGCAATGCCATTGAAGCGCCTTTCATCTTCAAAAAAGGAGATTATTATTACTTGTTCGCTTCCATCGATTACTGCTGTAAAGGGGTGAAAAGCACCTATAAAATGATTGTGGGCCGGGCAAAATCGATCCCGGGGCCTTATGTGGACAAAGAAGGAAATTCGTTGGCAACAGGTGGTGGTTCCATCTTGTTGAAAGGCGATGAAAATTGGTATGGCGTGGGGCACAACTCCACCTACACGTTTAACGATATAGATTACCTGGTCTTTCATGGTTATGATGCCCATGATGACGGGAAACCCAAGTTGATCATTAAAACCTTGGCCTGGGATGAAGATGGATGGCCTTTCGTTGATGAGTAACAAAAGCTAAAAGTTTAACTATTTAAATACAGACACATGAGAAAATTGAACAGCGCTGGCACAGCGACTTTTTTTGCAGCCGCTATGGTTGTGGCCGGATTTTTATTCGCCGGTCAACTGACGGCACAAAATGCCCGGATTAAAATTGATATTGACCGGCAAATTGGGGAGGTAAATAAAAATGTCTACGGAAATTTTGTCGAGCATTTAGGCCGTTGTGTTTACGGTGGAATTTATGATGAAGGCTCCCCGTTAGCTGATGAAGATGGCATCCGGCTCGATGTACTGGAAGCAGCCAAAGGGCTGAATGTTTCGCTCACCCGCTATCCCGGCGGTAACTTTGTGTCAAACTACCACTGGAAAGATGGTGTTGGCCCAAAAGACGAGCGCCCCACACGCATGGAGCTAGCTTGGGCACGGCTGGAGAGCAACCGTTTTGGTACCAACGAGTTTATTGACTTTGCCCGCCGCATGGGCACCGAGCCATACTTTGCCGTGAACCTGGGAACCGGAACCATCGAAGAAGCACAGCAATGGGTAGAATACTGCAATGTGAAGGAAGGCCCGTATTATGCCGAACTGCGCAAGCAGCACGGGTACGCCGAACCACACAACATCACCTATTGGAGCCTGGGAAATGAGATGGACGGCTTCTGGCAAATGGGACACCTGAACGCAGAAGACTACAGCAAGAAAGCCCGCGAAGCTGCCAAACTGATGAAACTGACTTCGCCCGAAATTAAGCTCGTGGCCGCCGGTTCGTCCAACTACCGGCCCAATGCCGATCCCAACGAGTGGAACGCCACCATTTTGCACGAATTGCGCGATGTGGTCGATTACATCGCCCTGCACATTTATGTGGGCAATGTGGCCGACAATTATTACAACTACCTGTCGACCCCGCTGGTGCTGGAAGAGCGCACCCAGATTGTGAAAGGCATGATCCTGAAGGAAATGGCTTATGCCCAGCGCCAAAGCGATGACCCGATTTACATTGCCTGGGACGAGTACAATGTGTGGTACCGTGCCCGCGTAGGCGAAGACATGACTGGCGAACGCGCCCTGGAAGAACACTACAACCTGGAAGATGCCTTGGTGATTGCCGGCTTTCTGAATGCTTTTATCCGCAACGCCGATGTGGTGAAAATGGCCAACATGGCGCAATTGGTCAATGTAATTGCACCAATTTTTACGAGCGAAACCGACATGTTTAAGCAAACCATCTACTATCCGCTGGCCCTGTTTGCCAACAACGCCTTTGGCACCGCGCTCGATGTGGCTGTTGATTGTGAAACCTATGATACCGAAGAGTTTTTCATTGGCTTAGCCGAATCGAAAACCACGCAGGAGGATGTTCCTTTTCTCGACGTTTCAGCAACCTACGATGATGGTCAGGTGGTTTTGTGCGTCGTAAACCGAAATAAGGACAAGGCGATTACCACTGATATCATTGCTCAGGAAGGCCTGTTCGATGGCGAATACGAAGTGTATGAAGTCAATGGACCGGATAGCAAGGCGCAAAACGATTTTGGAAAAACACTTGTTGAAACCAAATCGAAGCCTGCCCTAAGAGTGAAAAAGGCCGATAAAATGACCTATGAATTTCCGCCGCATTCATTCACCATGATTAAAGGCGCCCTCAAAAATTGATGATTGTTTTAATTGGGTATCAGTTTAAAAGGGGATGAGGTTTCATGAGAAATCTCGTCCCCTTTTTTTAAGGTTGTTGGATTGGGGGGGTGAATATTTCGGGGAGATGGAGTAGGTGGTGTTTGTTCAATCCACACTTGCTAAAAAAAAATCGCCAATAAGGAACATAAAACCCCATTCCTGTTTCGGTTTTAAAGGGGCTGGGTCAATTAGGTTTCGGCTAATACTTTTGATAGTACTATTTTTTCATTTCCCTTTTTTACAATTTCATTAAAATAGAGTTTAATTTTTGAATAATCATTCGATGAGTAAATTGACTTTTTAAAATAATAATCAAATAATATGATTATCTGGTTGTCGACTATACTTGTTGAATAAGTCAACTCAAAAAGTTGATTATCTATTTTTTGTTCCGATGGTATATATTCAACTTTATTGCCTTCTGGAATTACTATCGTTGATTTAAAAATTCTTTTCTTCGGATACGTCAGATCGATTGGATATGTGCGATCTTTCTGTTTTAAAGGATTATCAGAAATAGTTTCATTTAGAAACGGTGATAGATAAATCTTTTCATTAACAATTTCCGGTGTGCTGGTTTGTTTGTAAGCTAAAATATATGGTTCTTCTCTATTCAATTGATTTTGAATCACTATTGTGGTGTCAATGATAAGATAATCTATTGTTTCAAGACTTTTTTTGATCGTTTCAATGTCGTCTGAATAATTGTTTCGATAATAGGAAGCATCATATTCAGTGGCACTTTTGTGTATGCTTGAACTGAGAAGCGCATGACTGGTAATACCAATTTGTATGTTTGTTTTGATTTCTGAAGGGAAAACGCTTTCTAGTCCGATCCATTCAGTTTTCTTTTTTTGAATTATTAATCCTCTGTCATTTATACATCTTAAGGGAATCCTATCATCTAATTCTAAAATCTCAGTAGCATCTGTTAAGATATTAACACCATCGACGTTAGCCTGAATAATTACATAATTGAAAAAATGAGTGAATGGATAGGCATATTTTATCTTTCCATTGTCTCGAGTACTAATGAGTACTGGTTTTGCGTCTATGCCTGAGGCCTGGAGTAATCCGATTGCAAACAGATTGATGTCGGCACAATTTCCATACTTTTCTTCAACAAACTTTTTTGGTGATTTTGATGCATATTTGCCACGCGTTTTATCCCAGTTGTAATTTCTTTTTACATATTCAATCACATGGTCAAATTTTTCTTTATCATTATTCAGTTCAAGACTTTCGTTGTTGAGTAGTTTCAAAGCGAGTTTTTCAGATCTCTCTATGTAATTACCAAAATCTTTATGTTTTAGTAAGTTCATATTCATATCCTCCCAAGTAGTCATTATGTTTATAGTAGCCCCGCCAGGTTGATGGATTTTTGACAATTGAAAATCAAGCTTGATGATGTAATCATTTATTGAAGCTATAAACTCTTCACTATTAAACGCAGGTACATTCTTCATTGTGAAATTATACACCTTATCCTGAAAGGTAATTGCACCAAATTGGCGTGATGCTCCTACATCTGTATATGAATTTTGTGAATCAAATTTATTTGCTCCTTGTAGCAAAAATGAATATTCATAAAAGGGAATCATTTTTGCTTCATATTCACTGTGTACAACAGGAATTTTCCACTGAAATTCCCAATCCCGTAGGTTGAATTTGTACTGAGAACTAACTTTGTATCTATATTCCACGATAGTTCCTTCTTTGACATTTGGAATAGCAAATTTCTTAACATTCCAAGAGTTGTTTATTTTTTCATCAAAAGTATTTGAAACGTTAAATGGGGTTTTATTGATGACTCCATTTTCGTAATTGTAAGAATAGGCCTCAATATCATATACTTTCTCATAAATACCTCCCTCCTGATAAAAAGGGATTTCCACCTCAGCCCAATTGATCCCAGCCTCAGACAGTATTTTTATTCTTGTTGTTCTCTCAAATACTACATCAAAGGAATTGCCAGTTTCAATAAAATATGATTTGCCAGTGTCAAACAAAACTATTGCCTCAGCATCTTTGTCCTCAGAATAATGTTTTAATTCAATTTCGTCTTTACCAATTCTTCCAAATTCCCTTGAAAAATTTTGTCCCTGCATTGTACCCCAAGTGAGGACGAATAGTAGGATCGTTAAATGTAATTTCTTAGTCATAGATGGTTTATTTATAAAGTGATAAATGTGTTTTTTTTTCTATTTCAACAACTCGTTTGTAGAAATCATAAAATTCAGCATATTCCGAAATCGGATAGTATCCGGAGTTAATTAGCAGGCTTTTTATTATCGTTATATTGTAATCATTTTCATAGATATTGAATTTGAATTCTCCAAACTTATTTACTACAGAATAATTCTCCTGACTTTTATTTAGTTTATAGCCATCCGGAATTTCATAAATTAGTGTGTCGATTTTATAAACCGGATAATCAATTTGAATTGGCAATTTTCTGAGTTCTGGATTCTCAAAACTTGGCAATGAAAATGAAATATTGCTGACCAGAATATCATTGCCATAATGTTTGTATAAATGTTGAGAGGTAGCATCATAAGAGAAGTCAATCCTGACAGAGTCTCTTGTTAGATTGTGAAATTGATAGCTAATTAATTGAAATCCATCAGCGACGATATAATTTCTTACAATTTTCGACTTTTCAGATTCATTGAAGTTTTTTTCTAGATGAAAAATGTTTTCGTACGATTCACCTTTATAGGTGTTTTGGAAGTTAACTACAGCATCCTTGGAATCATATTTAATTTCTATCGTACGTGTATCAAGAACATCCTTTGGTTTGAGTGTTGGAGTTTTTAGAAAAGTGCTGTTGTCGTAGTCAATCATAAAAGCATCTCTGTTTTGTGTAAATGTGCCCAAATAGTTAAATGCTCCATCACTTGTACAATCCAACCAGATATCTTCATCTTTTAAGGGAATATATAGGATGATGTGATTTGATTGTTGAGAAGGAAAGTCTTTATTAATCTCATTTATGGGGCTTCCAGCAGAAATCTTGGTATAATACGAGGGTATCTGAATATAATCAAGAGCTGATTTAAAATAATTAGTTAATGCCTTGCAGTCACCATATTTATTTTGAGCAACATAACTTGCAGGATATGGTTTCAATCCACCGGTTTCAATGGTAACATTGATGTAACGGGTTTCATCCTGTAAGTAGTGATATAATATTTTTATCTTTTCTTTATCATCATCAATGTCTTTAGTTAGTTCCTGAATTTTATTTTTTTCGTTTTCTGGCAATACGTTCAGTCCCTCTAGTAAATCATATTGCCAATTACCAAAGGAAGTCCAATCATTAAACGATCCTTTTATATCATAATAGAATTCTTTGGGTATAATTTGAACAGTCGGTAGAAAATTTGATACCGGAGGTGAAAATGCTTCAATTTTTATAATGTCTGTGTAGCTTGTTTTCCATTGATATACAATCTTGTTTTCAAGTGTATCAATTATGGGATTTTCAACGTGTGAATTTTTAAAAGCAATATTGTAATCTATGGGAACTGAGACGGTGAGATGTGCGAAATGAGTCGGTATTTCTACATCGATTATGGGATTCCAGTACTCAATGTAAAGAAATTCATTTAGTTGAACTTGATAGGAATATACAATTGTGTATGGATATGAATTATGTTTTAGTGTGAACTCTTTTACTAAGATATCTTCATAAAATGAAAAGCTTGAAATTGCACTTTTTTCAGTGATCTCACTTTTCTTCAGTTTTTTAACTACCCTTTCATTTGAATCTTTGATATAAGCGTTTATGTTACTTAGTTTTATGAGTTTTGAATGCGGGATTGTTATTTTCGTATATTTTTCACCTGCCCTGTTGTTTATTCTAATTTCATGATGTAAAGACTTGCTCAGTTTGCCATTATTAACTTCAATAGAAGTTTTCTGAGAAATTAATTCAGCATCAAAGTTTTGGCTGAAAGAGGACATATAAAAAGCAAGAAATCCTAAAATCAAAAAAGTCTTTATCATTCTGTCTGTTTTGCAATGTGCGCCTACAGTTCATCAAACAAAGGCGTTGTTTATCCACCAAGGCGAATTTATACTTCGGTTTTGATCCGTCAACTTGCGAATGGTCTGTGTAACTTTCACTATCGGATATTCTCGTGCTATTTCAGTTTCGGCGGTTTTTATGTTTTGGGTTCATTGTTGGGTTCATTAATTTTTTTGCTCCACAAGTTATGTAATTATACAGTGCAAATTACTTTGCGAAGCATAATTTAGTTTCATTCAAAATAAGGAAAGCCAGTGTTCAGTCGCCTTTCCAGTTTTATCCAGCATCAAGTATCCAGCATCGAGCATCCAGCTGTTTTTTTATCCACATCGCGCGGATAGTGGTTTGTATCTTTTTCAATCAGAATTGGGCAAAGATGGTCTGTTTTCCGATGGATTTTCTATTTTTAAGGAATGGAAACAAGTGGCTCCCGTCACTTTTTCTTTTATAAAAAAAAAGACCAAGCATGAATATTAAAATTCAACAAATAGCCGAGCGGCTAAAAGGCCTGCGCGATGCGCTCAACCTTTCGGAGGCGGATTGTGCCGAAGCTTGCGGTATTTCGCCAGCGCTTTATCAGCAATACGAAAGTGGGCAATCGGATATCCCGGTCAGTTTCTTGTATCGGTTTTCGTCGGTCTACCAAATCGAGTTGACAACCTTGCTCACGGGCGATATACCGCATATGCACGGTTACTCGGTGACCCGAAAAGGAACCGGGTCGGTGGTTGAACGCCGGAAAGAATACCGGTATCAAGCCCTGAACGAAAGTTTCATCCACAAAAAAGCCCAACCTTTTGTGGTTACCGTTGATGCCAATCCTGATTATGACGCTGGTGTTGGTTATCAGCACGAAGGGCAGGAGTTCAACCTGGTTTTGAGCGGAAAGCTGCAACTGGTGCTCAACGGAAAAGAATTGATCTTGAATGAAGGCGACTCCATCTGGTTCGATTCGTCCTTGCCACATCGTATGCGGGCGCTCGAAGGGAAAGAAGCCAAATTTTTAGCCATGATTTTTAAAGCGGAACAATGATATTAAGTGAACGATATTTGAAAAAAGCGCAGTTCGACGGACTGGCAGATTTTATTGAAAACCTGGAAATACAGGTTCCTGAGAATTTTAATTTTGCCTACGATGTGGTGGATGAGTATGCTCGGCTGGAGCCGGAAAAGCTGGCCTTGGTGTGGACCAACGATCAGGGGGAGCACCGCGAGTTTACCTTTTCAGAAATGAAAAAGTACAGCGACCAAACGGCTGCTTACCTCCAATCCCTCGGTATTGGGGCTGGCGACAAGGTGATGCTGATTTTGAAGCGTCGTGTTGAGTTTTGGTTTGGCATTGTTGCGCTACACAAATTGGGTGCAGTTTGCATTCCGGCCACCCATTTGCTGAAAAAGAAAGACCTGGTTTACCGGAATAATTCAGCCGAAATAAAAGCCATTGTCGCTGTTGGCGAGACCGACGTGTTGGAGCAGGTTGATTTGGCGATGGACGAATCGCCCGGCATTGAACATCGGATATCCATCGGCCCGGAAGTGCCGGAAGGCTGGGGTGATTTTTCGAAAGGAATAGCACAGGCATCGGAATTTGCGCGGCCGGAAACTGCTTCAACGAATTCATCAATCTCTCTTTTGTATTTCACTTCCGGAACAACCGGAAACCCCAAAATGGTGGCGCACGATTTTAGCTATCCGCTGGGACACATCACCACTGCTTCGTATTGGCACAACATCAAGGAAAACAGTCTGCACCTGACGGTAGCCGATACGGGTTGGGGAAAAGCGGTTTGGGGAAAATTGTACGGACAATGGCTGGCCGGAGGCGCGGTGTTTGTTTACGATCATGAAAAGTTCAATCCGGCAGATATGCTCCAGGTGATCAGCCAGTACAAGATCAACACTTTTTGTGCACCGCCAACCGTGTATCGGTTTATGATTCGTGAAGATTTTTCAAAATACGATTTGTCGTCGCTGAAATATTGCACGGTAGCGGGCGAGCCGCTGAATGCTGAAGTGTACAACCGCTTTCTGAAATTGACCGGATTGCGATTGATGGAAGGGTTTGGCCAGACCGAAACCGTACTGGCCATTGCCACGTTCCCGTGGATGGATCCCAAGCCCGGCTCAATGGGCATTCCAAATCCAACCTACGATGTTCAGTTGCTGCATCCCGAAGATCGCTTGTGCGAAGATGGGGAGATCGGCGAGATTATCATTCGCACCAGCGAGCAAGTGCCGGTCGGACTTTTTCAATCGTATTATCGTGATGAAGAACGGACAAAAGCCGTTTGGCACGACGGCTATTATCATACCGGCGATTTGGCCTGGCGCGATGAAGATGGCTATTTCTGGTTCGTGGGCCGCACGGACGATGTGATTAAAAGCTCGGGCTATCGTATTGGCCCGTTTGAAGTGGAGAGTGCTTTGATGGAACATCCGGCCGTGGTGGAGTGCGCGGTTACTGCGGCGCCCGACGAGGTGCGCGGACAGGTGGTGAAAGCCAGTATTGTGCTGGCGCCCGACTACCAACCCGGATCGCCGGAGTTGATCAAGGAAATTCAGGGGCATGTGAAAAATACAACGGCACCATACAAGTATCCGCGGATTGTGGAGTTTGTCACGGAACTGCCGAAAACCATTTCCGGGAAAATCCGAAGGGTGGAAATCCGGGGCGATAGCGAATAACATAAAAAAACGGGAACCAAATTGGCTCCCGTTTCTTTTATTAACCTATGCTTATTGAAGCTGAACCAGCACCACCGATTTGGCGGGCAGTTCAACGCTCACTTTTCCATTTTTGGGTTTTTTCACCTCAAACGATTTCAAGGTTACTTTTTCCTCCAGCCCAAAATCGTTGTAGTCATTCATGTTTTTAGCGGTAACGATTTGTCCGGTTGAAGATGAAAAATCCTGTCCGGTGATGGTGACCTCAATCGTTTCTGCCTTAGTGGGGTTGAGGTTGCAAAGCGTGATAGAAACCACGCCATCTTTGGTTGAGGCCGACCCATAAACTGAAGGAACCGATTTGCCATCGTATTCGTATTGGCCGGTTTTCAGGTTCAGCGGAATCAGGGTCGCATCCTGGTGAACGGCGTACATTTTAAAGACATAATAAGTTGGTGTCAGAACAATCTCCTCGTCTTTGGTTAAAATAACCGACTGCAACACATTCACCGTTTGGGCAATGTTCGACATTTTTACCCGATCGGCGTGGTTGTTGAACAAGTTCAGGTTGATTCCGGCTACCAGCGCGTCGCGCAAAGTGTTTTGCTGATAGAGAAACCCCGGGTTGGTTCCGGGTTCAACACTGAACCAGTTTCCCCATTCGTCAACGATCAGACCAATTCGTTTTTCAGGATCGTATTTGTCCATGATGGTTGAATGGCGTTCAACCAAGGTTTCCATTTTTAGCGTGTTGTTTAAGACTGAAATCCAGTCGCTTTCATCAAAATCGGTGGCCGACCCTTTGTCTGTCCAGCTGTTTGTAAAGGTATAGTTATGCAGCGACACGCCCTGAACCAAATGACGATGGCGGGTTGTTTTCTCCATCAGTACTTCCATCCAGTTGTAGTCGTCCACGTTTGGACCTCCGGCAATGCGGTACAAATCGCCGCGGCAGTAGCCCGCAAAACGGTTGTACAGGTCGGCGTAATACTCGGGTGTCATGTTTCCACCACAGCCCCAGTTTTCATTACCAATTCCCCAGTATTTTACATCCCAGGGTTCTTCGCGGCCATTCTTTTTTCGCAAGTCAGTCATTGGGCTGATGTTATTGGAAGTCACATATTCCACCCATTCCGAAGCTTCCTGAACAGTGCCTGAACCAACATTGATGTTAATGTAAGGTTCCGCTTCAATCAGTTCGCAAAATTCAAGAAATTCGTGTGTTCCAAAGCTGTTGTCTTCGGTTACTCCACCCCAATGAACATTGACCATCGAAGGGCGCTCGTGTTTGGGACCAATGCCGTCTTTCCAATGGTAGGTGTCGCCAAAACAGCCTCCCGGCCAGCGCAGCAAGGGAATCTCCATGTCTTTCAACGCGTAAACAAGGTCCTCGCGGAATCCACGGATATTCGGAATGTCAGAGTCTTCGCCAACATAAATTCCGCCATAAATACAGCGGCCAAGGTGTTCGGCAAAGTGGCCGTAAATTTCCCGGTTAATTTTTGTTTCTGCCTGGTCGGTGTGCAAATGGAGGGTGGATTGTCCAATGGCGCCCAAACTGAAAAGTGAAAGCAGCACGAACGTGTAAAAAACCTTCTTCTTCATAAGTTTAAAATTTAGTATTTGCTTCAAAAATAATAAAAGTATTAAATACTTTTTAGAGAATAGATGAAAACATTTTTCCTTTGATCAATTCCAACGACTCTTTTTATAGAATCCTCTGCTTCGACAGTTGGTTGTTTCAGTTTTCAGGTAGCCAGCTTTTCTGCGGGCTCAACAACCTTCATCGATTGCTTACTTCATTAAGCGTACTTCGTAGACACCGCCAGCCACAGATCCATCTTTCGCCTCAAACTTCACCGTCAATTGGGCATTGGACTGTTCAATAATTTCCTCCGGAATGGCGTAATCTACCGTGAAAAATTCAAACCCTTTACTTCCATCCAAATTAACTTCAGCAACTAATTGATCGTTCACCAGAATATTGAAATGCCTGTTGTTGTCCAACCCAAAATACATGACGCGGAGTTTTTTGGCTTCGTTTTTTTCATCTCTTAGCTGGTAGCTAAACCACCCACGTGCATCGCGCCAGTGGCGTCCTTGGTTCACGCCAATTTGCGACTTTTCGCTTTCAATAAAATGATCCGATTCCGGCTGTTGCTCGCCTGGAAAAACCAGATCGATAGTTTGGGCTGCCAACTGCTGTTTGGCGGCTTCGTCTGCAGCTAATTCTGTCTGCATTTGCTGATAATCTTCAGGTGTTTCGACTTGCCAGTAAAGCACATAGCGTGATTCGTGCAAGCGGAAAAACGGAATCAGCTGAAGGTTGCTGTATTTTTCGGGTTCCAAATTGTCGATGGTGAAGGTCAGCGATTCACCTTCAACAGGTTTGATCTTTTCAAGGATTTGATCCGGCTCGCTTAAAATCACCGGCATGTTTTGCAGGGGATATTTTTCGCCATGCGCAATATGTCCGCCCCGGCTGTCGTCGGCGTACAAACCAATCATGTTGGTGGTATCCGTTTTGGCTGCCAGCACGATTGGTCCGTGCAGAATCGTGTAAAAATTCTCGCCATCGGGCAATTGCTCCAAGATTGTCTGCATGGGCATCTCCATGCTAACCACATCGCCTTTTTTCCAGCTTCGGTCAATGACTACAAATTCGCCCGGAGCAACGGTCACAGGTTGGTCCTTACCGTTTACCGAGACTTTTAGATCGCCTGCCGCAACCCAACCTGGGTAGCGAAGGTGAAGTTTGAATGCCTGTTTCTTTTTTGGGTTGATGGTTAACGACGTTTTTGCTTCGTCGGGGAAACGGGTTTGCTGAATGACTTCCACCTTTTTCGCCTCCCAGTTTAAGACTGAAGGAATAAACAGATTGACATACAATTCGTTGTCGTTATGTGCGTAAATCAGTTCGCCGTATTTGGTATGATTTTCGAGCCCGGAGCCAACACAGCACCAAAAGCTGGTGTGTGGCTGCGAGTATACGCGGTAGTGTCCCGGGCGCATCGGTGTGAAATATACAAACCCGCCATGTTCCGGATGTTGCGTTGAGAGAATATGATTGTACAAGGCCCGCTCGTAGTAGTCAATGTATTCTCCCTTCGGCTCTGTCAGAAATAATTGGTTGGTCAGTCGAAGCATGTTGTAGGTGTTGCAGGTTTCCGGCCCCTGTTCGCTGGCGATCATTTCTGAAAAATCATCAACCGGGTGAAAATGCTCGCGGACACTGTTCCCACCAATTGAAACCGATCGGTTTTCTACCACGGTTTCCCAAAAAAAACGGGCGGCATCGGACCACGATTCATCACCGTCAACATCAGCGATTCGCTTGTAGCCAATCACCTTTGGAATTTGCGTGTTGGCATGCATGCCCGTGAGTTTATCCTCGTGTTGCAACAGCGGATCCAACACATGCTGGTGCGAAAATTGGCGGGCCAGTTTCAGGTATTTATCCTGCCCGGTAATGGCTGCCACATCGGCAAAAACTTCGTTCAAACCACCATGCTCGCTTCGCAACATGTCCTGAATTTGTTCTTCGCTTAAATCGGACACCAGCTGAATCGCCCAGTCCGTCAGTTTGATGAGCATTTCTTTGGCTTGTTCGCTTCCTCCAAAAAGATAAGCATCGCGCAATCCGGCATAGATCTTATGGATGTTGTAAAGCGGAACCCACTTTTTATTCAAACTGAATGAACCGGCATCAATATTTCCGTTGGCAATTTCATCCCAAATGGCACGTCCACCCGGAACGCCTCCCAGGTAACCATCGGTGTGCTGGTTCTGGGCGCGCTTTAATTCCGAAAGCATGTAATCCATGCGTTCTTTCATCCGTTCGTCGCCTGTTGAAGCGTACATCATGGCCAGGGCCGACAAGTAATGCCCACCAATGTGGCCATCCAAACCAGTGTTTTCCCAATTGGTATAGCTGTCGGCTTTGGGTGTTAGGCCGGCTTCGCGCAGATAGGGCGCCAGCAGTCGATCGACTTCCATCTCCAAAATGTATCGTAGGTCAGTCTGCATAGCCTGCTGAAACGGACTCTCCAATAACCTGACTTCGGACAGTTGAAACGATTTCAATGGGGCACTGGTTTGGCCAACAAGTAGAAGAGGGAAAAGGCAAAGAAAAATTAGTAATCGGTTTAAACACATAGCTCAATTTTTAACTTAAATTAATTTCATATTTACATCGGTCATCGCCACGATGAATGGAGGAAACGACTTTTGCCTGAACGGGTTTTCCTGCCACTTTTGAAAACATGAGTTCGGCAAAACCTTCGGAGCAATAACACAAAATAGAAGACTTGACTCCTTTTTCCTGATTTACCAAGGGGCAAACACAAACGTCTTTGTTCTCGTCGGCATAAATGATTTGCTTCTCTTCGTCGAAATTAATCACCCAATTCCAGTTGCTGTTCAAAAATTGGATAAACTTTTTCAGATTACCGACATATTTTTGTAAAATATCATCCATTTGGAGTTGATCGTAGTGGGCACGGGCACAATTTTTCAGGATTTGGCGAGACACTTCCTCGTCGGTTTGTTCGTTTAAACTGAGCATTAAGGTTGAAATCCATTCCTGCATCAATAATTGATTGGGG
>JAGXIR010000073.1 GCA_024635605.1 Sunxiuqinia sp.
AAGCATGGGATCTGATCCGGCTTCGGTAGCGTACGACACGCTGTCGTCTGCAAAAGCGACAGGTGCTGACGTGGTGATTATTGATACAGCCGGAAGGTTGCACAACAAAATCAACCTGATGAATGAGCTCACCAAAATTAAAAATGTAATGCAAAAAATATTGCCGGATGCTCCGCATGAGGTTTTGCTGATTTTGGATGGATCGACCGGACAAAACGCTTTTGAACAGGCCAAACAGTTCACCAAAGCAACCGAAGTTTCGGCATTGGCCTTGACCAAGTTGGACGGAACAGCTAAAGGCGGTGTTGTTATCGGGATTTCTGACCAATTTAAAATTCCCGTCAAATACATCGGAATTGGCGAAAAGATGGAAGATTTACAAGTGTTCAGAAGAAAGGAATTTGTGGATTCCCTTTTCTCATAGATAATTTCCAAAGATTATTCAACCATCAGCTAGAACTTGTTAAGGGATCTGGTTTTTGCGAATATGCTGAAATAAGTTCAGCATGGCAGTGCCTGCATGAATTAAGATAAAACCACCAAGGATTTAGTTTGTTGTAGAGGTGGAGAAAAAAAAAAGAAGATAAAAGATGAAACGAGGAAAAGTTAATATAACCACCCTGGGATGTTCTAAAAATTTGGTTGATTCGGAAATGCTGCTCAACCAGCTTGATTTAAATGGCTTTAAAGTGGTACACGACAGTGAAGACGACGATGCCAACATTGTTATTCTGAATACCTGTGGCTTTATTATGGATGCCAAAGAGGAGTCAATCAATTCGATTTTAAGCCATGCCCAGGCCCGAAAAAACGGCAAGCTGGATAAGTTGCTTGTCATGGGTTGTTTGTCGGCACGTTACAAAGAAGATTTGGAGAAGGAAATTCCAGAGGTTGACAAGTTCTACGGCAAATTCGATTACAAACAAATCATCCAGGATTTGAATGCCAACTTCTTTGAACAGAAGATGTATCATCGCCTGAAAACAACACCCAGCCACTTTTCCTACCTGAAAATCAGTGAAGGGTGTAATCGCCACTGCTCGTTTTGTGCGATTCCGCAGTTTACCGGCATTCATAAGTCGCGAAGCATTGAAAGTTTGCTGGAAGAAGCGCAGACACTGGTTGATGGCGGGACAAAAGAACTGCTGATTATTGCGCAGGATTTGTCATACTATGGAATTGACATGTATGGCGAAAGTAAGTTGGCCGAGTTGATTGACCGCCTGGCAGATATCAAAGGACTGGAGTGGATCCGGCTGCATTATGCCTACCCGTCGAAATTCCCGATGGACTTGCTGAAGGTGATTCGCGAGCGTGATAACGTGGCCAACTACCTGGATTTACCGCTGCAGCACATCAGCGACCGGATGCTGGGACGTATGCGCCGGAAAATCACCAAGGAAGAAACGATCAATCTTATTAACAAGATTCGCGAGGAAGTGCCGGGAATTGCTATCCGAACTACCTTCTTGGTTGGCCACCCGGGCGAAACCGAAGAAGATTTTGAAGAATTGAAAGCCTTTGTGGCTGAACAGAAATTCGATCGCATGGGTGTTTTTGCCTATTCGGACGAAGACGATACTTACGCCTTTAAAATGTATGAGGATGATGTTCCCGAAGAGGTTAAGCAGGAGCGTGCCGCTGAACTGATGGAGCTTCAGCAAAACATTTCGGAAAGGCTGAATACGGAGAAAGTTGGGAAAACCCTGAAAGTTTTGATTGACCGCGAAGAGGCTGATTATTTCATTGGCCGGACCGAATTTGACTCGCCGGAAGTGGATGGGGAAGTGTTGCTTGAAAAAGCGGAGTCCGTCCAAGTTGGCCGGTTTTACCCGGTTGAAATCATCGACTCAACTGAATTTGATTTGATCGGAAAACTTTCCTGATCACCACCTGTTGAAAAAATAGGTTCAAAGCATCGCCTTGTTTTAAGGGAAAAATCCTTTTTAAATATGGCGATGCTTTTTTTGTGGAAAGAATGGGCTACATATTCAGAACATCTTCAGCAAAGGCAATGCAAGCCTGCTCAACTTCGGCTTGGGCTTTTGAAAACATTCCGTTACCAATCACATGCGTTCCGGCATTAAAAGCCTGCTTTTCTTTCAGCGATTCGGGAGTTCCCAGTTGATCATACATTTTTAGCATGGCATCAACCCGCACCACATCATCCTGGTGTGCTTCATCCAGATAATAATATGCCAGAAACACCGGTTCTTCAACCTTCTCAAAAAGTTTTCTTTGCATGGTACTTTCAACCAGTTGTTGCAGGTAAACTGCGGCCTCCATGCGATAAAAACAGTTCCAGTATTTACATTCCTCGTCATTTAGATCATCGTTTGTATAGCGATAGATTCCACCAATCGATTTCCGCCCGATTTGCAAGCCCCAGGGCTTGGATAACAAAAAGGCCGCGGGATTATTAATCCGGATATTGGGTGATAGCAAAATCAGGCCTTCCATAAGTTCTGGAAATTCTGTTGCCAGTTTTAAGGATAGGGTGCCACCGGTTGACGTGCTCATGATAATTACTTTTTTACCGAGCAAATTTGCAACTTGCAAAGCCTCTTTCGCCGATTCGTACAAACGGTCGGGAGTCATGTCCAGCAAGGGATCCGGAACATCAAGACCGTGCGAGGCAAGCCTTGGGATGTAAGCGTTGGCCTGAAAATGCCGGGCAAAGTTCAGGTGTGTTGGATTTCCTTCGAAACCGGAGGCTGAAAAACCATGTAAATAAAGCAGGCAGTAGCTTGTTTGGTTTTTCAACTGATCATCGTGCCAAACCACTTTCGATTCATTGCCTGGTTTTACAGGCAGATTAGCTTCTTTTTGCTGAATGAAATCTTCCAATTCATCCAACGATACATTTAATTCCTTTAATTCCGGATTAAATTCCGGTTGATCTGGCTTGGGGCCAACTAGGTATACAAAGGCGGCAAACAAGACGAAAACGATCACTACACGCAAAATTTTACTCATTTTTGTAAGTTTGAAAGGATAACAAGATAGTAAAAAATGTGTTTAGCAATATTCTAAAATTTCCCAAAAAATCAACAGAAGAATCGAGAACCACCAAACCAATAGTTCTACCCCCAAAACTCGTTCCTTTTTTAGCCTCTGTTCATTCGGTCTCAAAGGCAACTATGCATGGGTTGAAACTTAAAAGTCTTACTAAACATTAAAAACAGATGGATTGTTAATGTACCAAAGCTATAAAAGCTATTTTTACAGAACCGTAAGCAACCGTAAAATCAACATATGGACAAATTTTCGCAAGTAGGTAATCAAGAGATTGCTGCTGTTGAAGAACTCTATCAGGATTTTTTAAATGACCCTGATAGCGTTGAAGAAAGCTGGAAAAACTTTTTTAGAGGTTTCGAACTGGCAAGAGCAAACTACACTTCCAAAAAAATCCAATGGAATGAGCCCATTAACAAGGAGTTTGCTATTCTAAATCTGATTCATGGCTATCGTCAGCGAGGCCATCTATTTACCAAGACAAATCCTGTTCGTTCAAGAAGAACGTACACACCGACTTTAGCAATTGAAAACTTTGGACTGGAAGAAAGCGACCTGGAGAAGGTTTTTCAGGCAGGAAGCAACATCGGGATTGGTCCGGCAAAACTTAAAGACATTATTGGGCACCTCGAAGCAACATATTGTAACTCAATTGGTGTTGAATATGTGTTTGTGCGCAATCCAAAGGTATTGACCTGGCTTCAGGAAAAGATGGAAGGATCGAAAAATTCGCAGGAATTTACCGATGACATGAAAAGGCATATTTTCTATCATCTTAAATTGGCTGTTGGATTTGAAAGTTTTATTCATAAAAAATTTGTGGGACAGAAACGATTTTCGCTGGAGGGTGCTGAATCGTTGATTCCTGCTTTGGACGCAGTTATTGAGCAGGGTGCGGATTTGGGAATCCGTGAGTTCATCATTGGAATGGCGCACCGTGGACGGTTAAATATTCTGGCCAACATCATGAATAAGCCTTACGAATATATTTTTAAGGAATTTTACGCAACCGAATACGAAGAAGATATTGCCTTGGGTGATGTGAAATACCACCTCGGTTTTGAAAATGAGGTGACTTCCGATCACGGCGAGAAGATAAAATTAAGTTTAATGCCGAACCCTTCGCACCTGGAAGCAGTTGCTCCCCTGGTTGAAGGAATGTCGCGTTCACGCATTAATTCGCTATACGACGGTGATTACGATAAACTGGCCCCCATTATTATTCACGGCGATGCAGCTATAGCAGCACAAGGCGTTGTTTATGAAGTCATTCAAATGTCGCAACTTAATGGCTACAGAACCGGTGGAACCATTCACCTGGTGATTAACAACCAGGTTGGTTTTACCACCAATTACCTTGATGCCCGCTCCAGTACTTATTGTACCGATGTGGCTAAGGTAACCCGTTCTCCGGTGTTTCACGTAAATGGCGATGATGTTGAATCGCTTATCTACACCATCAAACTGGCCATGGAATTCAGGCAGAAATTTAATAGCGATGTTTTTATTGATATTTTGTGCTATCGGAAGTACGGACACAATGAGGGAGACGAACCTCGTTTTACCCAGCCTCAATTATATAAGGCGATCGCAGACCACAAAAATCCACGCGATATTTATGCCGAAAAACTGGTTGGACAGGGAATTATGACTTCCGCTGAAATTAAGGAGGAGATCAAAGCTTTTGACCAGCTGATGAACTCAAAATATAAAGACTCGGAAGAAATTGAAAAACTGAAAATCAAACAGTTTTTGGTAAACGAGTACGAATCGTTTGAAAAACCACACAAAATTGATTTTTCGGAGGTTATCAAGACCGGGGTTAAAAGAACAAGGTTGATTGAATTGGCGGAGAAGATCAATTCGGTTCCCAAAGGAATGAAGTTTTTCAATAAAATCAACCGGATCTTATCCGACCGCCGGCAGATGATTCTGGACAACCGACTGGACTGGGGAATGGCAGAGCTCCTGGCTTATGGGACCTTGGTTGATGAAGGACATCCGGTACGCATTAGCGGACAGGACAGCGAGCGTGGAACCTTCGCCCATCGCCATGCGGCTTTTGTTTCAGAAGATGCCGGCGAAAAATATTTTCCTTTAAAAAACATTTCACCAACCCAAGGATCCTTTCATATTTACAATTCGCTGCTTTCGGAGTACGGGGTAATGGGGTTTGAATATGGCTATGCCATGGCCCAGCCCAACGCCTTAACCATTTGGGAAGCCCAATTTGGTGATTTCATGAATGTGGCGCAAGTGATTATTGACCAGTATATTACCTCGGCCAACGAAAAATGGGGTTTGATGAACAACTTGGTGCTCTACTTGCCGCATGGCTACGAAGGCCAGGGACCCGAGCATTCCAGTGCCCGTATTGAGCGTTTTCTGGCTCAGGCGGCAAGCAACAACATGCAGATTATTGAGCCAACAACGCCTGATAATTTATTTCACATGTTAAGGCGGCACATGAAGATGAAAACAAGGGTTCCCTTAATTGTATTTACACCCAAAAGTTTGCTGCGGCACCCGATGGTTACCTGCACGCTGGAGGAGCTGGCTACTGGGCATTTTCAGGAACTCATCGATGACAAACAAGTTGATCCGGATGAGGTTAAGCAGCTGGTATTTACCTCAGGCAGGTTGTATTACGACTTAGTAAAAAAACGTGCAGACACTGCTGATAATGCCACGGCAATTGTTAGATTAGAACAGGTCTATCCACTGCCGGTTGAGCAGATTAACACAATTCTGAAAAAGTATAAAAAAGCCGAACGTATTGTTTGGGCGCAGGACGAACCGGCAAATATGGGAGCATGGCCCTTTATTTACAGGAGCTTGAAAGAAATACCTTTTGAAGTAGTTGCGCGCTCCGAAAGTGCCAGCCCGGCCGGAGGTTTAATGAAACAACATACATTGAGATTAAATAAAATCCTCGATCAAATATTTAATGCAGAAGTTTTAGCAAAAGCATAAGAAAAGAATCATGATCATTGAAATAAAAGTACCAACACCAGGAGAATCAATAACAGAAGTTGAACTAGGAAAGTGGTTAGTGGAGGATGGAGATGTTGTTGATAAAGATGATGAAATAGCCGAAATTGAATCGGATAAAGCCACCTTGACCCTTGTGGCTGAGGAAGCTGGAAAAGTTAGTTTCAAGGCACAAGAAGGCGACACCTTGGAGGTTGGCTCAGTCGCTTGCACCATCGATACTTCGGCCCAACCCGAAGCATCAGAAGGAAAGCCCATAGAAAAAGAAGAGCAGAAGAAACCCGCTAAAGATGAGAGAGAGGAGGAAGAAGAACCTGCGAAGGCCCCGAAAAATGAAGTGTCGGCGAAGAAAGACACAAAAGACGAGTCGGTTAAAAAGGAAGATCAGGCCCATGTGAAAATCACTTCGGTTGCCAAAAAAATGATGGACGAAAACAACTTGTCTGTTGATGATATCCTTCGGGGACTGAAGCGGATCTCTAAAAAAGAGATTGAAGCGGTCATGGACTTGCCGGATGCAGCGGCTGTTCCTTCTCCCCAAAAATCTTTTTCGCGCGAGGAGGATCGTGAAAAAATGAGTTCACTGCGGCGCAAATTAAGTCACCGGCTTGTGGCTGTTAAGAATGACACAGCCATGTTGACCACCTTCAACGAAATTGACATGAGCCGGGTGATGGAGTTGCGCAAAAAGCATCAGAACCAGTTCATCGAAAAACATGATTTTAAGTTGGGATTCATGGGATTTTTCACCAAAGCAGCTGCCGTCGCCATGAATTTTCACCCGGCAATCAATTCAATGTTGGATGGTGAGGAAATTGTTAGTCCGCAATATGTTGATGTAGGAATCGCTGTTCAAACCCCCAAAGGTTTGATGGTTCCAATTATTCGCAACACCGAAAGTAAATCGGTTGCTGAAATTGAAAAAAATTTGAAAGATTTGGCTGAAAAAGCACGGAATAAAAAAATATCGGTGGAAGAATTGACCGGCGGTACGTTTACCATTACCAATGGCGGAACCTTTGGGTCGTTATTATCAACGCCAATTATTAATCCACCGCAATCGGCTATTTTAGGCATGCACAACATTTTGGACCGTCCGGTTGCTGTTAGCGGCAAAGTAGAAATCCGGCCAATGATGTATGTAGCACTTTCCTACGATCACCGCATCATTGACGGTAAAGATTCGGTTGGCTTTTTAGTGAAAGTTAAAGAGTTGATTGAGAATCCGGAGCGACTCTTGAATAATGGCGCAAACCTGGAAGAATTATTGCTGGATTTGTAAGAGTCATTGAAGAGATAAATTAGAGAGAGGCTGTTTTGTTTTGCAAAATGGCCTCTTTCAATTTAAAGAGCGGCCTGCCAAATTCGATTTTTAATTTCATTTTCAGTAATTTCGACGCGTTAAAAAAATGTAATTGAGATGAAAATTGTTGTATTAGATGGTTATACCTTAAATCCCGGAGATCTCAGTTGGGATGCTTTGAAAGCGATCGGATCGTGTGATATTTATGACAATACACCTGAAAAAATGCGCATTGAAAGGATTGGTAACGCAGAGATTGTATTCAGTAACAAAGTGGTGCTTGATTCAGAAATCTTCAAAGCTTGTCCTTCCATCAAATATATCGGTGTTTTGGCTACCGGGTACAATGTCATTGATTTGGATGCCGCAGCTAAAGCCGGCATTGTAGTGACGAATATCCCGGCGTACAGCACCGATTCTGTTGCCCAAATGGTCTTTGCTCATTTGTTGCACATTGTCAACCAGGTTCACCTTCATGCCGAAGCGGTAAGCCAGGGAGACTGGGTCAAATCAAAAGACTTCTCTTTTAGTATTTCACCTCAGATTGAGTTAAGTGGGAAAACACTTGGCATCATCGGTTTTGGACAGATTGGAAGAAAGGTGGCAGAAATAGGGCAGGCTCTCGGCATGAAAATTTTGTTTCAGAATCGGTCCGTAAAATCAGACGTTCCTGCCAAATTTGTGCAATGTGAGCTCGATGAGCTACTTCAACAATCGGATGTGGTGAGTTTAAACTGTCCGCTAACAGATTCCAACGCCGGCTTTGTCAATAAAGCCAAACTTGAATTGATGAAACCGAATGCCATTTTAATCAACACCGGCCGGGGACCGCTAATCAATGAACAGGATTTGGCTGACGCGCTCAACAATGGGAAGATTGCAGCAGCCGGACTCGATGTGCTCTCTACCGAACCTCCTGCGGCAGATAATCCACTGCTGAAGGCTAAAAATTGCCACATCACTCCACACATTGGTTGGGCTACAAAAGAATCCCGGCAACGCCTCATGGACATTGCAATCGAGAACCTGAAAGCTTTTCTGAATAGAAAAAGGCTCAACGTGATTAACTAAAATTGGTTGATTTGGAAGCTATGTGTTGCTGGTTATTCTTATAAG
>JAGXIR010000074.1 GCA_024635605.1 Sunxiuqinia sp.
AAACTGATCGTGGCAGGAGCCACAATACTCAGGCGTTTTAAAATCGCTGTAGTCAACTGGCCCTGGATGATTACCGGTGCTGGTAGTTGGTTTCTTTAAATTGAAACTTAATAACAGAAAAAGGGATAGAATGCCAAAAGGAAGAAGTTTTGCCTGTATTTTCATGATTTTGGTTTTTTATTGCGCGAATGACTGATTTGCCCCAAAAGGTAGTTAATACTTACTTTTTAGAACATAATGCGCAGCACGTATAAAATTAGCGAATTGCAAAAGGCTAGTCAAGGGTATAAGGGATGCCGGGGGCCTGATATCAGTCTCTATAAAAATAAATTTAATATAGTGTGTTGATTGTCAGACTTTAAATGTGGCGATAGTATTGTGGGTATTTTCTAATTTATATTCGATCTAAATAGATCAAATGTTTGAATTAAACAAATCCGGTGTTTTTGAATGAAAGGAAAGTTGGTTAGTTGACTGAAAGTTACTTTTGGAATCTTAGTTTTTAGTGAGTGGAAAAAGTCTAACTGTTAAGGATGTGTTGAATTTTTATCAGGTTTTCGTCGATGGCGTGGTTGAGCTTGACAGCCTCACTAAATGGCACGTGTACCACTTGCTCATGTTTCAATCCAATCATGATGTTTTGCCGGTTGTCGATCAGTGCCTCAACGGCGGCAACACCCATTTTTGATGCTGCGATCCGGTCTTTGGCTGTTGGGCTGCCTCCTCGTTGCATGTGTCCCAGAATGGACACCCGGATATCCAGGTCAGGATTTTCCTTTTCTGCTTTTTCGGCTATTTTTAGAGCGCCACCCATTTCGTCGCCTTCAGCAATAATGACAATTCCGCTGGTTTTTTTTCGTTTGTACCCTTTGCTGATAAAATGCTCAAACACCTTTTGGTCGTTGGTCGATTCAGGGATCAGAATGACCTCAGCACCTACAGCGATGCCGCTGTTGAGAGCCAGAAGTCCGGCTTCGCGGCCCATGACCTCGATAAAAAAGATCCGGCCATGGGACACCGCTGTATCCTTGATTTTATCGACTGCCTGCACCACTGTGTTGAGCGCCGAATCGTAACCGATGGTATATTCGGTGCCGAAAATATCGTTATCGATTGTACCAGGAATGCCGACGAATGGAATGTCGTATTCTTCGGAGAATGCCAAAGCACCGGTAAATGATCCGTCGCCACCAATGACTACCACCGCGTCAATTTCTTCTTTAAGCAGGCTTTCACAGGCTTTCTTTCGTCCCTCTTTGGTTCTGAATTCCTGGCTGCGGGCAGTTTTTAGTATGGTGCCTCCGGTCTGTAAAATACCGCTGACATCAAGCCAGCTCAGCTCGCGAAAATCACCCTGAATCATACCTTCGTAACCGCCCACGATGCCAATTACTTGCAAACCATTGGTGATGGCGGTTCTGGTTACTGCGCGAATGGCGGCATTCATTCCCGGAGAATCACCTCCTGACGTGAAAACGCCGATTTTTTTCAACTTTCTTGGTTTTTCGGAATGATGAACTGTCGCATGTTTCTGTGGCATGGTATTTCCTTTTGAATTGTACTGCTGCAAATTAAGCATTGAGCGGCCGGAAATCAATTTATTGAGGAACTTTTTTAGAATTTAGCCCGCTGCAAATTACGATGATCAAGAAAACAGTCGGGCACGATTGTTTTTCAAGCTATTCTGCGGTTTGCAGATTGTGTTGTGTCTTGAGCGGTTTAGTATGCCTTGATTTGTTCGGCTACTTTTTCCATCAGCCATTTGGGCGTAGAAGTGGCCCCGCAAATGCCGGCCGATTCTTTTCCTGCAAACCATTCCGGGTTTAGCTCATCGGGCGAAGAAATGAAATAGCTGTTGGGGTTTTCCTTTTTGCAAACGTCAAACAAAAAATTAGCATTAGAGCTTTTTTTTCCACCTACAAAAATTAGGATGTCATGCTGAGTGGCAAATGTCTTCATGCGAGGAACCCGGTTGGCTACCTGCCTGCAAATGGTGTCTTTAACGAGCAGTTTTTCTGTCGACTGTTGGCCCATCTTTCCGGCTAAATCATGAAACTGATCCAATGATTTGGTGGTTTGTGAAAACAGATAAGCGGGCTTATTCGGATTGATTTTCTGCAGGTCATCTTCATCTTCAATGATAATGGCTTGGTTGTTGGTTTGTCCGTTCAGACCGGTAACTTCGGCATGACCTTTTTTTCCGAAGATGATGATCTGTCCGTCTTTTTGCTCCATTTCCTTGAAAGCCTTTTTTACCCGCTGCTGAAGTTTGAGCACTACCGGGCAGGTGGCGTCAACCAGTTCAATATTATTGGCTTTGGCGTATTCATAAGTTTCTGGTGGTTCACCATGTGCCCGCAGCAGTACCTGGCAATTTTTCAGGGTGAAAAAAGTTTTGCGGTCAATAGTGACAAGGCCAATGGCTTCGAGTCGCTTGACCTCCATGCCATTGTGTACGATATCGCCCAAGCAGTATAGTTTTCCACCCTGGTCCAGCGTTTCTTCTGCCTTGTTGATGGCATTCACCACCCCAAAACAAAAGCCTGATTTATGATCGATCTCTACTTTCACAGTCTATTTTAAATTCCAAATTTTCCGAGGGATCCCATTGGTCGGGGGCGAGTTTCAAGTTCAGTTTGTTGAACAGGTTTGTTTTTAATATCCTGTTCGCCCGAAATCTGTACCCCAATGCCCAATGCCCAATGACCAATCACCAATCACGAGTTTTCAACTTTCAATCCGCTCTTTTGCTTTTTCCATTGCCCATTCCAGTTGTTCCTCACGGTTTAGGTGGCTGTTGTCCAGAATGAGGGCATCATCAGCTTGTTTTAAAGGGCTTTCCTTTCGCCCCGAATCAATGCGATCGCGGTCTTCTACGTTTTTCAGAATATCCTCGAAGCTCATGGTTTGACCTTTGGCTGTCAGCTCGTCGTAACGGCGTTGGGCGCGTACTTCGGGGCTGGCGGTCATAAATATTTTAAGTTCGGCATCAGGAAAAACCACCGTGCCAATGTCACGGCCATCCATGACGATGCCTTTGTTTTTGCCCATTTCCTGCTGCTGTTTGACCATGGCCTGGCGCACTTCGCGAATGGTTGCTACCGGACTCACATGGCTGGCAACCGGCAGCTGCCGGATTTCCTCTTCTACATTTTCGCCATTTAAATAGGTTTCGTTTTCCCGGGAGGTTTCATTTAGCCGAAATTCGATGGTGATTTCATCCAGACGATTGATGAGTGTTTGTTCGTCCACCTGCCCGTTTCCGGCCAGTTGATTGCGCAAGGCAAACAGCGTTACGGCCCGGTACATGGCGCCGCTATCCAAGTAGATATAGCCCAGCAATTTGGCCAGCTGTTTGGCTACCGTGCTTTTGCCACAGGAAGAATGACCGTCAATGGCAATGACAATCTTTTTGTTGTCCGTTTTTTGATTCATGATCGCAAAGATATTGATTTTCGGTAAAAGAGTCGTTTAATGAAATCGTTCATTTAAGTTGATGGCTAATGATATGTGGTTGCTGCTTGCTGCCAGATGGTAGCGGGCAGATCCGTAGTTGAAATGGAAGCGATTGACTTTGAATCCAAAACCCCAGGAAAAGCCGACGGTTGAAGCTTTGTTGTCAAATAGGAGTTCTTGCCGGCGCTGGTAATTGTAGCCCGCCCGAATGGAAAAGTTTTCTGAAGGCAGCAGCTCAATGCCCAGCAGCAGATGACGCATAAACATCTTTCCAAACCCATCCTGCTCGATCCGTGTTTCAAAACCCGAGTTGATTTCCTCTGGCTGGGCCAGTTTCCATTTTTGCAGATGTTGAAGGGTAGCCGACAAGCGGAGCGGAGCATGTTCCAGTCGCTTGGAAAAACCCAGTTGCAGGTCAAACGGAATCGACTCCCGTTCGGCACCGTCATAATAGGTGGTGATTTGTGTGCCCATATTTTTGAAAACCAGAGCCACGTTGGTTAGTTGATCCAGGCTGGCATAACTCACCCCGGCATCCAAGGCTATTCCCAGCGATTGATAAGCTTCAAAAGAAGACAAAATAGGTTTTAGCGTAGCTCCCACGCGAAATCGTTTCACTTTTTTCGACCACAGGATATTCAACGCATATTCGGCTGCGTTGAAGGTTCCGCCTCGTTCACCGAACTCATCTGCATAAATAAATTTGCCGTAATTGATGTAATGCATGCCCAAAGCAAAAACGCCCAAATCACCATAGTCTTTGGCGTATGAGGCGTAGCCGAATTGAATATCATCGAAATAGTTGACGTAGTTGATAAGCAGCTTATTGTCCATTCCGGCGTGCAACAGGGCGGGGTTGTTGTAAGCGACATTCAAATCTGTTGAATCGTTGATGGCCACCTGGTTGCCTCCGAGTGCCGCCATGCGGGCCGAGTTGGGCAGGTTCAGAAATTCGTAGGTGGATTCGCCACCAATCTGGGCGCTAAGCCGGATGGCAGCAAAAACAAATACAAGTAATAGGAGTTTTTTTGTTATCATCCGCATGGACCGGTTTATTCATCAAACACCAAAGATATTTTTTTATTTTGATCAAGAGATGAATTTGGCGGATTTTCACAGGTTTCTGTTTTGATCCTGCTCAGGCAGCTACCAATCTCTTTTGGTTAGTTCGTCGGTGATGGCATAAACTACCGGGCAAACTTCGCAGTTTTTGTGGGTCAGGTTCAGGATTTGGTAAAAACGTTTGCGGTCGGTGTGCGGGTATTCGCGACAGGCACGCGGCCGGTTGTCGTACACACAGCAGTAGTTGTCGCCCATTAAAAAAGGGCAGGGCGTTTGTTGAAAAACGTAATCCTGGTCTTCATCCAAATAAAGGTACTGATTGATGAAATCAACCGGTTTCATTTTCTGGTTTTTGGCCAGTCGTTCTGCATCTTTGTCGGTTACTATCGGGCTGATGCCGGAGCAGCAGTTGGCACAGTCGAGGCAGTCAAACTGGTCGAAAGCTTCGACGTGTAAGGCGTGGACGATTGTATCGAGGTTTTTGGGCTTTTTCTTTTTCAGTTTCTGAAACAAGACCGAAAACTCCTGTTTGCGGTTGGCCGTCATTTGCCTGAGTTCCTCAGGTTTGTAGTACCGGATAGGCTCCATCTTTGCGTTTTTTACGTTTCAACTGGGCCAAAAACAGGCCGGTAATGACTACGGCAATTCCCAACATTTTCTGACCGGTAATTTCATCTCCCAAAATAAAAAAGGAAAAGAAAGCGACAAACACCGGAATCAGATTGATAAACATGTTCGACTTGTTGATGCCGATGTGGCGGATGCTGTAGGTGAAAAAGATAAATCCGAGGATTGATGCGAACACTGCCAGCTTGACGATGGCCGCAAAAGCCGTGGGTGAATAGGGAGTTGCCAGTGCACCTTTGGCTTCGAAAATTGCCCAAAAAGGCAAAAACATAAATGCCCCAATCAGGTTTTGATAGCTGATGATGGTGTACCCGTTGTAGTTGGCTACCATCTTTTTCAGAATAACCGCGTAGCCAATGGTGGAGAGTACCGCAATAAACTCAAGCCCAATGCCAAGTGGCGAAGCGGAAAGGCCGGTTGACAGGTCGAAAACCACGAGGCTTACCCCGGCAAATGAAATGACAAGGCCGGCCAGGTTGGCACCACTGAGTTTTTCCTTGAAAAAATACCAGGCTGCGAAGGGAGTGAACAGCGGAATGGTGGCTACAACGACCGCCGCAACGGTTGACGACACATATTTCAACCCAAAACTTTCGCCCATGAAATAGAGGAACGGCTCGAAAAACGACAATAGCACCATCCAGCCCAGATCGCTTTTCTTTACGGTTTGCAATTTGCCAATCGCTCCGGCTACCACAAACATAATGGCAGCGGCCAGTGTCAGCCGGATTAGCACAACGGTCATGGGCTCGTAGGCTTCGTAAGCTACTTTGAACCAGACGAACGAAAAGCTCCAAAAAAACATGGAGAGCAGTGCCGCACCGTAATATTGCAACCTTTTATTTTTCATGAAATCCCCGATAATTGAGCGGCAAAAATAAGGATTAGTTTGTTATTCTGAAACAGTTATTAACGGGGGGCAAGCTTTTGATTTTTCAGCATGGCAACCAGTAGAAAAACCGCCAGAGAACTGGAGATTCCAAAGATAATCGGATCCAGACCAAAGGGGAGTTCCGGGTTTAGGATGATCAGGCTGAGTGACGTGCCGCCACCGGCAATCATCGACCAAAAAGCCGCTGTCGGGTTGTTTTTTGTTTTGATTAATGCCGCGATGACCGGGATAAACAATCCGGAAACCATAAAGGTGTAGGAATGAAGCATCAACTCAAGAACATTGGGCATCTTTAGAGCAATAAGCAGAGCCACGGCTCCGATGATGAAGGTTAGAATCTGAGAATATCGTAAGCTTGACCGGTGGTTGTGTCCACGAAAAATATCAGTGAGCACGTTGCCCGAAGCAGCCATGAGGCAGCTGTCGGCTGTTGACATGATGGCTGAAAAGTAGGCCGACAGAACGATTCCTGTAAGGCCAACCGGAAGGACGGTTTTCAGCAGCAAGGGCAGACCCATTTCGGAATCGATGGCGCTGCCTGCCGGAAATCCGGAGCCGGCCAGCATGCCGTTGTCAAAAGCTACTTTTGAAAGCAGTCCAAGAATGACCCCGGTAAAAGCCATAGTGGGGTACTCAAACAATCCGGCAATAAACCACGCGCGTTGAGCCGATTTAGGCGATTTCGATGCATAGATTCGTTGGTACAGCGTCATTCCGATAAACCAAATGGGAATGACAATGGCCATCCAGTTCAGGAATTGCTGCCAACTGATGTTCGTCAGGCTCAGATACGAAGCCGGCAAGGTCTGTTGGATGGTTTCGTAACCGCCCACGGCATAATAGGACAGGGGGAGCGCTATGAAAATCAAGCCTCCCATCAGAATGATCCACTGGATGGTGTCGGTATAAATTACTGCTTTCATTCCGCCGATAACGGTGTATACCACCGCAATGATTCCCATCACCAATAAGGCAGTTGTAAACGATAGTGTTGGAAATGTAGCTGCAGCCAGTTTGGCTCCGGCCAGAATTTGCGAGCTGGTAAACCCCAGGTAGCCAACGGCTGAGATGATTCCTGCAATGAGTGCTACTTGTTTGCTGTAGCTGTTTTCAAGAAACTGGGGAAACGAAAGTAGATTTTGTTGCTGCGAAAGCTTGTGAACTTTGGGAACCAGAACAACGGCCGTTAACCAGGCGCCGATCAATCCGGAGAATAAAAGCCAGCTACCGGACAATCCCATCACAAAGCCCAGTCCGCCAAGCCCGATGGAGAATCCTCCACCAACATCGGTGGCCACCACCGACAAGCCAATATGCAAACTGCTCATTTTTCGTCCGCCGACAAAGTAATCATCCGTATTTTTATTGCGACGCAGAAAAAAATAGCCCACGCCCAACATGAAGATGAGGTAGACCGTAAAAATGGTCAGATCAATCCAATGCATTATTTAAGGTCAATGTTGATGGTGTAGTAGGGTGCTTTTTCGGTGTTGCTCACCCATTCTTTGTCAAGGAGCGAATTTAGATATTCATGACCTCGCTGGTAACTTAACTTCAGTTTCATCAGGATATCGCCCATCATAAATTTTTCGTTTTCACTCAGCAGTTTAATAATTTCTCTCTCGGTGTTGTCTTCAATTTTTTCTAGTTCGATTTTTTCTCTCATTATTATCTTTGTTTATATGGTGTTGCTGTTTCCGGAATTTCCTGTCCCTCTTCTGCCAGCTTGAACCGCTCGCAGTTTTTCCATCCTTTGTACCCCCGGTTGCAGAAAACGTTTTTGATCAGAAAGGATGAAACCTTTTCGATCTTTAGTTCTTCTTGGTATACCGGGCAATCTTTGGCATACGGACACAGTTTCCCCAAATGTCGTTGATTAATCATTATTCAATAGTTTTATAATACACGTTCATACTTTCAATCTGCCCGGAAATGTTGGTGTTGTTTTTCAATACCCCCGAAAAACGGTACCCATGATTGATAAACGTTTTGTTCATTCCCGGTGAATTTAATCGGGCAATGGTGTATAAGGTTTTATACTCTTTTTCTTTCAGTTTTTCTTCCATCAGTTCGAGCAGGAAGTAGGCTAGTTTGTGTCCGCGGTAATTGGGCAGAACAGCGAAGTCGGTCATTTCGGCATTCTTATTTTCCGGGTCAACTTCGGCTGATGAGATTCCAATCAGCTTGCCCTGGTCCCAAACCCCAAAATAGATCACCGAGCCATCTTGCATGGTTTCTTTAAGGTATTCCGGATTGGTAACCGGAAACGGGTAAGTGGCAAACACCTGACCGAAAATTTTTGACATATCTGCGGCATGTTCGGGCCTGGCTATGCCTAATTCGAAACGATTGTCGAGTGACACACCATTGTTGGTTGGTGCTTTATTCAATAATTCGGTTAAGGTTGAAAGGGCCTGACCGGGAGTCGTTTTACGTTCCTCGCTTAAAAATTTCGACATAAAAAATACATCATCCCGTCCTTTGTAAAAAGAGGGGATGAATGCTTCCTGCGTAAACCCATCCTGCAAAAATACGGGTTGAGCGGCAGCCGGAATCTTGGCGATAATTTTGGTGTATCCGTTCGCCTTGGCCAACTCGTTCATCCGCTTGGTTATATTTGCGCGGTCATTCGGGTCGTATTTCAGCAAAAAAATCCGGTTATTGAATTTTCCGTGGTGTACGACCGAATGACCGATTTTTTCAATCAAGTCCATCTTATTCCTCTCTTCTGTTGTAGCGTTCATTATTTTCAGGAATTAACGAAATGGAGTCATTCGAGTCAGCCAGTAATCGTTCAATTCCGAGTGCTTCTATTTCTTCGCTTCCCTCCAATTTCAGATCCAAGTTACAGTTTTCGCAATCGCGATTGCAAAAGATATTTTCGTAATGATCGGGTTCTTTGTAAGTTGTGATTACACCTTCGTAGTTTCGTAGCACCACTTTGTGGGTCGACCAGGAGATGATGTAATTGGGCATTACCGGAATTTTACCACCACCACCCGGAGCATCAATCACATAGGTTGGGCGGGCAAAACCGCTGGTGTGGCCAATCAGGCTTTCCATAATTTCGATCCCTTTCCCAATGGGTGTGCGGAAATGCGAAAGTCCTTCCGATAAGTCGCACTGGTACAAATAGTAAGGCCGTACCCGGTTTTGTACAAGTTTGTGTACCAGGTTTTTTATAATCCGCGGACAATCATTTACGTTCGCCAGCAGCACACTTTGGTTGCCTAAGGGGAAGCCTCCGTCGGCTAGTTTAGCCAGGGCCTCTTTGGCCGAAGTGGTGATCTCTCTTGGATGATTGAAGTGGGTGTTGATCCAAAGTGGTTGATATTTTTTCAGAATGTTGACCAGATCATCAGTTATCCGGTATGGGAGCACAACTGGCATCCTTGTTCCTATGCGAACAACCTCGACATGGGGAATAGCGGTTAGCTCGCCCAGCAGCCAGTCAATCTTGCTGTCGGGCAACATGAATGGGTCGCCACCAGAAAGTAACACGTCGCGTACTTTTGGCGTTCGTTTAATGTAATCAATGCCTTTTTGAAGTTGTTCTTTGGATGGCACAAAATCGATGTCGCCAACTTTGCGTTTTCGGGTACAATGGCGGCAATACATCGCACAAATATTACTTACATGAAATAAAACGCGGTCAGGATAACGATGGGTAATGCCCTCCTCCGGGCTGTCACTGTCTTCCGAAAGGGGATCGGCCAGATCGGTGTCTAAAACATTTAGCTCATGGATATTGGCAAATGACTGTTTAAAAACCGGGTCATGCTGGTAGTTTTCTTTCGAAATCAAGGAGGCATAATAAGGAGTGATGGACAAGGGAAATTTATCCATTGTCTTTTTTAGCTGTTCTTTTTCTTTATCGCAAAAAGTAATTCCGGTCAGCTTTTCAAATTGTTCGATTGTGCTGATTGAATTCTTTAGTTGCCACTTCCAGTCATTCCAATTGGAAAGGGTTGACGTTTTATTGATTTTTGTTGCAATCGCTTGTTGAGCGCCATTAAAAATTCCCATAATAAGTTTATTAGTTTCTA
>JAGXIR010000075.1 GCA_024635605.1 Sunxiuqinia sp.
AAAAAAAGCTCCATGGAAATTCCATGAAGCTTTTTTGCGGGTCCTAAACCGGCGACTACTTTTTCTTCTTTTTCGTCACAAAATAAATACCTGCGCCAACCACGATTACCGCAATAACAATCAACACGGTTGTAGTTGTTGAGCTACCCTGGCCTTCCTCGGCTTCGTAAAATACCGGATCCATGTCATCAATCGACAAGGTATCCTCCATTTCAAACAGATCTTCTTCCGGCTCCTGTGCTGCCACAGGGCTCCATGCTCCAAAGGTAAGCATACCGAGAAGCGCTAAAATCAATAGTACTTGTTTCATCTTATTCCTCCTTAGTTATTATTCTTGTCTAATTAAATGTATTCAGATATTCCCAATATTTATCCACAATTTCGGGATGTGTTTCCTGATAGGTTTCGGCCAACGCCCGGATTGCCGGCTTGTATTTTGGATAAATCCGCAAGCAGGTTTTCAGGAGCTCCCGAGCTCTTTCAGGCTGTGTTTGATCATAGATCTCGGCCAGCTCAACATAGGCGCTGAAAAATTTGGGGTTCACCTCCAGCAAGTGTTCAAAATAGTATTTGGCCACCACCACATCGTTTTCCTGAAAAGCTAGCTGCCCCATCAGTTTCAGAGCCGGTTCGTAATTCGGATTCACGCTTAATGCACTTTCAAGTGCCTCTTTAGCCTCCTGATTTTTACCCTGCAAACTTAAGCTTTTTCCCAACCGATAATAAATATGCTCGTCTTTTTTATACTGAATCAATGCTTTCTTAAAGTTATCTTCAGCTAAGGCATAGTTCTTATTTTCATAAGCTTCGAGTGCGAGATAGGATGCTCTTGTCCTTCGCTTTACAACGGCACACACCGGCACATCATCCACTTCAACCACATGAATGGTTCCCTCGGGCGGAAAATTTCCCTTCATTAGTTGCCCCGGCTGAATGTAGCTGTTGCCAATAATGGCATAATCCCAATTTTTATCATTCCGGAACTGGTATTGAAACTGTTCGAACCTAAGATTCGGGTAATCACGCAAATACCATTTTACAGGAAAATTGCTTCCAACCACCACGCGCCCTTTCAAATTGTTTTCATCCAGGTAAGCGCTGAGCCATTCCGCCCCACTCCGCATGGTATGGTAATAATAATCGGTTTCATATTTCCCGTAAGCCCCTTTCAAGCCGCCAACCAGCTGGTTGTAGTACAGGTAATAATACGGATGTGATTTGGCCATAAATCGAACCGGATGAATCAAAAGGCCAACAAAGACAACAACAGCAGCAATCTTCACCCACTTCAACTTAGCTCGAACCAAAAACTCATTGATCCCGATAGCCGACAAAATAACCAAGCCGGGATAAACGAACTGAAAATGCCGCCAGGCGCCGTAAAGATTGGCATTCAGAAAAATGACATACAACACAGGAAAAACCGTCGTCATAATCAAAAAACCATACGTTATCCGATGCCTTTCGCGAATAACCGATTTCGAATAAAGAAGAAATAAGGCCAAGCCTGCAAACACAACCAATGGAATGGTAATAAGCATATACTTGGGCAAATAATACCACGGTTTCAGATCGGACCAGACAAATTGGCCATCAAAGATCTGGCGAATGGTCGTTGGAAAATCAGTCATCACCTGGTAAGATTTCCAGGGATTGACCATCAGGTTTTGAAGTGCATAGGGCCATAACAAAAGGCCAAGCAAATAGCCTGCAGCAGAAAACACCAGCAACTTAACAAAAGTGCGCTGAACGTCGGCCCATTCTATTTGCCTTCGATCGAAGTACTCAACGACATAGAAGAGCACTCCGGCGAAGAGCAAATAAAAGGCTAATAAGATTCCTCCTGCCCTGATACTGACGGAAAAAGCAATACTCGCAATTAAAAGTGAAATCGAAATTGATGAGCTTGACTTAAATCTGGCATAGGTTAATTTCAGTGTAAAAAATACACCGGCAATATAGGCCAGGGCAAAAGGAATATCTTTTAAATTATTTTGTAGATGCCCCAGAAAACGGGGCGAAGCGGCAAATAGAACAAGGGTGATCAATCCGGCACGGTAGCCTTTGAGCCAGGTAGCAAACAAAGCGGCAACCAGAATACACAGCCAGCCGACAAAACTGCTAAACAAATGGCGAAAACCATACACATCTTCAATACCAAACCAATGGATCAAAATAGTGGCGATATTGTCGGGGGTTTGCCCATAATATTGAAGATGGGTTTTGGGGGTGTTCAAAGCATCCCGGTCTTTGCCGAAGGTGGCAAAGTACTCGAAAACCTCTTCCGAATGTAAATAATGAACTTCCTCGTCGCCCGAAATTCCAGCATCACGGCTAATGAACAGCAAGCTCACTAACAGCAAAAATGCGGAAGCAAAAAATAATATTTGCAGGCGACGTTCACTCATTATTTTTCTTCTTGGATTGGTAAATGTTTTTGATAAAATACAAGGGACGTTTTTGCGATTCTTTATAGATTCGATAAACATACTCGCCCACAACTCCAAGAAAAATCAGCTGAATTGATCCCAGAAAATAGATACTCAAGACGGTTGAAGACCATCCTGGCAAAGCAAAACCAGCGAACTTAGCGGCCAGCACGTACATGCCTGCCAGCATAAAAACCACCGTTCCGATCATCCCTAAAACAAGGCAAAGCCGGATCGGAAACTTGGAAAAAGAAAAGATGGCATCAGCAGCCAGCATAAACAATTTCCCAAAAGTCATTTTGGGTTCTCCCTGCAAGCGGTCTTCACGCACATAATCAACGCTCCCCTGCCTAAACCCTACAAAGCTCCGCAGTCCCGGCAAGTAGCGCACCCGCTCCTCCATCGACAAAAGGGCTGTCAGGGCTTTCCGATTCATCATCGAAAAATTCCCGGCGTTTTCCAAATCTTCAATATTGGCTATGGTTTTAAAAAGGTAATGGAAAACCCCGGTGAGCCAGTTTTTAGCTTTGTTTCCTTTACGGGCTGAACGCGTGCCATTCACAATGTCGTAATCTTCTTTGGTCAGCTTTTGGTGCATCTGCTTCAACAGCTCAGGCGGATCCTGCAAATCGCCGTCCATCATAGCCACATAATCGCCCGAAGCGTTTTCCAAACCTGCTGTAAAAGCAGCCTGGTGACCAAAGTTTTTAGAAAGCTCGATAACTTTTATTCGCTGATCGTGCTTTTGGTATTTTATCAGCTTGCTCAGGCTGGTGTCCATACTTCCATCATCAACCAAAATCAATTCAAAATCAGGTGCAACCTGCTCCAAGGCCTTGATTGTCCGGGGAACTAATTCGTCAATCAGTTCTACTTCGTTGAATATTGGAACCACCAGCGAGATCATATCTTATTTCCTTTTAGGTTAACTATTTCTCAATGCCGTTTGCTATTGAAAGGGAAAGCCCGAAGGCTTCCCCAATCCTGGTCTATCAAGGTTTAGGTGGCTTGATTGTTTCCATCAAGCTTTATGCGGAGTTCCCGGCACGGGTAGCGGAAACTCCATATCGACAGGTCCAAATTCAATTTCTTTGGGCCCTAAATCCATGTCTGATTTGAAAATTTCATCCCAGGTTACTTTCTGCCCGGTGTACGCCGCAGTCCTTCCCATAATGGCTGTCAGCGTTGAATTGGCGGTCTGCTCGGCTTCATTCACATACTCCCCCGTCCGGATAGCATGTACCAAATGCATGTGTTCCTGCACATAGGGTGGAATCTTCACTTTATTCATCGGTTGTCCATCTTCACCAGCCGGATACTCGAACTTCCACTTCACCGATCCATCCAGGTTCCAGATGGTATTTTGACAGTTCGTATAACCTTCTGTCCCCACCACCATCTCGCCGGTTCCATTAGCACAGTTGTCAATTTGCCGACTCATACTGTGTGAGCTCACCCCATTTCCATAGTCAAAATCAATGCTGAAAAAGTCGTACTGATCACCGGTGAGCCGCCGCGCCCGGCCACCGTAACCAACGGCACTTTCAGGTGTGCGGCCAACAAACCAGTTCACCACATCGATGTTATGCACATGCGTATCCAAAATATGATCGCCACACAACCAGCAGAAGTTATTCCAGTTGCGAACCATGTAAGTCATATCATCCCAGCCCTCTTCGCGTGTGCGGAACCAAACATGATTCTGATTCCAATAGGCTTTGGCCGATGTAATTTTGCCAATCGCGCCATTAGCGACTTGTTTGTACGTTTCAATGTAATCTTCCTGATGCCGGCGCTGGGTGCCGGTCACCACATTCATACCGATTGCCTGCGCCTTTTTCGCTGTAGCAATCACCGAGCGGATGCCAACCGGATCAACAGCCATGGGTTTTTCCAGGAAAGCATGCTTTTGTTGTTTCACGGCTTCTTTAAAATGTTCGGGGCGAAACTGGGGAGGTGTAGCCAACAGAACAACGTCGACTTCCTCCAGCGCCATTAGTTTTTTATAGGCATCAAATCCAACAAAACAGTTTTCCTCCGGAATTGGCCGCTTGTAATCGGCAAACCGTTTCCGGCAGGCATCAATTTTATCCTGGAAAACATCGGCTAAAGCCACAATCTCCAAATCCGGTCCGGCGCTAATAAAGTTGATGGCCGCTCCGGTTCCGCGGTTTCCGGCACCAACCAAGCCAGCACGAAGCTTTTTACCGCCAGGTGCGGCTTTCAGAATGGGCGGCAGCCCCAGAGCATCAGATCCTTTTGAGTTTTTGCAAGATGAAAGAAATGCTCCTGCTCCAATAGCTCCAATTCCTGCCAATGCAGTTGTTGCTTCCAAAAACCGACGCCGGTTAATATTTTTTGATTTATTTGTCATTGCTCAGTCCTTTTATTGTTACTCAATTGTATCATCTACTTCACAAACCACGCGGAAGCCAACTTCCACGACATCAGAGTACCACCAAATTGATTTTGGCATCTGCGGATCAGTCATCAGCCAAGCTTTGGTTTTGGTAAAATCGCGAGCTGCCGAACGCACATCTTTGGCATCGCTGCTAAACGAGCCACCCCGAATCACATGCTCCCGACCTTTAGCAGGCCCCCTGGGATTCTCCACGAGATCTTCTCCTTCATAAGCCTGATAACTATTGGGATCGTAATAATCCAGGCAGAATTCAGCCACGTTACCTGGCAGGTTTTTTATACCAAAAGCATTTGGCTTCACTTCATCCGGATACTTGGTCATTCCCCCGCTGTTCTGCTCATAAGCAACATACGAATTAATCACAGTCGTGTCAGGTGAAAATAGTTTCCTTAGAATGCCTTTGGATGAATAATCCTTGGGGCTTCCTTCAAACGGATATGGCGTTTGCGTGCCAGCCCGACAAGCATATTCCCATTCAGCTTCAGTAGGCAAGCGGTATTTTTTGCCGGTCTTCTGACTCAGCCAGCGACAATACGTATTGGCCGCATGCCAACTCATGGTTATGGCTGGCCGCTCTCCACGTCCCCAACCCTGATCGGGCGCACCCCAAGGCGGTGTTGGCCCGGTTATGCCATCCACTTCCTCGTCAACCGCCACAGCCTCCTTGCGTCCTTGCGACGATGTAGCATTGAAAAATGCGAGGTATTCCTCCCAGCTCACTTCAACTTTTCCCATCCAGAAATTCGAGACCTGGGCTTGAAACAGAGGCCCTTCATCTTCATCACGCAGCGGTTCATCCTTCGGACTTCCCATTTGAAAAGTTCCGCCGGGGACAGCTATCATTTCAAACGACACACTGGTTCCTGGAATTTTCTCTGTAAAATCTTCAAATGACTCCACGCTGGCAGGTTCTTCGTAAATCTGAACATCTTCCCTCGCTAACTGCCCAAAGTTCAAGTTATGCTCGTGTTTCGCGTTCGGATCGTAATGGCCAACATGCAGATGGCAATTGATACAGCGCAGTTCTTCTTTACTTGTCAGATAATACAAATGGGCATCATCGCCTTCAGGGGAAAGGGTTGTTGGAAACAAATTTTGATGACACTTCAGGCAAGCATCCTGATAAACGAAATTTTTGGCATTTTCGAGCTTACGTTTTTCCTCCCAATTATAATCGGCACTGTCCTTAAACAACATGCCATAGACATCTTTGAAGCCATGCTTGGCTTTTGCAGCCAAATGCCCGTGCCCTTTGGGAGGAAGATGACACTCGACACAATGCACAATCACTCCGGATTTATTGTTATAGTGGGTTGAAAGCCTCCAGCTTTGCTCTGCATGCGGATGCACATGACAGGACATACAATAGTCATCTGTTGAAGTGTACTCCATCGCCTTATTTCCCAAGCTGATTACCACCACGCAAGCAAGTACTCCGAGCAAAATGAATCCGGCATACAGGCTTTTTCCACTCAATTTTTTTCGCAACTTCAATTTCATCCGGGATCCAATTATAGTTTTCATTCAAATTAGAATCCCGAATCTAGCCAACCCCAATTACCCACCTTTTAACTCCTGCTTACACAATGGTTATTCCCGGGTTAATAAATGGGTTAATTTTGTGTTCTGTAGCACTTTTATAAAACCATAAAACAATGACCATCAGAATAAAATAGGATTAATTAAAATAATTAACCCACGAGAATATGAGGTTAGGATTTGAGCAGATCATCGAAGGTAAGCGCCAGCTTTTCGCCATACAACTCTTCGTACAATATGGCATATTTTTCGTAAGTGTACTTGGCTGTATTCATATTATTCTGTAACACCAAAGCCCGAAGTTTATAAGACAATGCCTGATCATTAACCGGGTCGGTCAACAAGATCCGTTCAGCCAGTTTTAAGATTAACTCATGGTCGTTGTCAGGATCAAGAAGATGAATAAACTTCAACAAATTATCGACGATGTTATTTCCTGCGTGACCCTTGTAGTCGTCCAGCCAATCGTGAGATTCGTCTTTAAAAACCTCTCCAGCACGGATAATTTTATAAAAATCAGGGTAGAACGCCGGATCCTTATCCTTGTTCTCATTCAACAGGTTCAGGCATTCAACATAGTCGCAATAAACCGTTTTTCCAAAATGGATTGTCCAGCTTTCAACATTAAAAATGACTTCCACCGCATCCAATCGCTCCAGTATAATCCGCAACTTACGTATGGTCACACCCCGACTATTTTTTGCATTCTGAAAGCTTAAGCCGGGCCATAAAATACGCGACAATTCCTTGGTTGATATCCCCTTGCGGTGATGTTGCGAATAGACAAGAATGAGCAAAAACAGCTGCTTGATCTTTGGCGTAAACTGTCCGGTAATATCCACTTCATCCTTATCGACCACCCGGAAATCGCCAAAAAGCTGAATAAAATTGTTTGCAGGATAATCACTTCGCCTGTCGTTCAGCTCCTTCAGTTTTTCGGCAGGAAGCAGACGTTTTCTCCCTAAACGTGCCGGTAGTTTCAAATAAACGACCAATAGAAAAAGCAAAGCCAGAAAAATAACGCCAACCTTAGACAACAAAGGATAACGTAAAAAAAGATTGCGACTTGGCGCCAGATCCAACAAATCCCTACTCAAGCTCCAGATTTCTTCTTCGCCCAAAGTACGCGACCAAATGACCAGATCATCGATTTCTCCGTTCATATACGCATTGGAACTATAACCAGCCATGCCAACATAAATGCTTTCGCGTCCTTTGTATGATGGGTGTCCGAGCGAACGGCTATCGAGCTTGCCATCGACAAAAATCGCTTGTTCGCCAGTTAATTTGTTGTAGCGCCATGCCAAGTGATACCACCTCCCCGCTTCAATAATGGTTTTCCCCTCCAAGTCGTTGGCATAAAACCCAAAATAAGGTATTCGATTTCGCAATACCAGATGAATCGATTGCTGATAGGAACTTCCTTTGGTCCCAATAATACTAATATCGCGGTCTTCCACATTATAATCACGAATCTTCAACCAAACAGAAACGGTAAAGTCGTGGTCACGCAATTTCAACTCCTCTGCTTTGGGAAGTACAATGTGGCTCTCTTTCCCGAACACAGCCACCATATTTCGCTCAGGATCCGTCTGGTAGTGAACCTCCACATCCTTTCCATTAAACCCGTTGTTACTATAATCCATCGAGCCATTTTCGAAACTGTAGTACGCTTCCATAGCCTCCGTGATCTCCAATGGAACCGCTGCAAAATGCTGCAACTTGCTCTGTTCCGGCTCTTCAAAAACAACCGTTTCAGGCTTAAATTGGTATCCCGGGCTTTTCGGGGTTAAGGTTAAGGTTTCGCCGGGCCCCACCGGAAAAGAATACTTTCCACTTGTCAAGCTGTTTGTTCCCTCCCAGCTCACATAACTTAGCGTTTGAGCATTGAACGTCACGGTTCCCTTTACTGTTTGAAAACTCCGTAACTGGGAAAGTACTTGGATAATCCATGACTGGTAACGGTCGAGCATAATGAAATTAGGCGTTTTGCCGGTGCTTTTCCATACATTCTTTATGTGTTCGATCAAATAGGGATTTTGAGTGGTATTGAAAAAAGATTCTTCCGGAAGACCAGCTCTCCTTGGAACGTTATAATCATTGTAAATCAGCAAACTATTTTTCGAGTCTCCTTTCAGAAAGTCACCAATAAAGTCAGGCGCTTCCAGTATCGAAAAATAGGGTTCAACGGCGTAATCCCAGACGTAGTGCAACCACTCCGGACTACTTCGATGTTCCTGCATCTTAAAAATCACCACCCGTTTTCCCGTGTCAACCATATCCCTTAAGGTGGGCCATTCGTGTTCGCTTTCGTTTACATAGAGATACGGTTGAATGCCCGACTCTTCAATAACGTCAGTCAACTCATTCACATTGACGTTGAAATCTAAAAACAAGGTTAGAATTTTTTCCGGATTATTCTCCAGATGCTTTCGAATGATAATCAGTTGATCCAAAAACGGGGTAGATTGTCCGTAGGCATTAAGCAGCATGAGCTGGTTTTGTTGTCGCTCCCACTCCAGAGAAAACCGAAAACCGCCAATGTTGGCATTAAGCAATTGCTGAACCGATTGGTTTTCCTTTAGGGATGCATCAGTACCCGAGAAATTGGAAATAACAAAGATACTTTCATCATAATGCTTAAAGATCACATCTTCAGCAGCTATCGAAGTCGAAGCTACGAGCAAGAAACTAAGAAATAAGAAGATATATTTTATCTGTTTCTGATTTTTCATAAACGAGAAAACAAGAACCATTCAATTTTCAGTCAAACAAAGATATAAAAAGGCTTGAATCATGACGATAGCTTTTAAGCCGGATTGGAATCCAACATAAATCAAACCGTTTTTTTCAGAATTTGAAAATCGAAGTAAATTTTTCCTATTTTTGTGGCACAGAAGGGCTGTTAGCTCAGTTGGTTTAGAGCATTACCTTGACAGGGTAGGGGTCACTGGTTCGAATCCAGTACAGCCCACTTCATTTTATCTCCGATGTATTACACTTACGTTTTAGATTCCGCTTCCTTCGGGAATATTAGTTGTTAAACTTCCAGTGTTTTAATTTTTTCCTTCAGTATTGCAAAATCCACAGGTTTGGTCAGGAAATCATCTGCCCCAAGTTCCATGGCCTGTTTAAAGTTTTCTTCATCGCCGTAGGCAGTGATCATCATCACTACAGGCGGTGGTTTATGTGCTTTTTGTTTAATTTTTCCGAGTAATTCCAAGCCGCTCATCCCTGGCATATTAATATCTGAAAGGATTAAAACTGCTTCGTGAGTGTATTTTTCAATGCGGTTCAAGGCATCTTCACCTGAGAATGCAAATTCAAATTTCAGCACTTTAGCCCTGATTTCTTTTCGGAACCGCTGTTCAAACAGCATTTGGATATCTCTTTCGTCGTCAACTACTAAAATATTCATGGTCTTGTATTTTTTTCAATTTAGATGGGCAGTATGATGGTGAACCGAACTCCTTCGCCGGGTTTGTTGTCCACTTTCAGTTCGCCGCCATGTGCTTTGGTGACAATTTCGTAACTCATGCTTAATCCCAAACCAGTTCCCTGACCGCTTGGTTTGGTGGTAAAGAAAGGTTGAAATATTTTATCTATTGCAGCCTGAGGTATTCCATTACCATTGTCATCAACCGAGATTTTCACGTGGGTTCCCGTGTTTTTTGTCGAAACGATGACCGTGGGGTTATAATCCGGTTGTTTTCGTGGTGCTTGTTGCGGCGAAGCATAATTCTGCGTCTCTACCTGCACAGCATAGAATGCGTTGGTAATTAAATTCAGAATCACCCGGCCGATATCTTGCGGAATGACATTGATTTTCCCAATCGATTCATCGAAATCGGTTTTCATGGTTACATTGAAGGTTTTATCTTTTGCCCTCATTCCGTGATAGGCTAGCCGTAAATATTCATCTGCCAAAGCATTAATGTCGGTTGGTTCTTTAATGCCACTGGTGCTTCTGCTGTGTTGCAACATTCCTTTTACAATTGAATCGGCACGTTTACCGTGGTGGTTTATTTTTTGTTCGTTTTCAATTACATCTTTTGCAATCAGTTTCACTTCATCCAAGTTTCCTTTTTCAATTTCTTCACTCATTTCTTCCAATAATTCTTTATTGATCTCCGAAAAATTGTTGACAAAGTTTAGCGGATTTTGAATTTCATGAGCAATACCAGCGGTAAGCTCCCCAAGCGAGGCCATTTTTTCGGATTGAATCAACTGGCCTTGAGTAGCTTTAAGTTCTTCAAGTGCTTTTTCAAGCTCCTCTTTTTGTTTCGTAATCTCGGCCGTACGTTCGTCTACCAATCCTTCCAATTCGACCTTTCGTATGGCAATGGCCCTGTTTATTTCATCTTCATGCTGTCTTTTTATACGTTCTTTTTCGGCTGCTTTGCTTTGCCTGTAGTGACTAAACAGAATGGCCACCAGCCAAATAACTGAGAGCATTACTGCTGTTTCAAAATAATTTTCCCACCGACTATAAAAACTGCTTAGTATTAGCTGGATTAAATCACTAAAGAATGCAACCAGAACGTAGGGTATGAACGCCATTAAGAACATGCGCAGCGAACGCATTTCCTTTTGTTGAAACGCAAAAAGAATAAGCGAAATCAGTATGATATGCCAAACCCACCGGGTAGAATTTGAAGCCGCAATAAGTATTTCGGTGACAAAGAGAAAAATGGCGAAATACCGGGCATATCTGAACAATCGTTCCCACTGCGGATGATTGTTAATTTTTGAGAACCTGAACAAACGTTGTGTCAGCAACAGGGTAAATATGAGTGGACCAAGGGAAAGATGCATCGTGTTCAGAATTATTAGTTTTCAAGTGCTTCTTCCTGAGTTTCGAATATTTTGAATAAATTCGAAAAGCCCGATATCCGAAAAATTTCCTGAATGGCTGGTTGCATGTTGCACAGATAAAGTTTTCCATTTAACGGAATTGCCTTTTTTTGTGTTACAAGAAATACCCTTAAGCCGGAACTGCTGATGTAATTCATTCCGCTGCAATTGAAAATCAAATTCTTCTCTCCACTGTCAAACAACTGGTTGACTACCCCCTCTAAAACAGTTGAGTTGATTGTGTCAATTCTTCCTTTGATTTTCAGGATGGCAAAATTTCCAATTTTTTCTTTCTTAATATTCATATCAAATATTTTTATTTAACGTCAAGATATTATGATTTCTTTGTCTGTTATAATGCATTTCATCCATAACCTGCGACATCAGGAAAATTCCAAGTCCTCCAACAGGCCTTTCCTCAGCAGGTAGGTTAATATCGGGCTGTTCCTTTTCCAACGGATTGAATGGAATGCCGTCATCCTCTATTTTAATGGTCAGTCTTTTATTTTCAAGAGATACTGTAATTTCTATTTCATGTTTGTCGTTGTCAGCAAAAGCATAAAAAATAACGTTGGTAAGCGCTTCTTCAACCACGAGGTTAATATTCATGGCAATGGCCGGCGACAATCCCCATTGTTCGGCCAATTTTTCAATTTTCCCAGCCAAAGAAGACAGTTCTCCAATCTGGTTTTCAACAACGAAGTGCTTATTTTTCCTGTTTCCCATTGTTAAAGAAACTTTTAATGGGTTTAAACTGGTCTGAAATCCCCAGAATTCTACGCAACCAGTTGTAATAAAGGGCAATGTATAAAAATGCACTCATAAGCCATATCACTGCTACGTTAAAGATAAAGGTATCAACAGCATAACCAAACAGGTTTTTTTGCGATGCCAGAAAATGTGCCCTTCCATATGTAAAATCGGGATTCTTGTAAACCGGGGCTATTTTTTGCATGTAGCCGTCAGGTGTTTCGCGGTAAAACTCTTTTGTTTCAGAGTTGAGTGCCAGCACCTCCAGTGGTTTGTTATGAAACTTCATTTTCTGATCGTAAAGAAACTGATCGCCTTTCTCTTTCTCTAAACGGTTTATCAACCGATCTTTCTCCGATTTCACCTTTTGATAGCGATTCTTATGAAAGTCCTTTAGTTGATTCAGGTGCGTTTTTGTATGCTCAGCAATTTCATGATTGAACGCTCCGGCCACCAGACTTTCTGCAAACCGAAATTCAGGCAGCACTTTTTCATCATCCAGTTTTTTGGTTTCATTTTTAATAATCTTCAGTTTCCGAGAAATTTCATCAGCAGGTTTGTTGAGCCTTGCCCAACCATCCACCAAGTCAACCTGCCCAATCAATTCAGTTGTCAGAATATCGGAACGAAAGCGGGCTTGTGCCATTTCTTTTTCCAGTTCAAAAAAACGGGCCATATACCTGTTCTCTTTAAACTGCTCAACGGCAAGCGCTTCAAAGGCCCACCGCGAAGCCATAATTTCTCCGGTAAACGGCACCGCATCTTTGGCTGCGGTTTTACTTTGTAAATCGTCGAATTTAACAACGACTCCACAAAGAAGGATTTGCGGTATGAGTAACAACGGAACTAAAATGTAGATGGCCACCACCGAATCGAATGCCGATGAAATGTTCAATCCCAACAGATTGGAGAAAACCGCCACAGAAAAAAGAATGAGCCAGTAAGCCATCGTCATATCATGAATTCCGAGGATCAGGTTTCCAATGAAAACAAAACTGAACGATTGAAATGCCGAAAGAAGAATCAGAAACAGGACTTTTGAATTCAGGTAACTAAACCGGCTCAGATTCAGAAACGATTCGCGCTGCAATATTTTGCGGTCTTTAATAATTTCCTCGGCGCTGACGCTCATGCCCATGAACAAGATCACAACAACCGACATGAAAAGGTAGGAGATTAAGCTCTTATTTTCGAAAAAGACATACTCATTCCCCTCCGAAAAACGGGTGAACCAGGCTACAATTACGGCAAGCACCGGGGCTTCCAACAGGTTGATGAAAAGGTATTGGTGATCGGTGCTTTTTATCCTTAAGTTCCGTTCGAAAAATATCCTGAACTGTTTTAGCAAGCCGGGTTTTTTTGAACCCGCCGGGGGTAATCCAACTGTCGTGTACTGAATTTCATTTTTTTTCACCTTTGCATTTTTCCGGTAACGGGTGTACCAATACTCAGGTGTAAAACGGCGTTCGGGAAGAAAGTTCCCGGAATTATCTATCTTTTTGGTTTCTACAATTTCGAGTACCTGCTCGGGATTTACATTCCCGCAAAGCACGCACTCGCAAATTTCAGCATTCACATGGTTAACCTCCTTTTTGAAATAGATTATACCGTCGAGCGGATTACCGGCGTAAATAGGCCGGCCTCCTGAATCCATAATCCACAACTTATCGAACAGTTTAAAAATGGCTGATGATGGCTGATGAATGTTTATTATGATTAGCTTGCCTTTGCGGGCCTGCTGTTTTAAAAGCAACACTACTTTTTCAGAATCGGTGGATGATAAGCCTGAAGTCGGTTCATCGACAAAAAGAATAGCAGGTTCCCTGATTAGTTCAAGCGCTACATTCAGCCTTTTTCGCTGCCCCCCGCTGATAATCTTATTTAACGGGCTGCCTACTTTTAAGTCCTTAAACGCCCAGAGCTCGAGTTCATGCAATACCTTTTCTACTTTCTCCTCAATGGCTGAACGGGAAAGTTGATCGAAGCAAAGCGATGCATTAAAATACAGGTTCTCCCAAACCGTCAGATCTTCAAACAAAAGGTCATCCTGCGGCACATAACCGATCAACCCTTCTATCTCCTGTTTTTGTTCATAGATATCAACCTGGTTGATTCTCACCTTTCCATGTTGAACGGGTATGTTTCCATTCAGGATATTGAGTAATGTTGATTTTCCCACACCACTTCCGCCCATAATGGCAATTAGCTGGCCCGATTTTTCGGTGAAGGAAAACCGGTGTAACCCGTTGTTGCTGTTTTTGAATTTAAATTCAATTTCATCGCCCGAAAAAACAAATAACGGGATCAGGCCCTGATCAATAAAACCTGAAGCAATATCAGTATAGTAAACCGGTGAAACTCGCGGGCCACGGATAACGCTTCCTTCCTTGAAGGCATAAAAGCGTCCGGGAACGACAGGGTTTCCTTCAATGGTCAGGTATTCATTCCCATGGAAAATAAAAATGTAATGACCGATTGATGAACAACGCAAAAAAAGCAGTTCGCCGTCGATTTTATCTTCATAAATGTGCCTGTACCTGTGTTTGCCGGGTTTTTCACTTCTGTTAATCAATAAAAAATCGGGGGTATCAATCTGATCGGGAGAAGTGTAAGATATAAAGGCGAAAAATTTATCAACCTCGGTTTTACTGATTTCAAAAACATCGGCCAATGTTTCAAAAAGCAATGTTGCTTTCGAAAGATTTCCGCTTTTCACAAGTTCCAGAAACCGTAAAAAAACCATTATTTGCTCATCTTTTCTGAGCCAACTCCTGATGTTTGTACTGATTTTATAGGCTTCCTGAACCATATCAACAGGGAAGGCAGGTTTTCCGTTAACCCCGTATAAATCGAGCAACTCTTCAAATAGTTTCAGGTAATCATCATCATCGGAAATGCCAAAATGCTGATGCAGGTATAAAGAAAAATTCCGGATAGCTTCCTCTTTTTTCGATTCGCTTATGGCCGAGAATAATGCAAATAGATTGATCAGGGCATTTAATGTGATCTCGTTCATGTGTAATCTATTAAACCGGAAATTGAAAACCCGGGAATTCAACCTGCCGGTTCCCGGATTTCAACGATTAATTTAATATGTTCTTTCTGACTGTCTCCATTAAAGGACCGATTTCCGCAAGCTCTTTTTCTGTAATTTTCTGATTCTCTTCAAAAATAGTGACAACCGGCTTAAATTGTTCGTAGTAAGGTTTAATGTTTTCATCTCCCGACATAATTTCAAGCAGGGTAAATACCAGTTTTACCCTTTCGGTCTGCCTGCTCATAATATCAAGCATTTTTGCATTGTTATTTGCCAACAAAGTACTCTGGCTTAAAATATACAAGGCTTCCACGTTGGACCCAATAACCGAAAGTGCATAAACATCGGGCTGATCGCCGGTTGACATTTGCTGATGAAAGTGGTTGAGATCCTGCGCAACCAGGTAATCGAGAGAATCTTTGTTATCGGCATTTACTTTAATCCTTCCCAGGTAGTTTTTTGATGAAATCAGTTCATCCCTGAGTCCAAGTTGATCAATTAACTGCTCGGAAACATCGCTTATTTCAGCCGCAACATCTCCACGGTTATAGACGCTGGCATAGAGCAAATCGAAAGAGTACAGGCCTAAGCCAAAACTTTGATCGGATTTGGTCATCAGTTTTTCCGCCTGCTCAGCCGGAACGGTTAAATCAAGAATATACGAAGCCCCGGCTTCATTCAGCAGTGTGGCAATTTCCTTTTCACTGGGCATTTTTCGAATCGTTTCAACAATTTGGTCTTTGACTTTTACAGCATCAAAAACTTCAACTTCAACATATGCCTCTTGCCCGCTGGAGGTTGTCCCTTTTTTTTCTTTTGTTTTCGAAGAGGAATTACATGCTGAAACCAGAATCAGCGCCATACCAAAAAGTAGAAGATGTTTAGTAAATAGATTTTTCATTTGCTGTTGTTTTTTGATGACTATTTGATGTACATTTAATTGTTGTAAAAGTTACGAATATTTCTTTCAAGTATCTATTGTTTAGTTTGTTTATAAACAAATGTAAATGAAAGTTGTTTTCAGGATAGAAGAGAAATAGCAACAGGTCAGTAAAAATATGAAATAAAAAATTATTCTTTTTATGTTATGAGCCAATCTTTACAAACCGTAGTTAAAATTCTGGTCGTGGATGATGAAGCCGATATGGAGCCGATGATCCGGCAGAAATTCCGCCGCCATATCCGTGAAAATACTTTTGATTTTGAATTTGCCTCGAACGGTTTGGAAGCCCTCGATAAAATTACTGAATTTCCTGAAATTGGGATTGTACTTTCCGATATTAATATGCCGAAGATGGATGGGCTGACCTTGCTTAACAAGTTAAAGGATTTAAAAAACCCAGGGCTGAAAACGGTTATGATATCGGCTTACGGCGACATGGACAATATACGAACTGCCATGAATCGAGGCGCTTTTGATTTTATTACCAAACCTGTAAATTTTGACGATCTCGAAATAACCATCAAAAAAACCCTTGGAGAAATACGGTCTGTTCGTCAATGGTTAAATGAACACGATCAACTGGTTTCGATACAACACGACCTGAACATTTCGCGTGATATTCAGCAGGCTATCCTGCCCAAAAAATTTCCGCCTTTTCCAAACGAGCGCAATTTCGACATTTATGCTTCGATGGTTGCCGCCTATGAAGTTGGAGGCGATTTCTATGATTTTTTTCTGATCGATAAAAACCAGCTGGGATTTGTAATTGGCGACGTTTCGGGCAAAGGAATTTCGGCAGCAATTTATATGGCAGTCAGCCGCACATTGATTCGTGCAACCGGACTTAAAGGCGATTCGGTAAGTGAATGTATGCACTATGTAAATAATCTGCTTTGCAACGAGAGTGTTTCCTCCATGTTTGTCACTGTATTTTACGGCATACTGAACACGCAAACCGGCGAAGTTTACTATGTGAATGCTGGCCACAATCCTCCTTACCTGCTTTCAGAAGACGGGATTAGCAAGGTAGAAATGACAAATGGCCTGGCGCTTGGAGTTTTGGATGATTTCATCTTTGAGTCGAAAAAATTACAACTGAAGAAAGGCGACCAGCTTTTGCTTTATACTGACGGTGTTGTTGAAGCTATCGATCTGGAAGAAAAAGCTTATGGAGAAGAAAAATTCGAAAATTTTCTGCATGAAAACCTGAACCACCCTGTTGAAACAATTATAAAAAAATCGTTTGCCGATGTCAATGATTTTGTAAACGGTGCGCCTCAGTCAGACGATATTACGCTTTTGGGATTAACGTTTAAAGGGTAAATTGTCTGAGCTCCCGAAAAATCGGGACTGGCTATGATTTATTGGATTAAATGATTTGCATGATTTAAGGACACGGTAGCTGAATAAAAAACGCTGTACCCTCTCCTTCTTTTGATTCTACGTTCAGTTCGCCACCATGCGCTTTCACAATGTCGTAGCTCAAACTCAAACCCAAACCTGTTCCCTGGCCGGTTGGCTTTGTTGTGAAAAAGGGCTGGAAAATCTTCTCCTTGATGTTTTTCGGAACTCCATGGCCGTTGTCTGCAACTTTAATCTCAAGCTTGTCGCCAACTTTGGCGGTGCTTACAGAAACGGTTGGTTTATATCCTTCTTCTCCTTTTTTGCTTCGCTCATTCACAGCATAAAACGCATTGTTTATCAAATTCAATAACACCCTCCCAATATCCTGTAGAATGATGTTGATTTTGGGAAGTGACTCATCGAATTCGGTTTTAAACCCTGCATTAAACGATTTATCTTTTGCACGAAGGCCGTGATATGCCAAACGCAAATACTCATCGGCCAGGGCGTTGATATCGGTTGGTTCTTTTTGTCCTGAACTGGCGCGTGAATGTTGCAACATACCTTTTACAATATCAGCGGCACGTTTGCCATGGTGGTTGATTTTTTCAAGGTTTTGTTTGATGTCTGAAGCAATTGCTTTTGCTTCTTCAATGTCACCTTTATCAAACTCTTCATTCATCTCGTCAATCAGTTCATTGCTCAATTCCGAAAAATTATTTACGAAATTCAACGGGTTTTGAATCTCGTGGGCAATACCTGCAGTAAGTTCACCGAGCGAGGCCATTTTTTCTGCATGGATGAGCTGGGCCTGGGTGGATTTAAGCTTATTAATTGCTTTGTTAAGTTCAATATTTTTCCCTTCAATTATTTTTTTTTGGGCATCCAATTCAATGAGATTCTGGCTGATCTCATTACTTGCCGCTTCAATATCCTTTTTTTGTTTTTCTATTTCCTGAATACTTGCATTAAGTACATTTTTTATGGCAGCTTTATCAAGAACTGTACGGTTATATTTAAATTCAGCAATAGCAATGGTTTTCTCAATTCCCTTTAACTGTTGCAAAATTAATGCTTTGTCACTTTCGGAAATAGTTAACTCCTGTATGATTTTCTTTAGTTGTTCCAATTAGATTAATTTTTTAGTTAATAACTAATTTCCTCCTTCACTTTTTTCTTTTAAAATGACCATCGAACAGGTCTCGTTATGAAAATCACAAGTGCTGTCTTTTGCGGTGCCAATTTCGCCATAGGTAAAAAACCCAATTAATGGTTTATCCCATAAACTTCTGATCATGCCTGCTTCATCGCTGGTCATAGGACCTAAAGCCATATGTCTTGCCTTGCAGGAAAACATAATCAGCGCGTCGGCTTCGGGGATACTTGTTTTCAGTACACTTACCCGTTCTGTTGTTTTTTCGATTAAATCAAAACCGGGCTGAACAGAGAATTTTACTTTGCTGCCCTCCGGAATGCCACCTGCAAAAATTAAGGCTCGACTTTCAATATTTACCATCAAAGGCGCTCTCAATACCGTATTTCCATTTTCTTTCGTAAGCTGTAGCGGGTATTGGGCAAAGTTTTGTGCAATAATTTCAGCGGTATTGTCCACACTTTCTGTAAACTGAAAATATTTTACAAATACATCCACTGCCGGTTCATCATCAATGGTGTAAACCACATTGCCAACCGATCTGGTAATTGTTTTTTCAATGCCAATATTATCCCATCCGCTGGTGGCAATTCCCTGCACATTTATTTTATCACTATCAAAAACCAAAGCAATCAGGCCAGTGGAAGATTCATAATCATTACTGAATACAAACGAGCCTTTCATGGTTAAATCATCGGCTGCAAGGCCGCCATATAAGGGAGTATCTTTATCAACGGCATGAAACCCTTTAATGATTTGTTCCGCATCGATAGTTAGGCCGCTCGAAACTACAACAACAGAGGGGTTGACAAACGATGATTGTGCAAACAAGGCTAAATTGTTGGATATTTTGAAAGTGTCCTCCGATGCTTCATGAAATACTTTATAGTGCTCCTTTTTAATATCCAGCAACATAATTACGCTGGATTGTTCCATCACTTCCGAATCGATTATTTCCCCTGCTGTTGTGGAACCAAATACATCTACTTTTTTCTCATTGAAAAAATCGGTTACTTCTTTCCTGTTTTGATTAATGGAGCAAAACACAATGGCAAGAGTTGGCGAAAAGCCATCGCTGGTAGCTTGCGAAAACTTTGATTTTATCTCATCAATATTTTCTCCAAAAATATTTTTTGCTTTCATAATTTGCTGATTAAGTGGTTACTGATTTGGTTGTTCCGGATTCTAATTCTTTAGCAATTTCCGAAACATTTTTTGTGATAATGGAAATCAACTGAGGAATAAAAGAACCATTTACCGTATTACTGAGCCAAGGGTTCATAATGGTAGAGATAATAAAATTGATGGGCGCATTAGTATCGGTTACCACACCCAGCCGTTGACGCAGGCTGTCTATCAGTAAATCTCCGTCTGACTCGCGGGTAAAAGCGGAGGAGGTTACCACAATTTCGGTATTCTGGGTATTATCCTCATAAGGTTTATAGCTGAATCTCCGGTAAATTTCATTATTGAATTCGTTCACCTTAGACATGTCACAGTTTGGCGTACCATCGGAATTATAATAATTGTACAGGTAGGTAACAATGGTTTGGTCGCCGCCCAGCAATTTAAACAATTTAAAGGCCTCGGGGTCGGCAAGGAGCTGCTCGTTGGTTTTGTTTACAATTCTGTCTCTGATAAATTCATATTGCTGCTGAACTTCTGCAGCAGAAAGACCTTGTTGTATGGCAGGGATGGGGATAAGCGGAACCACAAAAAAAGGAAGGTCGGCAATATTTAAACACACCAATGCTGCATATAAACGTTTCGCGTTGAAGAAACATTCGGCAGTAAGTTTGCCGTAGCCATCCATATTGGGTCGTATTACCTTGTGGCTTAAATACACGGCTGCTGCAGCAGCTCCGGGTTTTGAACCCTCCACGCCATAGACGCCCACCGTGGGATCAACGCCGCCGTGATATACCACCGGGGCCGTAAAGGAAACGAGGTTTCGCATGGCCGAATTGCGATAACATAATCCTCCTGCGGGGTACGGCACATAGCCTGATTTATGCGGGTCAACTGTTATGGAATCGGTATGATGTAAAACTTTGTACTGGCGGATCACATAGTCGCTCATTGGCAATTTTGCCATACCCGCTTCATCTATGTGCTGAAAAGAGTGAGGAGTGCTTTCATCACTGCTGTTCATCATCGTTTTGAAATAACCGCCCCAGGCAGCATCACCATGAATGGCAAATTCAAGGCCCTTGTTTCGGTATTCGTCCCTCATGGAAAGGATATCGGCGAGCGGATCTACGGCGCTTTCTTCTGTTGTACCCATTATTACCACAACATTCAATAGCGGAATTTTCTTTTCCAGACAACGATCAAGCGATTTTCGCAGATGGTTTAAATCCATTCTTGCATTTAAATCTACCGGAAGACTCCACATATTATCCGATCCGATGCCCAAAATGGCTGCTCCCTTTGGCCATGAATAATGCCTGGTTCCGGAACAGATGGATACGGGAGATTCACAAATAGAGGGTAAATATTTATGTATAATTTGATGATACCCGATTTCCTGTATCGAGTACTTTGAAATAGCCGAGTTGATCGTATCTAAATCAATGCCATACTGCTTATTTATCCGGTTGGGAATATCCAGTACATCATCTAGGGCCAGGTTAAGCACCGCCCAGTCGTCAAGAGTTGCAAGCGTCGCCATAGTCCCATTCGCAAGTTTTACCTCGAAATTTTTAATATTTTGAAAAGCAGCTTCGTTTTGGATAGCAGCACGTACACTTACCGGATAAAATTTTAAATTCCTCGCCATCCACAATCCTTCCAGGTTGGCCACCGAGCCATCGCAAGTAATATGGCCCCAACCTGTGATTCGATTATCCGGCAATGGTGCTTCCGAATTATTTTGACCAATAGGTCGTACTGCGTAACCCAACATTTTGCATAAATCGTTACCCACATACATTTCTATCAAAGTCGTTACAGGCGAAGCTTCTGCGGCCACATTGTTCTGATTGTACAGCAAGGCTGCAAAATAGCCCAGAATACCCGGCATGGTTGTATCCCACAACATGTGGCCAATACTGCGCATACTGAAAAAAGTACCCGATTCCTGCAATTGTGAAATGAGTTTATCAAGCTCATCTACCATCATTTGCATGGTGTTTTCAAATCCCGGGGAGTTTTGAATGGACGTATCGATATAATCCGGATCATCAGGATAATAATTCTTCCTGAATTGGATATTACCC
>JAGXIR010000008.1 GCA_024635605.1 Sunxiuqinia sp.
ACCGACAATGGCATTGAGGATAGCGAATGGTCCTATTGGGGTGGCAACGTGCTAAAAGGCGAGGATGGCAACTACCATCTTTTTGTTTGCCGCTGGCGCGAAGATTCGCCCAAGGGGCATGGCGAATGGCCTAATTCCATCGTGGTTACCGCCAAGTCGGATAATCCGCTTGGTCCATACCAGGTGACAGCAACAATTGGAAAGGGACACAATCCCGAAGCCTTCAGACTCGTCGATGGCCGGATCGTCGTTTATGTAATTGACGGCTACTACATTGCCGAAAGTTTCGATGGCCCGTGGAGTTGCAAGAAATTTGAATTTGACAATCGCGACCGCTCGATTATTGAAGGACTCTCCAATCTGTCGTTTGCCAGGCGTGAAGACGGTTCGTACATCATGGTGTGCCGCGGTGGCGGTATTTGGTTCAGTAAAGATGGCGTGTCCCCGTATCATCAGGTCACAGATCAACGGGTTTATCCTGATGTTGACGGACGTTTTGAAGACCCGGTTATTTGGAAGACAAACATTCAATACCACATGATTGTAAACGACTGGTATGGCCGTATCGCTTACTATTTGCGCTCGAAAGATGGGATTCACTGGAAAGTTGATCCGGGCGAAGCATACATTCCCGGCATTACCAACTACCAGGATGGAACCACAGAGGATTGGTTTAAGTACGAACGGATCAAAGTACTGCAAGATCAGTACGGACGAGCGATACAGGCGAACTTTGCGGTAATTGACACCTTGAAAAAGGAGGACAAGCCCAATGACCGACATAGCTCAAAAAATATCAGTATTCCCTTAACTGTTGGCAAGCTCATCACAATTCTGAATGAAGAGAAGATTGGACCGGACACACCTGAAATCCGGCTTCGGGTTGAGGCCGAAGAGGGATTTAATCCTCAAGCTGATTTGGATTTAGACTCCTTGCATTTTGGAGCTTCCGAAGAAGTTAATTTTGGACGGGGTAGCAAGCTGATTCGAACCGAAAAATCAGGCGATGACTTGATCCTCGTATTTGAAGGAGCGGGAAACGGATTGTCAGAGGATAATTTTACTGCCAAGTTATTGGGTAAAACCAGCCAGGGACAATTACTGTTTGCATATGCCCGGCTGCCTTGGCTCAATTACAGTGAGCCCGCTCTGTCGGCTCGTTTGCCGGTTGCTGAAAAGTTGGAGACGGGTTACAAAATAAAGGTTGAAGTTCAGAATTTTGGACAGGTTCAATCCCAGATCAGTACGGTTAAGATTGAACAGCTGTTGGAGGGGCAGTACAAAAAGATTGCTTTCGGGGAAGTTCCGGAGCTTGAAGCCTTTGGAAAGACAACGATTCAGTTGGTTGTCAACAAAAGCTTTGTTCCTGATGCCGAAAGCAAGGTAAAAGTAACCATCGAAACCGAAGGACAGCATCCTGTTTTCTTAACTGGATCACTAAAAACAAACGAATAAAACAGCAAATTTTCTTTACTTTATTACCAAATCTAATACACTAGCTAATGAAATTTCACCAATCTCTCCTCCTAACGGTTGCAATCTTTCTGCTGTGGTCCTGTCAGCCAGAGACCAATGATCCCAAAGAATCGAATCTCAAATTGTGGTACAATCAACCAGCCGACGCTTCTGTTGCGGATGATCCCAACGGTCGAAAAGACGATCCTGAATGGCTGAAAGCCTTGCCTTTGGGCAACGGTTCGTTGGGCTTGATGGTTTTTGGCGATGTCAACCAAGAGCGGATTCAGCTGAATGAAGAAAGCATGTGGTCGGGGAGCCCGGCCGACAATGATAACCCCGAAGCAGCAGCAGCTCTGCCCAAAATCAGGCAACTGCTTTTCGAAGGGAAATACAAAGAGGCTACCGAGCTGACCAATCAAACCATGGTATGCAAAGGAGCTGGATCGGGTCATGGCAACGGCGCAGAAGTTCCTTTTGGCTGTTTTCAAACTTTGGGCGATTTATGGATTGATCATGGCAAGCAATCCGGTTATGAGAATTACTATCGTGAGCTGGATTTGGATGAGGCGGTGGTTCGCGTTCGTTACACGCAGGATGGTGTGGATTATCAACGTGAAATTTTCACCAGCTACCCGGATCAGGTGATGGTTGCCCGTTTTACGGCAGATCAGCCAGGACAAGTTTCGTTCACCGGCACCATGAACCGTCCCGAACGTTACCAGACCTACGCCAAAGACGATCAACTGATCATGGCCGGCGCCCTTTCGGATGGAAAAGGGGGAGAAGGCTTGCAATATATGACCAGGCTTAAGGCAGTGGCCAAAAATGGAGAAGTGAGCTATCAGGACGGACAGCTGGTGGTTGAAAATGCCGATGAAGTGACGCTGTTTCTTTCCGCAGCAACCGATCATGTATTGGAGTATCCCGATTATAAAGGAAAGGATTATGAAGCTATCACAAGTGAGAACCTTGAGCGGGCCGCAACTAAATCGTTTGACGAACTGAAGAAGGCGCACACCAACGAATATCAGGATTTCTTTCAACGTGTTCGTCTTGACCTGACACCCGCTGAAATCCTTCCGATTCCGACAGATGAACGGCTGGCACAATTTAAAGAAAACTCGTCCGACCCGCACCTGGTCGAGTTGATGTTTCAATATGGCCGTTACTTGCTGATTTCATCATCGCGCCCCGGAACACTGCCGGCCAATTTGCAGGGGATTTGGGCGAATAAAATTCAAACGCCCTGGAATGGGGATTATCACACCGACGTGAATGTAGAGATGAACTATTGGCCGGCCGAGGTTACCAACCTGTCGGAGATGCACCTGCCCTTGTTCTACCTGATCGAATCGCTGGTTGAACCGGGAACCAAGACCGCCCGAACTCAGTACGACCTGGACGGATGGGTAGTTCATCCTATCACCAATATTTGGGGATACACCGCGCCCGGCGAGGCTGCCAGTTGGGGGATGCATACGGGAGCAGGAGCATGGATAAGTACGCACATTGCTGAACATTATGCGTTTACCGGCGATCAGGATTTTTTGAAACGCATGTACCCAGTGCTGGAATCTTCCGTCCGGTTTTACCTCGCTTGGCTGGTTGAAGATCCGGTTTCCGAAAAGTTGGTTTCGGGGCCGGCTGTTTCACCCGAAAATACTTTTATCGCACCCGACAGCAGTCGATACCAGATCAGCATGGGACCTGCCCACGATCAACAGGTAATTTGGCAGCTTTTTACCGACTTCCTGATGGCATCGCGTGAACTGGGTGTCGACCATGATTTGATCAGCCAAGTGGCTGAAGCCAGGGAACAACTTGCCGGCCCTGAAATTGGTTCCGATGGCCGGTTGATGGAGTGGGCTGAAGAATTTCCGGAAGCAGAGCCCGGGCACCGGCATATTTCGCACCTGTTTGCTGTTCATCCGGGATTTCAAATCTCAGTGGAGCAAACCCCAGAGTTGGCTGCAGCAGCAAAAAAATCGCTTGACTACCGAATTGAAAACGGAGGCGGGCACACCGGATGGAGTGCGGCCTGGCTAATCAGTCAGTACGCGCGTTTACACGAAAGTGAAAAAGCCAGGAGAAGTTTGAACACGGTGTTGGCAAAAAGTACTTCGCCGAACTTGTTTGGGCAACATCCACCATTTCAAATGGATGCCAACTTTGGTGCGACTGCCGGAATCGCGGAGATGTTGATCCAGAGCCACGCCGGAAATATCAACCTTTTGCCGGCACTCCCTGAAGAGTGGAACGATGGACAGGTTAGCGGACTGTTAGCGCGCGGCGGATTTGAAGTTTCAATGGCATGGGAGCAGCATCAACTCACCAAGGTCGAAGTCCTGTCAAAATTGGGCAAGTCCTTCATTTTGGTACATAACAACAAGCGTTTTGAGCTCGAAACCACAGAACAAGAAAAGGTTTATCAGTTTGACGGAAGTCTGAATTTATTGAATTAGCCAGTGGGTTAATTTGTTTGTACGATTTAATCCCATTAATTATTGATATGCTGGATTTATAATGTTACACCGGATTGTTTCAACACAAGAACAAAAGAATTAATTTAATGTCATAGCATATCACACTGTAACAAGAGAAGAGGCTTGCGGATTGTTTGAATTTCCGGTTTTGTAATTTATTGACTACACTCAAAATCTGAATTTCATCTAAAAAAGCTGTGGCACAAATTCCGTCAGGTAATCACGCCAGTTTGACCAGGTATGTCCGCCTTCCGTTTCGTGGTATTTGTACGGAAAATCCATCCCGTCGAGTTTCTTCCGGTAGTCCTCCACAAATTTGTACAGGAAATCGGTTTTGCCGATGCCAATCCAATATAATTCCAGACCGTTGTCTTTTTGCGCCTTCAGCGTTTCATCGAAGTTTTCGTACACTTTCGATTTCACATTTTCATCAGGCAAGATGGCTGGCGAAAACAAGCCGACATAATCGAAGTTTTCCGGATAATACCTGGAAATATGAAGTGAATGAAATCCACCCATCGATAAACCGGCAATCGCACGGTTTTTACGGTCTGTTTTTACTCGATAGTTGCTTTCAATAAACTGGATGACATCCTGAAAAGTAGCTTCCATTTTTCCATCCATCGTATTGGGCATCTGCATGGTAGGTTTGTAAAACCCTTTGGCCGATTCGCCCGGAGCAGCCTGCTGCGCCACGTTCCCATTGGTCATCACCACCACCATCGGTTTGGCTTTGCCCTGTGCAATCAGGTTATCCATAATCTGAGCGGTACGCCCCAAGGCAATCCAGGCCTCTTCGTCGCCACCCATACCATGCAATAAATAGAGTACCGGATAGTTTTCTTTGCTGTTTTCGTAGCCCGGAGGCGTGTAAATGGTCATCCGCCGGTTCATCTCATTACCCGGCGAGTCGTACCAGCGCCGTGCTACGGTTCCATGTGGCACATCGTTCACGCAGTACAAATCGGCTTTCCCGCCGCCAATCAGAAAAACGTCTGTTACTGTCGCGACATCACGAATCCGGTGCACATTATTTGGGTCGGGCACGCGCAGCCCATCAACCAAAAAGAAGTAGCTGTACAATTCCGATGCTAGCACTTCTGTTGTATGTGTCCAGGTGCCGTCTTCCGCTTTTTCCATGGCCACCGATCCGGGCACCCAACCCTCAGAAGGCATCCAGTCGCCCGATAGCTTGACTTCGCTGGCCTGAGGAGCCTGCAAGCGGAAGGTCACGGTGTTGTTGTCATGAATTTCGGGCGAAACCAGATTGGGGGCACCCCATAGCGCTTGTTGAGCATGTGTTGTCATAGATAATAAAGATAGAATCATCATGAAAAGGAAACGGGTTTTCATAAGCTTGGGTTTAAATTGTTTCTATGTGAGGCAAGCTTCCAACTTCATCATTGAACACGATTTAGTCGGTCGAATGAAGTTAAAAACGCTAAATGTGTTTACTTGAGACGTTGACAAATATAGAAAAACATCCCGTCCCTTCTGTACCGACAAAACAAAATAATTCAGAAATAAAAAATGCGGAGGAATCGCTTAGCTTTCGCCTGATTGCCTGGTCTCATAATCGCCTACTTTTTGGATGCGACGCAGATGCCGTCCCCCTTCAAACGAAGCCTCCAGCCAATGATCGACAATCTTCAGGGCCTCCGCATCCGAGACCATACGCCCACCCAGGGCAATGACGTTGGCATTGTTATGTTCTTTAGCTAACAAGGCCGACTTCACGTTCCAGCAAAGCGCACAGCGAACACCTTTTACCTTGTTGGCGGCAATAGCTTCTCCGTTTCCACTTCCGCCGAAAACCAACCCAAGATCGGCTTCGCCATTGGCAACTGCCTCGGCTGCCGGAATCACAAAATCTGCATAGTCAACCGGCTCATTCGAAAATGCACCGTAGTCAACGATTTGGAAACCTTTATCTTGCAAGTATTTTTTCACCACTTCTTTTAAATGATAACCAGCATGATCTGTTCCAAGCGAAATAGTTTTCATATTAATTCATTTTTTCGATTGATGAACTCCCTTTCATTGAAAATGCAATTGGAAGTCCTTAAGCACAGAAAGGGATTAATTGATTCTAAGATCGCTCCAAAATTATAAAAATACCGCATACCATCAGGTTCCACTTCTGAATACGACACTTAATTTTCATTTTTTCGAGCCGGCAGCAAATAGATTTTAATTTTTTATCCACGGCAATTATCCCTATTTTTACAACCCATACAATGCATCGGGGTGCTTCTTTCTGAAGAGGCTGAGACTTTACCCGTGTACCTGAACTGGATAATACCAGCGGAGGAAATGCAGGCGGTTTTGATTGGCCACATCTCAATTCATTCAACCACATTTCCTTAGACGGACAAGTGGCTTTTTTATTTTAAAACGAGTGAAAATGAGTATTGAATTGGTAAACAAAAGCCTGCAGAACTGGCAGGGACGAAAAGAATGGTTCTTTAACCGCGAACACACCGACACTTACGAACAATGGTACGAAGGCCGATACAAACGTGCCGAAGTCTGGCAGAAAAAAGTTATCGAACAGCTGGTCAAAAAAGACGAGCGGGTAAAGACACTGCTTGAATTTGGCTGCGGCACCACCCGCTTTACCCGGTGGTGGAAGAATATTGGCATTGAAGCAACAGGCGGCGATATTTCCCCTTTTATGCTATCGCAGGCCATTCACCTGTTTAAGGGTGACTTGGTCATGGCCGATTCGCACTCCATGCCGTTCAAGGATCACACCTTTGATGCAGTGGCTTTTATCACCACCTTCGAGTATTACAAAGATCCGGTAAAGGTCATCCGCGAAGCTGCCCGGGTAGGCAAACATGGATTGGTTTTTGGCATGATGAACCGGAATTCTCCCAAAGTGCTGCGGCGTCGGGTGCAACAAGTATTTGGACAAAATCCATTTTATGTGACCGCCACTTTTTATACACCGCAGCATCTAATTAGTGTGATTCGTGAAGCGTTGGACGGAAGGGAATTCACTATTGAGTGGACCTGCACTGGCTTGCCCAAATGGTTTCCGCTGCAGCAATGGTCAGTTCCCTACGGCGATTTCTTTGGATTATACGTCAAGCTGTTGTCATGATGGAATTTACCGATAACGGGAAAATAACGGATGAGTTTTTCAAAGCGCATATTTATCCGTTTTGTGGACATGTGCGGGACGAAGTTCAGGTTGGCCCTGCCTTTGGTACCGATGTGTCCATTGTACAACTTCCGAACGGCTACGAAATGGCCATGACCAGCGACCCGCTCAGTTACATTCCCGCGCTGGGAATGGAAGCTTCAGCTTGGCTGTCGGTTCAGTTGATGGCCAACGACATGGCAACCACGGGTGTAGCGCCACAATATGCGCAGTTGGTTTTAAACCTGCCGTCATCCGTTAGCGGTGCCGATTTTGAGAGCTACTGGAAGCACATCCACCATTTTTGCGAAAAGCTGGGTGTAGCCATTACTGGAGGGCACACGGCCCGCTATGAGGGGCTGAACTCAACCATCTCAGGGGGAGGGACGATGATTGCCCTGGCTAAACAAGGACAAATGTTGTGTAGTCAGATGGCTCGTCCCGGCCACCGGATTCTGGTCACCAAAGAAGCAGCTTTGGTTTCAACATCCATCCTGGCCCGCAGCTTTCCGGAAACCATCAAACGTGAATGTGGAGAAGAAATCTATGAAAAGGCCTGTTCGTTGTTCTACCAAACCAGCTGCCTCCAAGATGGTTTGGTGGCTGCCCAAACCAATACCGAACAAGCTAAACGGGTTCATGCCATGCACGATGTCACCGAATGTGGGGTGCTGGGAGCAATCCACGAAATGGCCGTAGCCTCGGGCTGTGGCGTTGAAGTTGATCCCGGAAGGATTCCTGTTGGTGAAGCGCAGAAAAGCATTTGCGACTTGTTCAACATTAATCCACTCGAAGTGATTGGCGCCGGATCAATGATTATCGCTGTCAGCGAAGAAGGAGAACAGCAAGTAGTGGAAGCACTACATGCGGCAGGTATTCAGGCAACCGTTGTTGGCCGGTTTGTGTCAAAGGATTCAGGGATGAACCTTTTGTGCGATGGCAAAACCAAACCTTTGGTTCATGCCGGTACGGATCCCTACTGGAATGCCTTTTTCAAAGCTTTTAAAAATGGATTAAAATGAAACATCAAACAAAAATAATAACAGGCGGCGTTTACCTGGTGGTTGATCCGGCAATGGAGGCAAGCGAACTCTTTTCGAAACTTCAGCAAGCCATTGCTGGCGGTTTGGGGATCATCCAGATTTGGGATCACTGGCAAGCCGGCGCCAATAAAAAGGCCATCATTAAGCAAATCAAAGAATTGGCGGCTGAGCAGCAAATCCCGGTTCTGATCAACAACAATTGGGAGTTACTTAAGGCGTATGAATTGGACGGTATCCATCTGGATCAACCTGTCGATGACCTTGATGTGAGAAAAACAGCACTCGGGCGTAAGTGTTTTATTGGACTGACCTGTGGCAACAACTTGGAAAGCGTTGAATGGGCCATCGCCAACAAACTTGATTACATTTCGTTCTGCTCCATGTTTCCCTCAAAGTCAGCCGGAGCATGTGAGCTGGTGAGCCCCCACACCGTAAAAAAGGTACGCCAGTTGACTCAAATGCCGCTGTTCGTTGCGGGGGGCATTTCCCTGCAAAACATCGATCAGTTAAAGCCAGCCGGAATGGATGGTGTAGCCGTCATTTCATCGGTGCTTCAAGCCAGCAAGCCTGCTGAAGTGGTCGCCAGTTTTCGTGAAAAACTGGAAAAAGAATAGCAATCTCAAAATTGATCTCAAAATGAAGAAAGAATTAATCAATAAACTGTGTTGTCCGTTTGACAAAGATGAACTGGACCTGCAAATTTTCGCTGAAGACCTCTCCGGAGATATCCGGGAAGGAATTTTGATTTGCCCAACCTGCAAACGGTACTATCCTATTATCCACGGAATCCCTATTATGAGCCCGGATGAATACCGTGAAAAAGAGTTGGAATTACCGGTCGTCAATCGGTGGAAAAATCAACTGAAAACAAATAAGGTTGAAAACTTTCGGGTGATTGAAAAGTGAGCCGCCGGCCTTGTTTGTATGGAGGAAGTCAGCAAGCGTTTCATCGCAACACCTTGGCAGATACGCTTGCTGATTTGCTCTTAAATCGGCAGCGAACGCGATCCAGGTTTAAGCCCGAAACTCCGTTGGACTTTTCCCAACCTTTTGTTTAAATAGCCGGCTGAAATAGTGAATGGTCTGAAAACCAAGATCATAGCTGATTTCCTTTACACTTTTGTTGGTCACCAGCAACAGCTCCTTGGCGCGCATCACTTTCAGTTCCAAATGATATTTGTGGGGTGACATGCCCGTGTAGTTTTTAAACATCTTCCGGAAATAGGAATAGCCGATATTGTACTCCCCGGCCATGTGTTCCATGTCCAGTTGCTGATCCACATTTTGACGAATTCGGAAACGTGCATCTTCAATAATAGCGGCAATGGGCTTGCCTTGAAATTCCTTCTGCTTTTCGAACGAAATCAAATAGCCCAGCATTTTAACCACCAGGCCCGAAGCAATTTGCTGAAATCCGGGGTGTTCTTCAGCCACCAGATCGAACACCTTGTAATAGGTATCGATCAGCTCTTCGCGCACGCCAACATGTAAAACAGGCTGCACCTGATCAAACAAGGGGTGGGAGAGTAAGCGGGCCGCCAGGTCGCCGTTAAAACCAATGTAATGTTCCTGCCAGCCACTTTTCGCGTTGGGCTTATAGCGGTGCCACATGCCCGGCTGAATGACCAGTACCGAGCCCGCGCGGATGCTAAACTTCCCTTCCCGTGTTTCCATTACTCCGCTTCCATGAGTGATGTAGTTCAATTGGTACTCCTGCAATATGCGGCCACTTTCCCAGTTGAAAAAATAGCCACTGGGATGCTTCATTGGTGGATACGATTGTCCGGGTTTGGCTGAAAAAGCTCCGGCTACATTCAGAAACAATCCCCAATTCTGATCTTCCTCACCGGACGTAAGGTATCTAAAGAAGTCATTCATTTTTTGTGTCAAAAAGTGCAAACGATCTGCCAGAATGTGTATTGATGAAATCTAATAATCAAGCTACTTTTGAATGTTTACTTATGAAATCATAAAATCAAAATTACTAAATTCCTGTGTGAATAGCAGGATTAATCTAATGAAACTATGCAAGCTCTTTTAGGAATTATTTTTCACTCGCTCGGTGGCGCTTCATCCGGAAGTTGGTACATGCCCTATAATTTGGTGAAGAAATGGCGTTGGGAGGTCTATTGGATTGTTGGAGGACTTTTTTCATGGCTCATTATGCCTTTTATCGCCGTGTTGTTAACCACTCCGCAATGGCAGGGAATATTATCAGCCGCAGATTCTTCGGTCGTACGGACAACTTATATTCTCGGTGTTTTTTGGGGAATCGGAGGATTGACCTATGGCTTAGGTATTCGCTACCTTGGCATGTCGCTTGGTAATTCGGTCTTACTAGGAATTACCTCGTTGGTGGGGTCGTTGGGATTGCCCATTCTTCGTGATGTAGGTAATTTGGCGGAGGTTCTGCCAGCAGGAGAATCATTGACCGATATGTTGGCAACATCCAGTGGTCGCGTGGTTTTGTTCGGTATTCTTGTGCTTATGATCGGAATTGTACTTTGCGGGAAGGCCGGTCTGATGAAAGACAAAGGTCTTCTAGGCCAAAAAGATGGTGTTAATACCGAGTTTAAATTGACAAAAGGTTTAATTATTGCCGGGATCTCCGGTGTGTTAAGTGCCTTCTTTAGTTTTGGTATTGATGCTGGTAAGCAGATGGGGGAAGCCGTTCGTGAAATTGCCGTCACGAATAATTTTTCATTTGTGAGCGACGGGACCTACCTGTTTGAGAACAATATCATTTTCTTAGTCATTCTTTGGGGAGGCTTAACGACCAATTTAATCTGGTCGGTCGCGCTTATTCTTAAAAATAGAACCGGAGGCGATTTAGTTGATTCTTCGTCACCATTACTAAAAAACTACCTGTTCTGTGCCTTAGCCGGTACGACCTGGTTTCTTCAATTTTTCTTCTACGGAATGGGTGAAACAAAAATTGGCAATGGTGCCAGTTCATGGATTTTACACATGTCAACGATCATTCTTACAGCGAACTTCTGGGGATTTTATCGGAAAGAGTGGGCAGGCGTTTCGAGCAAGACCCGGTCGACTATTTTTCTTGGAATTGGCCTGATTCTATTGTCGATTATTATTATGGGGATTGCCAAAAGCGATTTATTCAATTAAAACACCAATAGTATGACTCGGTTAGCTTTTAAAATGCACCTGAATGAAGGACAAAAGGAGACCTACATCAAGCGGCACAACCAAATTTGGCCCGAACTGAAGCAACTCCTGAAAGATTCGGGAGTCACTGAATACTCCATCTTTCTGGATAAAGAAACCAACACGCTTTTTGCTTTTCAGAAAGTGAGCGGCGATGGGGGCTCACAGGATCTTGGACAGACGGAGATTGTACAAAAATGGTGGGCTTACATGGCCGACATCATGCAGACCAATCCCGACAACTCGCCGGTTAGCACGGCACTGGAAGAAGTTTTTTATCTGAAATGAAATCTAAAAATCAAAATAAAATGAGTGAAACAGTACAACAAGCATACGAAATTGCGAAAAAACAATATGCCGCATTGGGCGTAAACACTGACGAGGTGATTCAGAAAATGGACGAAGTAGTTATTTCTCTTCACTGTTGGCAAACCGACGATGTGGGTGGATTTGAAACACCCGACGCTTCCTTGTCTGGCGGCGGAATTCAGGCGACCGGAAATTACCCGGGAAAAGCCACCAGTCTGCCCGAAATGCGTGCCGACCTGGAGAAAACCTTAGCGCTGTTACCTGGCAGGCATCGCTTAAACCTGCATGCCATTTACGGCGATTTTGGAGGCGAGCTGGTTGACCGCGACCAAATTGAAGTGAAACATTTTCAAAGCTGGATTGACTGGTGCAAGAAAATGGGCATCGGCATGGACTTCAATGCTACCTGTTTTTCGCATCCCCGGGCAGCCGACGGATTCACTCTGTCGAGCAAAAATGAAGAAAACCGGAAGTTTTGGGTTGAACATCTGAAACGTTGCCGGGCCATTTCGGCCGAAATTGGTAAGCAATTGGGCACGCCCTGTGTGCACAACACCTGGATTCCGGATGGCAGCAAAGACATCCCGATTGATCGCAACGGGCACCGGTGTTTGCTGAAAAAATCGCTCGACGAAGCCATGGCCATTGACTATCCGAAAGAACACATGAAAGATGCGGTGGAAAGTAAGCTCTTTGGAATTGGTGCCGAATCGATGACGGTTGGCTCACACGATTTTTACCTGGGCTATGCTATCCAAAACAACAAACTGATTTGCCTGGACATGGGGCACTTTCACCCCACAGAACAGGTGGGCGACAAAATCTCATCCTGCCTTCAATTTGTGGACGAACTGTTGCTACACGTCTCACGTCCGGTACGTTGGGACTCCGATCATGTGGTGACCCTCAATGAAGAAGTCCAAATGATCGCTTCCGAAATTATTCGCAACAATTTCCTCAGCCGGGTGAATATCGGATTGGATTTCTTTGATGCGTCCATCAACCGGATCGGAGCGTATGTGATTGGCACACGCGCTGCCAAGAAAGCATTCCTTTTTGCACTGCTCGAACCCACTTCCATGCTGAAGGAAATGGAAGAATCCGGCCAGAACTTCGAACGCCTGGCCATGCTCGAAGAGTTAAAAACAAAGCCTTTTGGCGCGGTGTGGGATTATTATTGCCAGCAAAGCAAGGTCCCGGTGGGAGAACAATACATTGCCGAAATTCAGCAATACGAAAAAGACGTGTTGAGCAAACGCGGTTTTAATTAAGCTTGTTCATCGATCAATAAAAAGTGGTTGTTCGACAGGAATCCTGTTGGCAGCCACTTTTGTTTTTATAATTCGATTACCTTTGAAGCTGATTTCAATCCTTAAAATCGTTTGAACACATGAACCGGATATTGATACTACTCTTTATTTTATTTTTTGCGGCTTCATGCGGAATGCAGGCCAAGCT
>JAGXIR010000076.1 GCA_024635605.1 Sunxiuqinia sp.
ACCGAACTGTTTCCTGGCAAAAATGTGCTGGTGATTGATGCTGGCACAGCAATCACCTATGAAATCATTACGGCTGAAAATCAATACCTGGGTGGAAATATATCACCGGGCTTGGCAACACGATTCAAGGCCCTTCATCACTTCACCGGAAAACTACCTCTTCTTCACCCAACTGATGATTTCCCAGTACTGGGAACAAATACACACTCGGCCATTCAGGCGGGAGTACAGATTGGGCTGTTATTCGAGGTCCAACAATATATTGATTACTTTAACACTATTTACGAAAATTTAGAAATCATTATTACTGGGGGCGATGCTAAATTCTTTGATAAGAAGTTAAAAAATTCCATCTTTGTACACTTTAATTTAACGCTCATCGGTTTAAACAGAATTCTGGAATATAATGTTAAGAAAACTTAGAGGAATCTTCATCAGTGGATTATTCATTGTCATTGGTTTGACTTCATCCGCACAAAATAATAACACTTCATCACCATTTTCACGTTTCGGATTAGGTGATCTTCATCCATACTCTTACGGGCGTTTTGCCGGCATGGGTGGTGCATCGCTGGGGAGCCGGCATCAGGTACAGATCAACTCGGCCAACCCGGCATCATACGCTGCCATCGACAGTTTATCGTTTATCTTTGAGTTTGGTGCCGATGGCCGGATCTCGGAATACAAGTCTGAAACGTCCAAGTTTACAACCAACGATTTTAACTTCCGGTATTTCTCTTTCAGCTTCCCAATTAACCGTTGGGCGGCAGCAACCATGGGCATCTCGCCCTACGCCGATAAAGGCTATGAAATTTATACCGAAGCAGAAGAACCCGGAATCGGACGGGTTGGCTACAGCTATTTTGGAACAGGCTCAATATCCAAGGCCTACTTTGGTGCGGGTTTTAACCTAACCGAAGCGCTGTCGGTAGGAGCCAACTTTTACTACTTATTTGGCACGCTCAACCAGAACAACTCCATTTATTTTATTGATGACCAGGAGAAATATGGATTCAATGAAACAGAACAAACCCGTTTGCGGGATTTTGCCTATTTGCTTGGCGCCCAATACGACATCGATTTAACAAATAACCAATTCTTAACCCTTGGCGCCACCTTCGAGAAAAAAGCCAATTTCACGGCTTTCCATACGCTGAATCAGCAAAAAGTTCTGAATTACGGTGGAAGTGTTCTAACCGACTCGATTAAAACGATTATTGATGAGCCGGGTAAAATTCAGTTGCCATCAAGTTTTGGAGTTGGCGTTTCGTACACCCGGCTAAACAAACTTGAGGTTAATGCCGACTATTACTTCTCCAAATGGAGCGATGCCCGGTTCTATGGCGGTACGGTTCCTGAATTGACTAACCAAACCCGGATCAGTCTCGGAGCAGAGTATGTTCCCGAGGAAACTTCTATCCGAAGCTACTTTAAACGGGTACGCTATCGTGCTGGCTTCCACATCGACAAATCATACTTAAAAATTAATAATCAACAACTTAACGAAACTGGCATGAGTTTTGGAGTAGGATTGCCAGTCACGCGTTCTAAATCAACGATAAATTTGGCAGTAGAATTTGGCAAGCGGGGAACCATCACGGACAACCTGATTCGCGAAAATTACACCAAAATAAGTTTATACTTGAACTTGTTTGATCGCTGGTTTGTACAACGCAAATTTGACTAATTTAAAAAAGTGTAACTAAAATATTTTAATCATGAAACCTTTATTTTCCAAAACAATTTTGCTCTCCATCGCGCTCATCGCCTTGACAAGTTTTTCTGTCTTGGCACAGCGAGTTGTCAAGGGCACTGTTTACCGGGGAGGTGAACCTGCCGCCGGGGTGAATGTTGAAGCCCACAGATCGTCGGATACCTTTATGACCAGCTTTGATGGCAAATATGAAATCGAAGTCAGTGATAAAACGAAATACATCGAATTTACGTTCATTGATGACCGAAGAAAACTGGACATTGAAGGAAACAACAGCAACGTGATTGACTTCAGTTTCGATGGCGAGATTCCTGTCAAAGGCAAAGGAGTTGTTGTTGAAGGAGGCGTTGATCTCAGGACAAGCGAGGAGCTGGTTAAAGCCAGAGATCGGGACTTCATGACTAATTTGTCCATGTATGACCAGTTCTACAAGCAGGACGATTTTGCTTCGGCTTTAGAGCCTTGGAGAAAAGTTTACTACAAATACCCCAAGTCAACCATAAACTTATACATTCATGGCGGCCGAATGTATGAGACCTTTATTGAAAGTGCCAGTGACTGGAATGAAAAAAATGCCCATATTGATTCATTAATGTCCATTTACGAAAAACGAATAGCCTACTTTAACCAAGAAGGATATATTCGTGGACGCCAGGGTACCGACTTGCTGAAATTTAAGTTAGCCAATGAGAACTTAAATGACGATGAGCTAAAATCAATTTTGAAAGAAGGCTATGGTTTGTTGGAGCAATCCATCGAGCTTGAGAAAAATCAAACTGAAGCAGCTGTATTGGTTGTATTTATGCAAGCCACCAAACGCTTATTCCTGATGGGAGAACTTTCTAAAGACAAAGTGGCGGCAAACTACCAAAAAACCTCTGAAATTGTCAACAACTACCTGAAAGAAGAACCGGACAGCGAAAAATATACAACTTCCAAAGAACTGATTGATCGATTATTCCAAACCAGCGGTGCTGCTGATTGTGAAGCGCTGATCGCACTTTACGAGCCTCAGTTTGAAGAAATTTCAAAAGATGTGGATGAACTGAAAAAAATGCTTCGTATCCTGGAACGCAGAGATTGCACCGACAGCCCGCTTTTTGCAAAAGCGTCCGACAAACTATACGAATTGGATCCTTCAGCTGAAGCAGCCTTTAACATGGCCCGCCTGTTTGTGAAGCGCGACCAGTTTGAGCGTGCTAAAGAATATTATAACAACGCCATTAACGCTGAAACAGACAAGGAACTGTTGGCCAAATATTGCTATGAATTGGGCTTGTTCATTTTTGCCAAGGAACACGACTTCCAAAAGTCACGCAATTTGGCCCGAAAAGCCATTGAGAACGATCCAAAATCAGGACGTGCCTATATTCTGATTGGTGATATCTATGCGCAATACAGTAAGCACTATGGCGAAAGCGAAACAGAGCACCTATCGCTGTACTGGCTGGCTGTTGATTACTACCAAAAAGCCAAGCGTGTAGATCCTGAGGTATTCGCGCAAGCCAATGAAAGAATCAACACCTACAAACAATATTTCCCTAACAAGGAAACCTTGTTCTTTGAAGGAATTACAGACGGACAAAGCTATAAAATTGGTAGCTGGATTAATGAAACAACAACCGTACGTGTTAAATAAGACAACACAACACCAATATTCAAAAAAAAGCATTGCTATTCTCCTCACGGGAATGGCAATGCTTTTCTTGTCATGTGCCAATAAAATTGAAAAAATAAAAGAATTCTCATCAGGAGAAAATATGGCCGGCGTTGAAGCTGACAACTATGAGATGATTCACTCCGACTCCACCGTTATCCGATTTAAATTGATCACTCCAAAATTTATTCGTTTCGACAAAGCCGAAGACCCGTTCATCGAGTTTCCCGAGGGCGTCGAGATTGAGCGATACAACGAGCAGATGGAACAAATTGCCAGCATCACGTCAAACTATGCCCGCTACTATGAAGCTGAGAGCAAGTGGGAAGCAAAGAACAACGTGGTAGCGGTCAACCCGCAAGGCGACACGCTGAAAACGGAACACCTGATCTGGGAAGAAAAGAAAGCAAAGATCTATTCTGAACAATTTGTAAAAATCATACGTAAAGATCAGGTAATTACTGGTATCGGTTTCGAATCCGATCAAAACTTATCCAATTGGAAAGTCAAAAATCCCAAAGGACCACTGTATATTGAAGTTCAAGAATAACAGCGCATGGAAATCCTGATTATTACGATCGTAACGACAATCATCTTCTCAGCCTTTTTCTCGGGAATGGAAATTGCCTTTGTGTCGGCCAATAAACTGCGGCTGGAGATGGATAAACAACAAAACTTTATCAGTGCCCGCATCATCTCCCTGTTCACAAAAAATCCAGGACAGTACATCGCTACCATGCTTATTGGAAATAATATTGCCCTGGTGATATATGGGATTGCTTTTGCCAAACTATTGGGCCCAATGTTTTATCGTTTTGTTCCGATCGACAGTGTTGTATTGCTTCTTCAAACCATTAGTTCCACCCTCATCATTTTATTTACAGCCGAATTTTTTCCAAAAACACTTTTCCGAATCAATCCAAACACCTTTCTGCGTCTCTTCTCCGTTCCGGTGGCTTTCTTCTACTTCCTGTTTTTACCGATTACAAAACTGTCAATGGCGATTGCCCAATTTCTGTTGAATACGATTTTCAAATCATCCGTTGACAAAAACATCAAGAAAAACGTTTTTAACCGGATTGATCTTGACCATTTTGTAAATGAGTCGGACGAAGATCAGCAGCGAAGAGAGCATGAACTAGAAAATGAAGTTAAGCTGTTCCGCAACGCTCTGGACTTTTCGAAAATAAAACTTCGCGAGGTCATGGTTCCCCGTACCGAAATGGAAATCATGGACATCAATTCCAACATGGAAGACCTGATCCAAAAGTTTATTGAAACCGGTTACTCGCGTATTTTGTTCTATCAGGATAACATTGACAACATCATTGGGTATATCCACCACTCCACCATTTTTGCCAATCCTGGCTCCATCCGGTCAAACCTGAAAAAAGTGCTGATTGTCCCCGAAACCATGCCGGCAAGCAAGCTGCTGAGCAAGTTTATTTCGCAACACCGCAGCATCGCCATCGTGGTCGATGAGTTTGGCGGCACCTCGGGCATGGTCACCAGCGAAGATATTTTAGAAGAGATTTTTGGGGAGATTGAAGACGAACATGATACGATTGATTTCGTCGAACGCCGGATCAGCGACAACGAATTTGTTTTATCCGCCCGCATTGAATTGGATGACTTGAATGAAAAATACAAGCTCGGTTTTCCGGTCAAGGAAAACTTTGAAACACTCGCTGGATTTATCCTTTTCCATCACGAAAGTATTCCGAAAATTAATACCATCATTCACATTGAGCACTACCGCTTTAAGATACTAAAAGCAACCAATACCAAGATTGAACTGGTAAACCTTAAGATATTGGACAACACCCAAAATAAAAAATGAATATTAAGGTTTAATTCCTAAAATTACTATCTTCGTAGCTCGAAAAAAACAAGTAAATCATAATTCAATAATTATTAGTCAATGGCTACATTACAAAACATAAGAAATCGGGGAGGATTGTTGGTAGCGATCATTATTGGTCTTGCGTTGGTTGCCTTCATTTTAGGTGATATTCTCAACTCAGGAAGCTCGTTATTACGGCCTAACCAAATGGAAGTTGCCGAAATAGATGGTCAATCGGTTCAGTATCCTGATTTCCAGCGCCAGGTTGAAGAAATGGCGGAGATCTACAAAATGAACACCGGAAGTACACAACTTGACGAAAACACCTGGATCCAAGTCCGTGAACAAGCCTGGCAGAGTTTAGTGCGCGAAATCGTGATGAGCGATATCTATGAAGATCTTGGCTTGACCGTCAGTTCCGACGAACTGTTTGACATGGTTCAGGGAAACAACCTTCACCCCATCATTCAACAGCTTTTTCGCAATCCACAAACCGGACAGGTTGACAAAACAGCAGTTCTTCAGTTTTTGAAATCGCTTGAATTGAATGCAACACCTCAGCAAAAAGCTTATTGGCTCTATATTGAAGAACAAATCAAAGAAGAACGCATTCAAACCAAATACAACAACCTGGTGCGTCAGGGGCTTTACACCACAACAGCCGAAGCACAAAAAAGCCTGGAGGCCAAAAATCAGCAGATGAACATTCAGTACATCCGCCTGCCGTACATTTCCATGCCCGACAGTGCTGTTTCGGTAACCGAAAGCGAACTGAAAGACTACTACAACGAGCATCAGGACAATTACAAGCAGGAAGAAAGCCGCACCATTGAATACATCACCTTCGATGTGAAAGCCACGGAGGCCGATGATGCTGCGACCCTGAAATGGCTTGAAGATACCAAAGATGAATTCTCATCAATTTCGGAAAACGAACAGTATGTTAGTGTAAATTCCGACGAACCGTTCGAAAATGTCTATCAGAAAAAAGAAGAATTGTCTGATGATATCGCCGAATTTGCCTTCAACAATGAAGTGGCTTCCGTTTACGGGCCATTCAAAGAAGGCAATACTTACAAATTAGTAAAGATCGACGATTTGAAAAATTTACCTGATTCGGTTCAGGCACGCCATATTCTGATTAACCCGGATGTGGTGGGTGGCTACGAAGCTGCACTGGCCCTGGCCGACAGTCTGAAAGGACTGATCGAGAACGGAGCAAGCTTTGCTGCTTTAGCCGAACAGTACTCTGAAGATACCGGATCAGCGCGTCAGGGAGGAGACCTCGGCTGGTTTAGCAAAAATCAAATGGTGAAACCGTTTGAAGAAGCTGCCTTTAATGGTGAAGTCAACCAACTGTACACAACAACCACCCAGTTTGGTGTTCACTTGATTCAACCCACTAAAAAGGGTAAAGCAGTACAACAGGTTCGTTTGGCAACCCTGGCACGCGCCATCGAGCCAAGTACTCAAACGTACCAGAATGTTTATGCACAAGCCAGTCGGTTTGTTTCTGAAAACCAAGATTATAAATCATTCAGCGAAGCCATTGTCAATGACAAACTGACGAAGAAAATTGCCACTATTGGTGAAAACGATCGCGAGGTTGCTGGCTTAGCTGACTCACGTCCGCTCATCCGTGCAGCTTACCAGGCCGATACAAAAAAAATTCTTCACAACAACGAAGGCTCAGCAATTTTTGAATTGGGTGATCAGTTTGTGGTTGCAGCTCTTACCAACGAAACAGAACAAGGAATCGCTTCTTTTGAAGAAGTGAAACCACGCGTTGAATTGGCTGTAAAGAAACTGAATAAAGGAAAAGCACTGGCACAAAAAATGAAGGAAGCCGCCACCGGAACAGACATGGAAGCGATTGCTGAAAGCCTGAATACCGAAGTGAACGACGCCAACGCACTGACCTTTAATTCAACTTCGATTCCATCTGTTGGTATGGAACCCGCTGTCATTGGAACTTTATCCAGCTTGTCTCAGGACCAAGTTTCATCGCCAATCATCGGCAACAATGGTGTTTTCCTGGTTAAAGTCGTTTCAATCAACACAGAAACCGACGAAAATGTACAAGCAGAACAAACCCGCTTAAACCAGGTTCTTGGCTCACGCGCCATCTATCAGGCTTACGAAGCACAAAAGAATGCGGTAGAAATTGAAGATAACCGGGCTAAGTTTTATTAATCGATCGGCCTGATAAGATATTAACAAAGAGGCTGTCTGAAACTTTTCAGACAGCCTCTTTTTGTTTGATCGTGCCTGCAATTTACCAAAAAAAGCTATTGTGACTTACACTGCAGGTTCTTCGATGGAGGATCCTCCTCAATGAAGACGCAGCTGAGAACGATAATCTAATCAGCATCCCACCAACGCGACAAGCTCTTCCTTTTGGTTTGGGAAAAGGCAAATTCAGATTCATCCGGGATAGACACAGATTCATCCTTAAAAAAAACACGTCCGTCGTATTATGATTTTTATTGCCGCGATGTACGGGTACTTTTGATTCATGAAAACAATGAAAAACCATTTTAAAATTAATGTCATGAAGACAAAAGCATTGCTCTGTATTATTTCTATCGTACTAATATCAGTGACTACACTTGCGCAGGAAAACGAAAAACGGTTTAGTTTTGAGTTCAGTTCCGGGGCTTCGGTGGCGACTCAAAAACTTGCCGGGACCAGTCTGAACACCGGCTATGGCTTCGAAGGTATTTTTCACTATCGCTTCTTGCCAAACACCGGTATTTATGCCGGCTGGGGGCTCAACAGTTTTGGCGCCGATGAATCGTTTGCCGGAAACGATGTTTGTTTCGAAGAAACCGGATATGTAATCGGACTCCAGTTTAAGCGTCCGTTTGGAGACTCGTCCCTACAATATTATTTGCGTGCAGGGGCTTTGTACAATCACATTGAAACAGAAAATGCCGAAGGTGACATCATCAACGACACTGGGCACGGACTGGGTTGGCAACTGGCTGGAGGCATTGATTTTCAACTGGGCAACAACTGGAGCCTCACTCCAGGGCTGAAATTCAACGCACTTTCCCGAAACGCAGAATTTGAGGAGGTTTCAAGAAAGCTGGTTTACAATTACATCTCATTGCGCGTAGGAATTGCCAAGCAATTTTAGAAAACAATTGGACCGGAACCGACACGAGCTACTCCTGTCGGATTCCTCCTTTTTTCGAAAAGATTCGATAAAAACCCACAACCTGAGCCATTTTTGAAGCATCAGATCTGGATTTCCAAAAAGCATTCCGAAGTTTGGGAGTTCAGCACGGACAGTGAGCGGATTTACAAAAAATCCGTGGATAAACTGGCAATAGGCTGGCATCGTTGGCTGGCAAACAATTTTTAAGAACCTTAAGGGACACAAAGAGCTCAAATCGTTTTATATTTGAAAATGAATTCAGAAAAAAACAGGCAACTTAAGCAAATTCACCAGCTTTTATCGTTCAAAAAACTATTCCGATTTTTGCTCGGTTTTTCTACTGCGGTTCAGTTGATTATCATTTCATACAATCACCTGTCGGGCTACCATATACTTGGAAGCTTCGAGTATTTCCTTTTCCGCTTTTTCAGGGGAGTTGGTCTGAGTATGCTTGCCGGATTTATGTTGGCCTATCCCAATCTGCTCATGATCCGCTATCTGAATCTTGTAGCCCCCTGGAGTAATAAGACATTCAAACGACTTTCGGTCCAACTCAGCTTTTCCATCGCTATCGCAATAATGGTTTCTGTTGCTTTCACCACATTCGCCAACCTGTTAACTCCATATGCTGAGAATTTTAGAGGTGTCCTGATCAACAATGCACTGATTTTTGCAGTAGCAAATATTTTAGTCATGGCCATTCTCGAAGGCTGGATTTTTTTTATCGAAAGCCGAAGGGCCGAAGAAACGGCCAAAAATTTACAAGAAGAACTGTCACAGATTAAATTTGAAGTACTGAAGAGCCAGATTAACCCGCACTTCATGTTCAATAGTTTAAACGTTTTATCGGGTCTGATAAACAAAGATACGGGCAAGGCGCAGCAGTTTATCGATGAGTTTTCACACATCTATCGGTATGTGCTCGAAACCATTGAGCAACCAGTAGCCACGCTTAACCAGGAACTCGATTTTATGCGGTCGTACCTTTTTCTGCAGCAAATTCGCTATGGCGACGATTTATCGTATTCAGTAAACATTCCGGCGCACTTGATGAAACTGTTACTCCCTCCATTATCTTTGCAAGTGGTGCTCGAGAATGCAATCAAACACAACATCATTAACGAGACCAAACCCCTGAAAATTGAAGTATTCAGCCAAGGCACAGTCCTGGTGGTAAGAAACAACATTCAACCTAAAATTTCAATGAGCACCTCCACCGGACTTGGCTTGAAAAATCTGACCAAACGATATGCATTAATCAGCCTGGAAGAGCCAGATTTTACAATAGGAACAAATCACTACCTTGCAAAACTTCCGCTAATCCATATTGAAAAAGATGAAAATATTAATCATTGAAGATGAAAAACTGGCGGCTGAGAAGCTGGAATCGATGCTGCTGGAGACCGATCCTGAAATCCATATTCTGGGAAAACTCGGCTCCATTAAAGAATCGGTACAATGGCTACTTCAAAACAAAGCTGACCTCATTTTTCTCGACATCCAGCTTTCAGACGGCATCAGCTTTTCCATTTTCGAGCAAGTTGACGTATCAACACCAATCATTTTTACAACGGCCTACGATCAATATGCCATTAAAGCCTTTGAACTAAACAGTATTGCCTATCTGTTGAAACCCATCCGCAAAAGCGATTTATCAGAAAGTCTGCATAAATTCCTGAACCTGAAAACAGCATTCACCATTGATTTTGATACTTTACTGGCGCAGCTTCAGGGGCGTCAACCCGAATTTAAAAAGCGGTTTCTCATTCAAATCGGCGAAAAAATAAAAAAAATAGAGACCAATGAAACTGCCTATTTTTATGTGTTAGATAAAAATACCTACCTCCGTACTTTTCATGGAAGCAACTATCCGGTAGAATACACACTCGACAAACTGGAAACGATAATCAACCCTTCATCTTTTTTTAGGATCAACCGGAAATACCTGGTAAACATGGATGCCATTTCAAACATGGTAGCATATTCGCGCGGCCGGATAAAGCTGGAGCTAAAACCAAAAACCGATGATGAATTCGATCCCATTGTCAGCATCGATCGCTCAACCAGCTTTAAAAAGTGGCTAAATAGTTAGTTCAACGAAATTTCAGAGTGCTGACACTGCTGTTAATGTCTTCGCGGGCGATTAGATTTTTGAGCTTCCTGGAAGTTTCTGTTTTTATGAATAATTCTCAAAAACACTTTCGAAAAACCAGCTCATTTTCTTATAATTCCTGAATGTAAATCTCCCTAAACTGCATGATCAAGGCATCCTTCTCATGAATTTGAAAAGCGATATGCCCCTTCATCCCGACGTTTAAGTTCAGGTGTGTTTCGTCATTCAAAGTCCCCTCTCCTTTGTAATTGGTGATCTTCATGCCATTCAGCCATGCGTCAACGGAGGTGCCTACACAGCGGATCCGCATCAAGTTCCATTGGTTGGTTTCTTCAGCATAATAAAACAGGGGAGTCTTCCGCTGCATCGACTCGTTGACCCAGGCATTTTTAGGGATATTTGGAAAGATCCAACGTTGGTTGCCCCTGGTTTCATCCCAAATCATCCCTGTACGCCAAGGCTCCGGAGGATGAATATCCACCTGCGGCCCATTCATCCATGACTCCTCATCGTCGTATCGCGAACGCACCTGCACCCCACTGTTTCCACTGCTGGTTTTAAAGGCTCGAAATTGAAATTTCAGCTCAAAATCAGCATATTCCTTTTCCGAATACAGCCAGGCATAGTCGTGCTCCGGATTGTTCAACGAGTTGGCCATAACCGTACCGTCAATCACCCTGAAAAAGATGTAGTTCCGGTCGCGTGGCGCCTTCTTCTCCACCCAGCCATCCAGGTTGACACCATTAAAGAGCGACACAAAATCATCTTGAGAAAAAGTGACAGACGAAATCAGAAAAGACAAAAAAACAATAATCAATTTCAACTTCATACAAACTCGGTTAGGTTTGAGTAAGTTCTACTCGCATGTTTCAACAGCTGGCTAAAGTTCGAATTTTAACGGATGAAATGCAAGAAAATTATTAAATAGACCGAAACCACATCAATCCTTTTCCTTCGGTAACATTCGCACGACCTACCCCGTATGGAATAGGTAAGTAACTGAACAAAAGCGCACTTTAATTGTCTAAACTAAAAAATCAATTCCAATGACGCAGAGACGAGAATTCCTAAAAACCATGGCGGCCATGACCGCCGCCGTTTCAATACCTTCAACACTTTATGCCAACACGCCTAACGAAGACAAGCTGGGTGAAGTTCTTCCCCTTCGGAAATTGGGCAAAACCGGCGAAAACATTACCATGCTGGGAGTGGGTGGCTACCACATTGGCTGGACAACCGAACGTGATGCCCAGGAAGTGATTGAAACTGCACTGGAAGGTGGCATACGCTTTTTCGACACGGCCGAGCAATACGGACCCGGAACGAGCGAAGAACGTTACGGCAAATACCTGACGCCGAAATACCGCGACCTGGTTTTTCTGATGACCAAAACCCAGGCCCGCACCGCCAAAGATGCTCAACAACATTTGGAAGATTCGCTTCGGAGAATGAAAACCGACTACCTGGATCTTTGGCAAATGCACGCGCTCTATACGCCAGAAGATGTTGATCACCGGATGCAAGAGAAAGTGCTTGACGTGTTAATCAAAGCCAAGGAGAGTGGAAAAGTAAAACACATTGGCTTTACCGGCCATCAAAATCCGTACGCGCACAACCGCATGCTGGAGCTAACCCGCGAAAATGACCCGATTGACACGGTACAAATGCCCGTCAATGTATTGGATCAGTCGTATTTCAGTTTTATTGGCAATGTAATGCCAGAGCTGATGGAGCGTAATATCGGCGTTTTGGCTATGAAAACACTGGCTGATGGACGATTCTTCGCCACCAAGGAGCAAGCAAACTGGAAAACTGACGACCCGATTATTCCCAATTACATCAGCATTGAAGAAGCAATGCATTTTGTTTGGTCGCTGCCGGTGGCTACCATTATAACCGGAGCAGAAAAAGCCGACTACATTCGTGACAAAGTAAAAATGGCCCGGTCATTTGTCAAGCTCAACGAAGCCGAACGCCTTGCCTTAGTCGAAAAAGTAAAGGACAAAGCACTGGCCGGAAACATCGAATATTTCAAACAAAAACCTGCCTGATCAATTTAGAAGCATAAATCATTGCAGTAAGAAATGATTCTTTCGGTCGATTCCTTATTTTTATCGAATGAAGCTTCGAAAGATCATTAGTGGTGGACAAACGGGCGTAGACCGCGCCGCGCTGGATGCCTGCCTGAAAGCGAGATTTCCGTGTGGTGGTTGGTGTACTGCCGGACGACGGGCTGAAGACGGAACCATTCCGGATTCATATCCTTTACAGGAAATGGACAGTGTTTACTACGACGACCGCACGCGTCAAAACATCATCGACTCCAATGCCACTTTAATTATTTACCAAGATGAATTAACCGGTGGCACGCTGCTCACGTTCAGATTGGCCCAAGCAATGAACAAACCAGTTTTCCTATTCAAAGTATCACCCTTTTTTATTGATGAAAGCTTGGAAGAGCTCCTTCATTTTATGAAAACCAATTCGGTAGAAATCCTCAACATTGCCGGACCACGGGCCAGTCAATGGCCCAAAGCCTATGAATCGGCCTTGCTCATCACGTCCAGACTTATTCAAAAAACACGAATCCCGGCATAAAAAAATCATCGAATAGCTTCAGCTATCGGTTATCAATCTTCTCCGGATTCAAATCATGATTTTGCAGGCGGTGCCAGGCTAGTGTTTCGTACTTGGTCCCAGGCTGTCCATAATTAGAAAAAGGATCAATGCTGATTCCGCCGCGCGGCAGAAATTTCCCCCATACTTCAATATACTTGGGATCCATCAATTGAATCAGATCTTTCATGACGATGTTGATGCAATCCTCGTGGTAGGCACCATGGTTTCGAAAGCTAAACAAATACAACTTCAGCGACTTGCTCTCCACCATCTTGCCGTTAGGCAAATAACTGATGTAAATCGTTGCAAAGTCGGGCTGCCCGGTAATCGGACACAAAGTGGTAAACTCCGGCGCATTGAATTTTACCCAATAGTCGTTCCCGGTATGTTTATTGTCAAATGCTTCCAATACCTCCGGCTTGTAATCAAACCCATACTCGGCTTCGTTGCCCAAATGTTTCAAATCGTCCATATTACACTTGTTTTAAATAAAATGGATTGTACGAAATATTCTCATCAAAGGTATCCACTCCTTCAATGGCTTTCACTCTCTTTACTACGACAATGGTCAGTGGCAATACCAGAATCTCATAGGCTGTTTTCAGCAGGGCCTGGGTGACGATCATGCCCAAAATAACCGGAAGTGGGAAAATACCCACAAAAGCAATCGAAATGAAGATCATTGAATCGGCCCCTTCGCCAACGATGGTCGACACAATGGCCCGCAACGAAAACCCTTTGCCTTTGGTCATCAACTTAAATTTGCTCATCACATAAGCATTGAGGAATGAGCCCACCACATAAGCCGTCAAACTGGCAAACACAATACGCACAGAGCTTCCCAGAATGGTTTGAAAAGCATCCTGCGCATCATAAAACGCGGCAGCCGGCATATAAATCGCCAGCATAAAAAAGAACACAGCCAACAGATTCACTCCAAATCCAGCCCAAATAATTAACCGCGCTTTGGCATAGCCCCAAACTTCAGCAATCACATCATTGATGATGTAAGCCAGGGGAAAAATTAACACGCCCGCAGGAACCGACCAAGGTCCAATTAGGATAATTTTCGACGCTAAGATGTTTGAGATTAATAGACAGGCAGCAAAAAGCACCCCTATCAACAGGAATAAAACAGATACTTTATTTTTCATGATTTCTTGTTTTTTACGTGGTTACCAAGCACACGATATTCTTAATGCCTGCAAAGATAATTGTTTTTTCATGCTAAAATCAACATCAAGGGATGATAAAAAACGGCCCAATTAATAATTGTTAACGAACAGACAAACAGTCATTTTTTTCTTATTTTTGTTCATGATGTTACTTTTTATTAAAAAGATGTTACGATGACAGTCTCCCGATTTGGCGTGTCTCTGGAGAAAGACTTATTGGATGCCCTGGATCAATATGTGAAGGAAAATCATTTTTCCAATCGCTCCCAGGCCATCCGGCAGTTGATCAGCCGCAATATTGTTGAACAAAAGTGGCAGTGCAACAACTATGTAGCGGGTTCGGTCACGTTGGTGTATGATCCCAATCGACGGGAAATTCTGAATCAATTAGCTGATATTCTGGAAAATTATCACCAGGAAATCCTGTCCACACAACGACTGATTCTCGACAAATCAAAACACATGGAGATTGTTGCCATTAAAGGTGTTGCCAGCCGGCTGACGGATTTGGCAGACCAGTTGATAAGCATTAAAGGAATGCAGCACGGCAAACTGACCATGAGCCGGGCCGATTAAATGTTGATCGTGGTAATATCTTTTAAAACTGAAGTGCCACGAACCAGTAACCGTAAAATACAATCAAATATGAAAAAATTAAGCCCTCAACTTCAAGATAAACTCTACCAACTGGAAACTTGGTATGCACAACGCCAAGGATCCATTGTTGCTTTTTCCGGAGGAATCGACTCTACCATGGTGCTGTTTTTGGCCCGAAAGTTTCAGGGCAAGGAAAATGCCATTGGTGTGATCTCCAATTCCGAAAGTCTGAAAGCCAAAGACTTTCAACTGGCAAAAACATTCTGTCAGGATTTTGACATTCAGCTGGAGATCATTAAAACCGAGGAGCTGACTGACTTGCGATACAACCAAAATCCCGAAAATCGGTGTTATTTCTGTAAGGAACACTTGTTTCATGACTTGCAGGACATCAAGAAAAAGTATCCGGCTTTTGACGTACTAAGTGGCACCAACCAAGATGATTTGGCTGATTACCGACCGGGATTGCAGGCCGCCGCCGAGTACAAAATTTTAGCACCCATGGCTGCCTGCCAGGTGAGCAAAGAAGAACTTCGCCAGCTAGCCAAACATTTTGATTTACCCAACTGGGACAAACCGGCCAGTCCGTGCCT
>JAGXIR010000077.1 GCA_024635605.1 Sunxiuqinia sp.
GACATTGTGACGAGAGGAATTTACCTGGCTGGTGGTGGCGCCTTGTTGCGCGGATTGGACAAACGCCTGACCGAGAAAATCAATATTCCGTTCCACATTGCCGAAGATCCCTTGAGAGCAGTAGCACGTGGCACTGGCATCGCACTAAAAAATATTGATAAATTCTCCTTCCTGATCAGGTAACACTGAGTAGGAAGGAGCAAAACCTTCTACTTTCATGAGAAGTTTGCTCCAGTTTCTTGCTCGATTTCATGTTTTTTTCTTGTTTTTGGCACTCGAAATAATATCCCTGATTTTGATTGTTAACTACAATAATTTTCAGCGAGTTAGATTCCTCAATTCAAGCAACAGGATTTCGGCGTCTATCTACGAAATGTCCTCGAACCTGACCCACTATTTTCAGTTGCGACGAATTAATGAGGAACTGGCCACGGAAAATGCGGCGCTGCAAACCAAGCTGCAGAAGCTTCAAGTTGTCGATATTTTCAGCCAGGCCGATACGTCCGTCATTAGTGATACAACCTACCAGTTTATTCCGGCACGCATCATCAACAACTCGGTCAACAAACAATACAACTATGTCACCCTGAACAAGGGACGATTGGACGGCATTGAGCCCGACATGGGCATTATTGGTCCCAACGGAGTGGTTGGGATGATAACCAATGTATCGGCTCATTACAGCTCGGGACCCAGCATCCTGAACAAACGATGGCGGGTTTCGGCTAAAATAAAAAAGAACAGCTATTTCGGCTCATTATTCTGGGGCGGAAACGATTCACAATATGCCCAACTAAACGAAATTCCGTTTCATGTTGAACTGGCGCTTGGCGATACGATTATTACCAGTGGCTACTCATCCATTTTCCCGGAAGGCATTCTGATTGGTGTTATTGAAGATTTCAATCACGATAGCGGAGCCAATTTCTACCAGGTTAATGTTCGCCTGTCAACCAATTTCAAAACGATTTCACATATTGAGGTGGTGAAGAACAATTTTTTGGAAGAACAAAACAACTTAGAAGAACAAAACGACAATGATTAGAGACCTGCTGAAATATTTGATCATGCTCGTGGTTCTGGTACTCTTGCAGGCCTTAATCCTGAACAATATTCAGTTCAGCGGCTACGTCAATCCGTATTTATACATTCTTTTTATTTTGCTGCTCCCCTTCGAAACACCCCGCTACCTGTTACTTTTTATGGGATTTTTTCTGGGGCTTTCTATCGATGTATTTAGCAACACACCGGGCATTCATGCCTCAGCCACCACCTTTCTGGCCTTTCTCCGACCGTTCACCATCGACCTGATCTCTTCACGCGACAATATTGAAGTCAGTTCAACGCCCCGGTTACACCAGATGGGATTTGGCTGGTTTATGCGTTATACCTTGATTTTGGTACTCGCGCATCATCTCTTCTTGTTTTTTATCGAAGTTTTTACCTTTGATGGATTTATTTATACATTATCCAGAAGCTTGCTGAGTGCTTCCTTTACCATTGTATTGATTATCGTCAGTCAGTTTCTGATTTTTAAGGAGTGAGTTAGTGGACAATTTTTCAAAACGAAAATATTTACTTGGAGCTATTTTCATCATCGTGGCGTTGGTTTTTACCGTACGTTTGTTCCGTCTGCAAGTACAGGAAAACGACTACAAACAATCGGCCACCAGAAATGTACTCCGAAGGGTGATCACCTACCCTGCGCGCGGACTGGTTTACGATCGGCACGGGGAACTATTGGTATACAATAAGGCATCTTATGACTTGTTGGTGACACCGCGTGAACTGACGAGCTTCGACACAACCAGCTTTTGCCAGATCCTGGATATTGAAAAAGAAGAGCTCGTTGCCAACCTTCAAAAAGCCAAGAAGTATTCCACCTACAAACCCTCGGTGATTATCAAACAGCTTTCACCCGAAAATTACGCGGTGTTGCAGGAAAAGATTTTTCGGTTCCCAGGCTTTTTTGTCCAGTCCCGTACCCTGCGCGAATACCCGCAGAAAAACGCGGCTCATGTGCTTGGTTATGTTGGCGAAGTTGACCGCAGCAAAATAGAGAATGATCCCTATTATTCGCAGGGCGACTACATTGGAGTGACCGGCCTGGAAAATTCATACGAAGAAGCCTTGCGGGGACAAAAAGGGGTGAGCTTTCAGTTGGTTGATGTGCACAACCGGGTCAAAGGAAGTTATCGCGAAGGCCGGAGCGACACCGTAGCCGTTCTCGGCAAAAACCTGACCTCAACCCTGGACGCTGAACTTCAGGCTTACACCGAATACCTGATGCAAAACAAAAAAGGCAGTGTGGTGGCCATCGAACCAGCCACCGGCGAAGTACTGGCATTCTTAAGTGCGCCAACCTACGACCCCACGCTATTGGTAGGCCGGGCGCGGGGTGCGAACTTCAAAAAGCTTCAGCAAGATACCCTTGAGCCCATTTTTAACCGGGCTATCCGGGCTGCTTATCCTCCCGGGTCAACCTTTAAACTCATCAACGCCTTAATTGCCCTTCAGGAAAATACGATAAACGAACAAACCCGGTTTAGCTGTAGCGGAACCGTTTCGCGCCCCATCCGGTGCACACACAACCACTATTCGCCCATTGCCCTGCGCGATGCCATCAGAGAATCGTGCAACCCATTTTTCTGGAACACCTACAGCTCCATTATTCGCAAATATCCCCGACCAGATCAGGGTTATAACGTATGGCGGAACCACCTGCTAAGTTTTGGTCTTGGCCAACGGCTGGGAACCGAGTTTAGCAATGAATTGTCGGGTAGTATTCCGGAGGATTCCTACTACAACTTTTACTATGGCGAAAACCGCTGGAATGCATTAACCATTCGTTCTATGGCTATCGGACAAGGGGAACTGCTGATCACTCCTTTTCAATTGGCCAACCTGGCGACGATCATTGCCAACCGGGGACATTATTATACCCCGCACCTGGTAAAATCAATCTGGAGCAGCAGGGAGGAGCAGGAAGAACTCAAGTTTGAGCGGCATGAAACAACAATTGACCCCCGCCACTTTGACGTTGTTGTTGATGGGATGCAAGCCGTAGTCGAAGAAAGCAACGTTCGCTATTACTCTAAGTTGGATAGCATCATCATCTGCGGAAAAACAGGAACGGTACAAAACCCACACGGGTCAGACCACTCGGTTTTTATTGCTTTTGCGCCAAAAGAAAATCCGCAGATCGCTATTTCGGTTTATGTAGAAAACGGTGTTTGGGGATCTCGTTACGCGGCTCCTATCGCCAGCCTGATAATTGAAAAATACCTGAAAAGGCAAATTGCTCCGCGAAGAATTGCCGTGGAAGAGCGCATGCGGGATGCAAACTTGTTAAATCCAAATCAACCAAAATAAATAGCGTGGCACGACGAAACAACATATGGGCTAATTTGGACTGGATCAGCATTATCATTTACCTGGTGCTTATTTTCATGGGCTGGGTCAACATTTATGCAGCCGTGTACAACGAAGAGCACAGCAGTATTCTGGATATGACCCAGCGCTATGGTAAGCAACTTATCTGGATTGTTGCCGCCCTGGTCATTGGCTTCACCCTCATCCTGGTCGACAGTAAATTCTATGTCTTTTCGGCCTACGGTTTTTACGCCATTACCATCCTGCTGCTCATTGCCGTCCTCCTTTTCGGAACACAGGTCAAAGGCTCCACGTCATGGTTTCAGGTTGGCGGCATTGCTATCCAGCCAGCCGAGTTTGTCAAGTTCACCACCGCCTTGGCCCTGGCTAAATATTTAAGCTCGTACAACTTTAAAATGCACCGGTTTAAATCCTTGGTGATCATTGGAGCCATCCTGGCCCTGCCGGTGGTGCTTATTTTCATGCAAAACGATACCGGATCAGCCTTGGTGATCGGTGTTTTTATCCTGGTTTTGTTTCGCGAAGGTTTGTCGGGCTTTGTGCTTTTCCTGACATTTGTTGTGGCCATCATTTTTATTCTTACACTCGTTCTGTCGCCCTTGCATACCATCTTCACCTTAACGGCAGGAGCGCTTATTTTCCATTACATTATGCAGCAAAAGCTGGCTGAAACCATCAAAGCACTCACTATTTACGCGAGCTTGTCAGCGCTGTTTCTCTTTGGCGGGCCTATCTTCAAACTCGAGCTGACGAATGCTATGCTTCTGCTGACGGCAACGATCTTATCCTCCGTCATCTTTGTCATCTACTCCCTTCGAAAAGGAGTTCATAACCTGCTGATCGTTTTAGGGTTGTATCTAGGTCTGGTGTTTTTAACTTTTTCTGTCGACTATGTCTTCAACAACGTACTGCAAACGCACCAGCAAAGCCGAATCAACGAACTGCTGGGCATCGAGTCCGATCCGCTGGGCGTAGGCTACAATGTCAACCAATCGAAAATTGCCATTGGTTCTGGTGGTTTCTCCGGAAAAGGCTTTTTAAATGGCACCCAAACCAAATTCGACTTTGTACCCGAACAAAGCACCGACTTCATTTTCTGCACCGTGGGCGAAGAATGGGGATTTATTGGCACCACAACCGTGATCGGCCTGTTCCTGTTTTTGCTGCTCCGGCTGCTTTACCTGGCCGAGCGCCAGCGATCAACTTTCAGCCGGGTCTATGGCTACAGCGTAGCCTGCATCATTTTCTTTCACCTGTCCATCAACGTCGGTATGACGATTGGTCTGGCCCCGGTCATTGGCATTCCGCTGCCCTTCTTCAGCTATGGCGGATCATCGCTTTGGTCGTTTACCATTTTACTCTTTATTTTCCTGCGATTAGATGCCAGCCGGGCTGAGAAGCTGAGCCACTAAAACGGCAACTAAGCAGAAGATATCGTTCCCAAATCCCCTTTTTTTGCTACCTTCGCTTTGCTACAGAAAAGGGACTTAAAAGTATGTAATATATCATGTTTTAGGTGGTTGCAAAGGCAACCCCAGTTTTCACATGATATTGGTTATTACTCCTGGTGGTATTAACTTTTTAAAAACTAAAGATCATGAATTATCGCTCTTACACGCTCGGTAACTTCCGGCAAATTCCTCAAATCGCTCTTTTAAACGAAAAGGAGCAGTTTGTCATTGAAGTTATCGGAACGGTTTTGCCTTTCAAAGTCAGTAATTACATCATTGATGAATTAATCGATTGGAACAACTTTGCGAAGGATCCGTTTTTCATCCTCACGTTTCCGCAAAAAGGAATGCTTTCCGAGGAACATTTTCAAAAGATTGCCAACCTGCTGAAGTTCAATGCCGACAAAGCAAGCTTGAAAAAGGCCGTGGACAAAATCCGCTTGCAACTGAATCCGAATCCTGCCGGACAAGAAGCCAACGTACCCGAACTGAATGGCGTACGGCTAAGCGGCATTCAGCACAAGTACCGCGAAACGATGTTGTTTTTTCCCAGCCAGGGACAAACCTGCCACGCATACTGTACCTTCTGTTTTCGATGGCCTCAATTTGCCATGAACAGTTTTAAATTTGCTATGAAAGAGGCTGATTTAATGATTCAGTACCTGGAGGCGCATCCTGAAATTACTGATGTATTGTTTACCGGAGGCGACCCTGCCGTGATGAAAACCAAATTTTTTGAGCATTACCTCAATGCGATTTTGGACGCCGACCTGAAACATGTCCGCACCATCCGGATTGGAACAAAAGCCTTGAGCTACTGGCCCTACCGATTTACCACTGATGAGGATGCTGAAGACCTCATGAAACTGTTCCGCAAAGTAGCTGACCGTGGAATTTCAATTTCCTTGATGGCCCATTTCAACCACCCACGGGCAATGGAAACCGAAGCCGTCAAAGAAGCCATTCAAAACCTGCAAGCTGCCGGCGTGCAAATTCGTTCGCAATCGCCCCTGCTGAAAAATATTAACGACGACCCCGCCATTTGGTCAACCATGTGGCGCGAACAGGTCAACTTGGGAATCATCCCTTATTACATGTTTATCGCTCGTGATACCGGCGCACAGGATTATTTTGCGGTGACGCTTGATCAGGCTTGGCGAATTTACCAAAAATCCATTCAAAAGGTGAGTGGCGTGTGTCGCACGGTGCGTGGGCCATCCATGTCGTGTGCCCCAGGGAAAGTTCAGGTGCTGGGCATTCAGAAAATTCATGGCGAGCAAGTGTTTGTGCTCAACTTTCTGCAAGGACGGAACCCCGACTGGGTTGGACGCCCGTTCTTTGCCAAATACAATCCGAAAGCCATTTGGCTCGACGATTTGGAACCCGCCTTTGGACAGGAAGAATTTTTCTTTGAAAATGCCAACCTTAAATTGCAAATTGTCTAAATCAAAGCCCGTTTGCAGCGGGCTTTTTTATTTCCACCTCATAATTAGTCTCTACAAATTCGACCAACTCGCCAAAGAAAACTTCAAACTCCCGATTGATCAGGTCATAATCCTGCCTGAGCACTTCCAGTGCAAAGTCTGCTTCTTCGGGCAGGCTGGTGCGGCGTCCCATAATGGCCAGCGATTGCCAGATCCCTTCCAGCCCGGCATAGGATTCCAGCCGCTTGTGCTGAATCAGAAACGGTAGAAACAACTTAACACGCAGCGGAAGCAGGTTAAAGTTGGAAAGCAAA
>JAGXIR010000078.1 GCA_024635605.1 Sunxiuqinia sp.
ATGCATCCATTCCGGTGTTTGCGTAAAAACATTGCCTGAGGTTTACAAACCAGGAGAAAGACCGTGGATCAAAATTGAGAATGCCAACTCACAAGCGTTAATCGACCAGGTTGCAAAATGTCCTTCGGGCGCTTTAAGCATTGAAAAACAATAGCCGATGGCCGAAATCAGACAAGAAGACAATGGCAAGAAGGGACGATTCACAATCTATGAAGCAGGTGAGTTCGCCGGAGAAATGACCTATACCTGGGCCGGAGAATCGCGATTGATCATTGACCATACCGGAGTTGACGAGCAGTTTGGCGGCAAAGGGTTTGGCAAACAACTGGTGATGAAAGCTGTGGAATATGCTCGTCAAAACGGAATCAAAATTCTGCCGCTCTGTCCCTTCGCCAAAAGAATATTTGATAAGGAATCCTCTCTCAGCGATGTTAGGTTTTGATAAGACCTGAATACGGTCTCTAAAACCTGTTCCGTGGGTTTCGCCACTAGATAAACCGCTCGCGTTTTTGCAGGTTGAACAGTCCGTAAAGGATAAACACCAGCGTACCAGCCACAAGGAAAACCCGATTTTTCAAGGCTATGCCTTCCCAAATCATCTCATTCATGTTGCGCGGTGGATTGAAGGGATTCATGAAAATGTTCCACATGGTTCGCTCAACAGCATCACTGATAATGAACAGCAAAACACCCAGGATCACCATAACCACTGCTGTTCCGTTTCCATTCTTAATGACGGTGGAAAACATGAAGGCCATGCTACCCAGAAAAAATACCGGGAACATCAACTGCCGGGTCATTTCGAACAAATTGACTGGTACCAGAAAGATGTAGCTGATACCGGCAAAGCCAATCAATAATAAAAAAACCAACACGAACACCAGCACCAGCCGCACCAGCCAAACCTTATACCGGTAGTCGGGAATGCCGAACAAAATCTCAAGGATGCCCGAATCCAGATCATTTTGGATTCCAAAGGTCATGGGATAAAAGATCAGCAGGATGGCCGGAAAAAGCAGCGTATCAAACACAAACTCTTCGTCGGGCAGCTCGCCGTTCCACACCGCCATGATGGCTATAAAGGCATAAAAGGCAAAAGCCGCCAGCAAAAACCAGATAAAACGGCCTCCGAAAATAATCCGGAAATTGTACTGGATCATCTTACCCACCAAGTTGAGTGTATTTTTTAATTTGAGTGTGTTCATGTTGTTTTTTTAAATGCTACTGGCTGCTAGCAGCCAGTAACAAGTTTTATTTCAAATCTTTAATCAAACACAAATAAGCATCTTCCAACACGGGCTTGGCCATGATGGCTTCTTCGGCCGGTTTTTCGTGACTAAGCATGCGCACGCGGATGTTGTCGCCTACCCGCATGTGGTGCGTAACCATCTGCTTGTTTGGCATTTTATCGAACTGCGAAGCAGGCACGTCGTACTGCCACACCAGTTTTTCGGCCAGGTTCACCATGTCGATGGGTGTGCCGTGGTATTTCACCCGGCCACGGTTAATCACCGCTACCTGGTTGCACGAGCTCGAAATATCTTCGATGATGTGGGTTGAGAAAATGACGATCCGGTTGCGGCTCAGCTCTACCAGCAAGTTCCGGAAGCGGATTCGTTCGCGGGGATCCAAGCCGGCTGTTGGCTCGTCTACCACCAATATTTTGGGTAGATGAAGCAAAATTTGGGCAATCCCAATGCGCTGTTTCATACCACCAGAGAAGGAGCCAATTTTATCGTCCCGCTTTTCCCACATGTGCACCGATTTCAGAACATATTCAATCCGTTCTTTTCTTTCTTTGGCATCCGTCAGCCCTTTCAGGATCGCCTGGTAATCCAGGAATTCCTGTGCCGGCATATTCTCATACGTGCCAAACTCTTGTGGCAGGTAACCGATCAGGCCCTGCAGCTCTTCGCGTTTTTCCTGCGTGTCAATGCCATTGATCCACACCTTACCGTAGCTCTGCTCAAAAATTCCACAGATAATCCGCATCATGGTTGATTTACCAGCCCCGTTGGGCCCCAGCAAACCAAACATGCCGGTACCAATTTCGAGCGAAACACCATCCAGTGCTTTAAAGGGCACCCGACGTTTTCCGATGATTGGAATTTGTTTCACCAGTCGAAGAGTCGTTCTTCGCAGGTTTCCAAAACGGCCTGTAATTCGGTCAATGTTGACCTTTTCATCGTATAGTCGCTTAGCGGTTACTGAAATCAGCAAGGCCAGGTACCACAGCACGGCAAATGCGACGACGAATCCAATAAAGTCGGTTTTCTTCCAAAGAATAAACAGCTCTACCAAAGGCAGCAGCCAGAACAAAAATAGTTTTACGTATTTCTGAATCGCCTTAAAAACACCTTTTTTGCTTACCGCATGCCGGTGTTCGAGATAGATGGACACAGGGGTCCAAATCTGGTTGAGATACAAGTAAATCATGACCATCAGAAAGCTGATCCAGAAAACTGAACTCAAAAAGAAGAAGGCAAAATAAACCATGAATCCCAGCAGGGGCAATTGCCAGATGAGTTGATCAAACTCTTTGATTGAATGGAATTCTTTTTCCATTCCTGCCCTGCGCCGGATATTTAAACCTCCAGTCCACTCTCTTGAAAAACGTCCCGGACGATCGTAGATCTTCACCAGATTCTGGATGACAATATGAACCCGTTCGTCGGGTGCCACCAGTCGGGTTCCCGCTTTTTTCAAGCTGTTCAGCACAAACCAGGTGGTTCCCGGAATCAGCACTACGGCTAAAACGGTATCGAGCAGTTGCCATGTAAGCTCATCCACTTCAAGGTAGACCAAAGTCAAGGTACCTGCCATGGCTACGATCTGGAACACTTTCAGTTTCCAGTCCAGTTGGTTGAACCACTCCAGTGCACTTTCCAAGCCCGAATAAAAGGTCGGAATAAAGATGAGGGTTAACACCGTACTTAATGCCAGCCCGCCAATAACGATGATGGCAAACGGAGCCCCAATCACACTCACGTATTCGGCTTGTCCCATGGCCAAAGGCACCATCGCAACGATGGTGGTAATGGTGGTAATCAGAATGGGCCGCACACGCGACAAGCCGGCAGTCATCAAGGCACGCGGCCGCCGATAGCCCTGCTTACGCAGGATGTTGCTGTAGTCAATCAGAATAATCCCATTGTTGACCACTACCCCCAGCAAGATCAGGAAGCCAATCATTGTGTTGGCATTGAACAGGCTGTTGCCAGTCAGAATCAGTGCCAACAGTGAGCCGATAGCGGCCAGCGGAATGGAAAACAACAAGACAAAAGGTGTGGCAAACGACTCAAACACCGAAGCCAGAATCATAAAAATTAAGATGATGGCGGCTAAAATCAGGAACTTGAATTCGCCCAGGTCATCCTCTTCATGAATGACCTCGGCTGCCACACCCGACGGGAAATTATACGAAGCAATCAGCTCATCAATCTCAAAGCGGTACGATTCCAGCAAATCCTTCGACTGCTGTGCTTCATTAATCAGGCTGTAGGTAATTTCGATTTGCTTTTCCTGGTTCACCCGGTTAATGCCAGCCAAGCCCCGGGCATAAACCAGTTGGGTAAATTTTTGCAGGTCGTGTAAACCTCCGGCCGCATCGCTAACCTGTAGAACCTTCAAATCATCCATGGTTCGGGGGGGCTCTTCTTCCAAAGGATCTTCCTCGCCTTGCTTGATGATGATTTCATATTCGTCGAGTCCCTGGTTAAACTGCACGCCAGTGGAAATTTCACCCGCAAAGGAATTCAACTCACTGGTCACTTGGTTCATGTTGATGTTGTATTCGGTCATCAACAAAGGATCGAACAACATATGCACTTCCGGACGGTTGTCTGACACATTGAGCCGTACCCGGTTGATAAAGTCCAATTCTTCCAAAAAATATTCGATATCTTCCGCCACGGTTTGCATCATCTCGAAGTCCTGTCCTTTCAGCACCACTTTCTCCTCGTTGGAGCCAATACCCAACAATCGCTGAAAGTTACCCATCATATTGCGTCCGCCACCAAAGCCGCCACCGCCACCACCGCCGCCGGAGCTGCTTTGTTCGAAAGAGATTTCGGCCGAGCCAATATTTCTGGTCAGCTCATTCACTGATGATTTAATCTCAGCAAAATTCCGCCCGTCAATCTTTTCAAAATCTTCCAGCAATTTTACGGTGACCACCGCCTCTTCTTCCTCAATGGTACTGATCACATCCTGCTTTTCTTTCAGATCGGCCAGCTTTTCTTCAATTTTGGTGACGGTTTCATCGGTCGTTTCAAGGCTTGAGCCCGAAGGCATGGTAATATACAGATGAATCTGGTCTTCTTCCACTTCCTGCAAGGAACTGACACTGACCGCCAAACTTCCAAATACCGTGATAAAAAAGATAACGACCGCTCCGATAATCGTCCCTGCAGGATTGCGCATGCACGATTTAAGCAACAACAGATAGACCTGCACCATCCGATTGTTGGTGGTCACTTTTTCAAACGAAATGGCCTTTCCGCTTTTACGTTTCAGAATGAAGTGAATGGCCATGGGCACAAAAAGCAGGGCCACGACCAACGAAACAAGCAAGGTTGAAATGATGGAAACCCCCACGTTTTTTCCGAGCATTTCAATCATGAAATTCGTTGAAAAAACAAAGGGCAAAAACACGGTAATTGTTGTTAGCGTGGCCGCCACAATCGACCGCCATACCTCTGTTGTCCCTTGGGTGACGGCTGCGTCGGGATCCATCCCTTTTCCCGCCAGCCGGTAGATGTTTTCGAGCACCACCACACTGTTGTCGAGCAGCATGCCAATGGCCAGCGCCATGCCCACCAAGGTCAGGCTGTTTAAAGTAATATCGTAAGCATAAAACAGGTTGAAAGCGGTAAACACCGACACCGGAATGGCCAGGGCGATAAAGGCAACAATGCGGATATTTTTCAGAAACATCCACAGCACAAACACCGCCATTAATCCGCCAATCAATGCCAGGTTGATAATCTGGTCGATGTTTTCTTCCATGGTTTCGGCCGAATTATCCTGAACAAACAATTCAACATCCTTACGGGCCAGCTTTTCATTGAGTCGTTCAACCAGCTCCAGCGTTTTGTGCGACAGCTCAATCTGGTTGGCCTGCGAATCGTTAATCAGACGAATAGTCACCGCATCCTGCCCGTTCACGCGGCTGTAGCTGGTTTCTTCTTTCACCCCAAAACGGACGTTGGCAATATCTTTTAACAAGATTGGGCCCTCGGCAACCACCAGGTTTTCCAAGTCGCTCACCTGATTATACTCTGCGGTGACATGGACAAAGTAGTGTTTTTCCTTTTCCTTCAAGGCGCCCACGTAGGTGCGCGACTGGGAGTTTTGCGATAGCAGTGAACGTACCTGCCCCGGCGTAATATTGTAGGCTTCGCAGGCCTCCATGTTCAAAATCACTTCAATGGATTTTTCCTGTCCCCCGAACACATTGACTCCGGCAATGCCATCCAGGTTTTCCAGGGCCGGCGCAATATCCTCGTCCGCAATGTTCCGGATCCGGTCTACTCCTCCACTGCCCCTCGCCTGCAACTCCATAAACTGGCTGCTCATTTGCGACATATCCACGCGGTTCACACTCACCTGAATTCCTTCGGGCAAGCTCCCTTGTATCTCATTGATTTTCTCCTGAAGTTTGAGGTAGGCGAAACTGAAATCAACCCCTTTCTGGTAATAAACAACGACAGTTCCCATGCGGGAGGTGATGTTTGACTCGAGCGACTCAATGCCTTCGAGTGTTCCCAAAGCGCCTTCAATGGGAACGACCACCTGATTCTCGAGGTACTCCGGATCAGCTTCCTGGTTTGAAACAGCCTGAACAAACAAGAACGGAAGCTCTGCGTTGGGCAACAGCTCCACACCCAATTGTTTATAGGATACATACCCCAACAGGGTCAATCCAATAAACAACATGCTGATCAGTGTCTTTCTATCGATTATAAATTTCATTGGTCTATTTCCTATTTAGCTGTTTACCATCCACAAATTGTAAATCGTAAACAAGCAAATCATCAATTACGATTTCTGATTCGGTCCTTAATGCCTTCAATGGCTTCGTACATGCACGGAATAACAACCAGTGTCAACAAGGTTGAAGTTACCAACCCGCCGATAACAGCCAGCGCCATGGGTGAGCGCAGGGAAGCGCTTTCGCCAAGCCCGAGCGTAAGTGGAAACAAAGCCAGGATAGTGGTTAAGCTGGTCATGATAATCGGCCGTATGCGTTGCTGGCCGGCTTGCAAAATAGCCTCCAAACGTTCCATCCCTTCATTTCGAAGTTGCAAAATACGGTCGACAAAGATGATCGAGTCGTTTACTGCAATTCCAACCAACATGATGATCCCAATGTAAGCCATGATGTTGAGCGTTTTACCCAGCACAAAGAATACCAGGATCGAACCAACTACCGCCAGCGGAATGGTCAGCAAAATGGTGAAGGGATGCAGCAGCGACTCAAACTGAGAGGCCAGCACCATGTAAACCAATACGATTGACAGAAGCAGTGCGAAGCTTAAACTAGCCATCGACTCTTTCCGCTTTTCTTCTTCACCGCTGATGTTGATCTGGTAATCCGGTGGAATATTTATTGGGGCAATGGCTTCCTGAATCTCTTTGACAGCTCGATCGAGCGGCATGTCCTTTTCCAGTTGACCAGTAATTTTACCAATGCGGTTTTGGTTGCGCCGATAAACTTCCTTGGGCGACTGTCCGATACGAATTTCAGCCAGCTCGCTCACCATAAATTTCTGGTTGGCGTTTGAAATCATCAATCCGTCCAGTTGGGCTAAACCTTTGTCGGGAACTTTAATGGTGATGTCTTGCATTTCGCCTTCGCGTTTCACCTGCCCTGCATCCTGACCAACCAACTGATCCTGAATCTGCGAAACAATATCGGTCACACTGAGATTGTACATCCCGGCACGCAGGCGGTCAACCATAATTTCCACTTCGGGTGAACCTTCTTCCATCGACGATTCAAAATTATACATGCCCGGCAAACCTTCTACCCGGCTTTTCACTTCAGCGGCCAGCGTTTCAATCACCTCCAGATCTTCACCCTGAACTTCAATAACCAAGGGAGCTTCGTCAGTTCCCATAATACTTTTCAGCGCAGTTTCATCCTGCTGATAGCTGATCTCCATGCCTGGAATTTCACCGACCGCCTGACTGATTTTGCGAATCGCATCGGTAGATCCCAGTTGGCTTTCGGCATTCAGAATCAGCTTGATGGTGGCTGTATTTTCACCCTCAAAGATATCGGTTGCCGAACCGCTGATTCCACTTGATGGGCCCACATGACTGAATACCGTCTCCAGGTTTTCGCCAAGCAATTCCGTCACAATGGCTTCCATATTTTCAACTGCGGCAGTGGTTCGGGCCAGCCGCGTCCCTTCCTGCATGCGGATTTCCATGCTAAACTCGCGGGTCTCCGTTTTTGGCATAAATTCAGTCCCAATGAACGGAAGCAACAAGGCTGATCCGCCGACAAGAATGCCCGCCAGCACAATAACTACCCACTTAACTTTCAATACTTTCGCTAAAAACCGTCCGTAACCTTTCACCTGTACTGAACGTGATTGGACTTTCTTTTTCTTATTCCTATAGAACAGGTCGAACAACATGGGAATAACCAAAATGGCTACTGCCAATGATGATATTAGGGAGAAAGCCACGGTCCATGCTTGGTCTTTGAAGAGCTCGCCCGAAGCGCCATGCAGATACACAATGGGCAAAAACACGATGATGGTGGTAATGGTGGAAGCCGTAATGGCGCCACCAACCTGGGCTGTACCTTCAATGGCCGCCTCACGAACCGACATGCCTGACTCGTGGTTTCGGAAAATGTTTTCCATTACCACAATGGCGTTGTCAACCAACATGCCGGCGCCCAGCGCCAACCCTCCCAAAGTCATAATATTCAGGCTAAGCCCGTTGAAGTACATCAGGTTGAAAGTGGCAATAATGGAAATAGGGATGGCAATGCTGATGATTAAAGTACTTCCAAAACGACGCAGGAAAAGAAACAGAACAAAGATAGCCAGCGCAATCCCAAACAAGGCTGACTCTTCCACTTCATTAATCGCATCACTGATAAAACTTCCCTGGTTGGTAACCAGTTGCAATTCGTAACCGGGCAGGGCTTTTTGGATATTTTTAAGGCCCTCGTTAATTTCCTCCACCGCCTTTACGGTGTTAAACTTGGTTTCCTTATAAATGGAAAGGCCCAAACAACGCTTACCATTGAGGCGCACGATATTGTCGGCTTCCTTGTTTTGAAAGCTGACCTTGGCCACTTCGCGCAAAAAGATGGGAGCAAAAGCCGCTGCTTCGTTGTCGGCTGCAACCTGCTTGTAGCCCACAATTACATTTTCGAAATCCTCAATATCTGTCAGCAGGCTGACTCCTTTGACCACATAGCGCAAGCCCATTTCTTCAATGCTTCCACCCGAAATGCTCTGGTTGAAGCTCGCAATACGGCTGCTGATTTCATCCATCGTCAGGCCAAAAGCATCAAGCAGGTAATCACTGGTTTCAATCAACACTTCGATATCTTCGGCGCCTGAAACTTCCACTTCGGCAACCCCTTCGAGGCGGATGAGCTCGTTGCGGATGTAATTGTCGGCCACCTTGCGCAAATCGTTCATGTTATCGATCGTCGGGTGGCTCAATCCCACAAGCATGACCGGCGACGAGTTGGGATCGTGCTGGGTGATGTTGATGGCATCGATATCCTGGTTTTGGGCAAAGGAAGATACGGCTTTCTGCAAATCAAGAAAGGCATCATCCATATTTTTGTTCCAGGCATACTCAACGGTAATTTGGGCGCTTCCCACCTTCGACACCGACGACACTTCCACGACGTCGGACTGGCGTATGGCCAATGCTTCGAGGTTTTCTACAAACTGGCTTTCCATTTCTTCCGGGGGCCGTTCGCCCGACTCCAGTTCGATAAACAGACGCGGGCTGTTCAGGTCCGGGAAAAGGTCAACACCCAGCTTATCGTACGAGATGTAGCCCAGCAGAACTACACCAAGTACCATCATCAAAACGGTGACCGGGTACTTAACCGAAAATTCGCTTAACTTCTTCACGGTGCTTCCTTTCTATTTGATGATTTTTACTTTCGAACGGCTACGCAAGGTCTCGAATCCTTTCACTACCAGTCGGTCGTTAACTTTCAGTCCGGAAGTAATTTCCACCTGATCATTATTTTCATACCCCAAGGTTACCTGCTTTTGTTCGGCGGTGCCCTGCTCAACAATGAAAACAGTTTTTCCCCGTTGGTTAGAAATGATCACATCTTTGGGGATGACAATCACACTGTCCTTGCGATCCAGAATGATCTCGGCCTGCACAAACATCCCCGGACGCAATTTCAGTTCATCGTTGTCAATACTCATCTTCCCCATAAAAGTGCGGGTTTCGGTACTGATCGCCGGCGAAAGTTCCTTTACCACGCCACGAAGTGTGTCCTCGGGCAGTGTGTAGTTCATCACCCGGACCGGCTGACCTTGTTCCAGTTGATTAATATACTTTTCCGGCAAATTGACTTCCAACTGCAGCTTTTCATAACTCATCAAGCTGACAACCTCTGTTCCGCTGGAGACCTTGGTTCCTTGCGTAACGTAAGGCAATTTGGTAATTACACCATTAAAAGGAGCGCTTACCTTCATCTTTTCCAGCTGAATTCTGGCCAACTCATAACTATCGCGGGCATTCACTGCCGACACCTCGGCATTACTTAACTCGCTCTGGGTTACCCCACCCTTGTCAAACAGCGATTTTTGCTTGGTATAGTTTTGTTCCGAGATTTTCAGGTTAAGTTCTTTGGCTTCCATCCCCAGGTTATTGATATACTCTTCGTCTTCCAGTTTAACGATTACCTGGCCTTTGGTCACCCGGTCGCCCAGCATAAAAGGTTTTCCGGTGCGTGAGTTCGTTGCCAGCGAATACCGGCCAGCCATTTCGGTAGTCAACGTGGCCTCTTTGGTGGCAGTCACGGTTCCGGTTGTATTAATGCTCTGCTCAATAAATCCTGGCTTTAAATCATCAACAGAAACAGGAATGGCGATTTCAGCTTCCGAATCGGCGCTTTGGTTATTGCACGCTGCCAAACCCAGTAGCGCGAATAAAATAACGGAATGATACAATTTGATCTTCATGGGATTGCGTTTTTATACGGATGGTTTTTAGTTTTTACTTTTCTTCATTAATTCTTCCGGAATAATTCCTTTTCCTTGCTCAAAGTCATACAGCGTTTGAATCTTCAGGTTGAGCAATTCAACTTTATAATCGATTAAAGCCTGGGCGTAAGACATTTTCTTTTCAGAAAGCTGTGTTTGAAACAAGTTCAGGTCCATGCTGGTCAGGTCGCCGTTGGCATAACGTTCGAGGTTAATTTCGTATGTTAGTTGAGCGTTCCGTTCATTCTGCTCGGCAATATCAATCTGGTTGCGGATATTTTGAAGCGAACGGTACACTTGGCGAATATCCATAATAATCTGAATTTTCTCCTGCTCAAAACTCAACTCCTGGGTTTTAATCACCGCTTCCTGCGCTTTGATTCGTGATTTCTTTTCACCCCAGTCAAATAACGGAACGTTAAACGAAAGCGAAACCCGAGGGTTATTAGTTGGGTTTTCGTAGATGTCGCCCAGCTTCCGGTTGTCGCCGATAATCCCGACTGAGAGGTTCATGTTTCCTTCGAACTCGTTCAGGGCATTGGTCCGGATCAAATCAAACTGCGAAGTTTCGATATCGATCTCACGCTGGCGTAACTCCATGCGTGAACCCAAACCGTATTCGATGGCCTTTTGCAAATCAACATTTACCGGATTCACATCCACACTGGTCATCACTGCAATCTCCTCAAAAATGTCCATGCCAATGTATTGCTTAAACTGGTCTTTGAAATTCTCCAGGCTAACCTGCTGGTTCTGCACATTCGACTTGGCAGTTGCAAAGTTCAGCTCGGCCTGGTACAATTCTTCCCTGGCTGCCAGCCCGGCATCCACCTTGTTTTTGGTGATCTCGAAACTTTTTTCAGTATTGGCCAATTCATCTTTGGCAATAGTCAAACTCATTTGTGCCATGTACACATTGTAAAAATATTGTGTCACCAGCCGTTCCAGGCTGAGTCGCTGCATGGCATAGCTGAGGTTTGAGTTCTCCAGATCGAGCTGCAATTCTTTCAACTGAAGCCTCAATCGGTTGTAGGTAAACAACGGCTGACTAAGACTCAGATACAGGTTGTTGGTGAATGAGCGATCTTCGATATTGTTGATATCGCTGGTACTTTTTTGCCAGCCAAAACGGTTGACCAGCGAAAGGGTACCATCGGTTACCAATATGGGCTGCGCAACGGTAAAGGTACCCGATGTTCCAAGCGACTCGTTGGTGTACCAGCTTGAATAATAATCGTCAAAAGAACGGGTGCGGCTGTACTCGATTGGATTCAGGCTCAGCGAGAACTGCGACTTTAAGGCTGCCTTTTGGGCGTTGAGCGATTCTTGCGAACGTTCCAGGTTGAGCAACGATCGCCGGATATCCGGGCTGTTTTGCGAGGCGATACCCAGAGCCCTCTCCAGGTCCAACAATTGCTGACCGAAAACCATGCTACCTGGTAACAAGGCCAGCAAAATCAGGAATTTGAGTTTTGTGAAAATTGGTTTCATATCAATCTGTTACTTTTATTGTTTTATCAATTTGATCGCATCAGCAACCACCATGCGGGCTTCCGATTGGTTTGTTAATTCAATTTTTGCGGTATCGGGCGAAAAGTAGTAGCCACCGATGTTGTTCCAGCCCGCTTCCGCTGTTTTCAAATCGACCAGCACCTCTTCGTCTCCATCATCATGATGAACGATAAAATGGTATTCGCCACCATCGTCCCCCCGCCGGCCACGGCCTTCTTCTTTATACACATGAGCATAAACCTGATAATAACCTTCTTCTTTGATCGGCACATTCCAGGTAGCCACTTTTTCGCCTTGGCCCGAGCGCAGGTAGTAAGCCGAACGAATGTAGGCCCCATAAAAGCTCGAATGCGTCGTCAGGGTCCAGTTTCGAGGCGCGCGCCAACCTGAGAAACCTGAATATTTGCTGGTACTTTGTTCCTCTGTGATAAGCAACTTGCGCAACAAGCTGGTTTCGTCCTCACCGACTACCACAAAACCCGGATCTTCATTGTCCAGAATAATTTCGTTGTCTTCGGCAATACGAACCGGCCGCTCCACAATGTTTTCTCCCTCGTAGGGAACCGCTTTTTTATCCTCCTCGATGTCGTCAAGTGGTAAACGGATTTCAGAGGGAATATTTTTCGAAGTGAGCGTGTTGATATTTGCACCCCGCGGTGTCCCACTCAGCAAATAGCTTACTTCCTTGGTTTGATTTCCTTGAAGATGGATCAGTTTATTGATTGTTTCGGGTGAACCGCCGCCACCGCCCCGACCACCCGGGCCTCCGCCCAAGCGGAATTCAACAGAAATAATTCCTTCCACATCTTCAGTGTTACTCACCTTAAATTTAACCATGGTTTTTAACTGGTCGCCATCCAACACATTAACAGCATCGACACTTCCAACCAGAAAGGCAGGCAAGCGAGTACTACTAAACCAATCTTCCATGTAAGGAATCAGGTCAATGCCAAATTCATCCAATATGGCATCGTTAAAATCCTGAATACTGGAGGCTTTAAATTTGACTCCGCGAAGGTAATCGTACAAAAAATCTTCAAAGGCTTCTTCTTCCGCTTTACGTTTAATAATGGAGAATAAGGCTTTTCCTTTTAGCTGAATGACATTGTCCACAATTTGCTTGTGGGTGGGGTCGTCCAGAATCTCTTCAAAACTCTGCGACAACAATGCCAGGTTGCCTTGTTCATCTTCCGACATGCCTTGCAAGTCGCGCATCCAACCCATGCGCGGGTTAGCAGTGGCCTGCTTTTTATAGGCTTCAAACACCCGGTCGGCAACCGGCCAGCGATCGGAACGAATATAAAAAGCGTAATTGTAGAACAGTGGAAAGGCATAAAAGGCATTTTGTTTCTCTGCAATCTGCAGTTCGCCCTGCGAGCGATTAAAATCAGGCCGCCCCTGTTCCTGGGTGAAGGTAGCCAGGAAATTTTGCAGCACCCGGATTTTCTTTTCTTCTGTTGTCAGGTTTTCATCACCGCCACCACCCCATCGGCGCCGTTGATCCATGCGCCCATAAAAATCAGCTTCATCAATCAGCAGGCCTTTTTCGGGGTACAAAATCATTTCGGGTTGAATTTGCTCGCGGGCACCACTCAAAACGCGTTCATACGAATAAAACTGAATGGGAACTTCAACCAGCGAAAAACGCTCAAACGGATAATATAAATCCACGTTCCGCTCAAAATCCTGGATGGTTTCGGTAATGATTCCGGGAATGGTATCTTTTATTTCCTCAAAAAACTCAGAAAAATAATCGTGCCCTTTCCGGTAGTAGATACTGAATTCTAGTCCATCAATTTCTTTGCTCATCCGCTCGTAAGCGCCTATAGCCAACGAAACTTGTGATTGGGCATGCGAGTTGGTAAATACAAAGTGATTCTCATTTTCCTCAACCGTTCCCTGCGAAACAGCCGTAAGCCCCGGGCGGGTATTCACTTCGAGCCGATAGTTACTAAACTGGCGCGACAACCATTGCTTGTTTTTCATGCCAAAGCCTGCACCGGGAATGGGATACCAATTATTTTCGCGCGTCAGCAATACATAGTCCGGGGTAATAAAAGCGTGCCGCTTATCAATCTGGTACATGAAATTGCGGTAAGCTTCCTGCCGGGTTTCATCATCGATATCCAGAAAACAAGCCGCTTCATTAATATTTCCGGCATACGAAAAAACAAAGCTTAGCTGCTCGCCGGGCTTCACTTCCAAACCCGTCAGTTCAACCAGGCCGAGCTTCCGTTCAAAAGCTTGTTCCTTACCCTCAACAGTTAGCTGATCCAACTTCAATCCGGGGTTTAGGCTGAATAAAACGGTTGACAGCGTTTCGTTTCCATCATTTCGTGCTTCCAGCCTGGCTTCGCAGGCAATACTTTCTCCTTGGTGGTTAAGCTGAATATCGTAAGACAAAATGCTCAATTGCTTCACATCCAAATACTGGTCATTCAGGCTGATCATTTCCTGACGCAGGTCTTGATTCTTCAAAAAAGAGCCCACATGCAAACTTCCGAGGTAAAGACCGGCAGCCAGCGCTATGGTTCCAAAAATGACCGAAAAAATACGCATCGAATCGGAATGCGGCAGCCGGCGTAAAAGTAAAATGGTATAAAAAATAAACCCAATCCCAAGGCAAAAATACATGCCGCGGTGAATCAGAATGGTCTGAAAATTGCCAAATCCAACAAAATCAGAAAAAGTTAGCGGGATATTGAAAGCCATGTAGTCGAACAGGTAATACACCTTATCCTGAAGATAAAACAAGGAAATGGCCACATAGCCCAGCAAAACCACAAAAGTTACCGCCTGGTTCCGAATTAACGACATCACTAGAAATGAAAGCCCCATAATGAAAATCAGGGTGGGCACACTGATCACCAAAAAATAAGCGCCATAAGCGATCCAGTTGACAGCCGTATTCTGAGTAATCAAATTGAAGATCAGGGCAATGGTGAGAATAATCAGGTTCAGCACAATAAAAACAACCAGGTTGCCCAGGGTTTTTCCAATGACATATTCGCCATTGGTCATTGGACGCATGTAGATTACCTCGGTCGTGTCCAGTTTTTTGTCACGTTTCAGAAAGTCGGAGGCCAGAAAAATAGCAATCACCGCCTGAACTACGTTCAAAAACAACAAGTTGGTATAGGGAATGATGGATGGCAATCCCTTGATCGCCCATTGCCCGGCACCGCCATTTGATTCGATCAGTACACCAAAGTTGAATAATGAAAGAAAGACCATCGCTAAGATGGCGAAGATCCGAAAAAACCAGCTCCGTAGTAAGGTTTTGGTTTCGTAGTGAGCAATTGAGCGGATATTGTGGATTGAAATCATAGGTTCAGGAGTTGAAGGTTAAATAGCTGTCCATTGATTTAACTGACTTTCCATGAAATAGACGTAGGCATGCTCCAGGTTTGGGTCAATATTGTGCCCTGAGTAGCCATTAATCTCATCAGCCACCACCTGAATTTCCCACCCTTCGCTGGTGGGAACATTGGAGATAACCGGATACTTTTCGTTAATTTCCTGATACTCCGATTCGGTCGCATGGATCAGCCAGACTTTCCCAACACACTGGTCCACCAATTCATCAGGCGAACCACTATAAGCCAACTCACCACGGTTGAGCAGGGCCATGTTCTTACAGGTACTGGAGATATCTCCCACAATGTGTGTGGACAATATAATAATGACATCCTTGGTTGAAATGGCCGACAACAGGTTTCGGAATCGGATACGTTCTTCCGGATCCAATCCCGTGGTTGGCTCATCAACAATAATAATTTGCGGACTATTGATCAGCGCCTGGGCGATTCCCAACCGGCGCTTCATCCCTCCCGACAAGCGGTTGGCCTGCCGGTCGCGCGCTTCGAACAAACCCACTTCCTCCAACATTTTATCAACCGCATTGGCGCGTTCCTTCCCCGATTTCATTCCGGCTAAGCGGGCGGCATAATCCAGAAATTCATGCGTTGTCAACTGCGAAAAGAAACGAAAATCCTGCGGAAGATAACCCAACATTTTGCGAATCTCTTTCCGGTTCTTCACCAAGTCGTAGCCATTGACGGTTACTTTGCCATGGCTGGGTTTCATTAAAGTTACCAAAATACGCATCAGACTTGACTTCCCGGCTCCGTTGGGGCCCAGCAAACCAAACATCCCATTCTCAATTTCCAGATGTACATTGTTTAATGCCCGGTTCCCGTTTGGATAGATTTTACTCAGTTGATCAATCGTAATTTTCACAGTAATATAATTCGTTTAGCTTAGTAGACTTCATTTTCACACGAACGTTTAAACCATTGGAGTAGTAAATGAAAAAGAAATTAAAACGAGGTCTGAAAAAGTTGATCGAATATTGAGAAACGTAACCCAATTGCCTCATTTATTAGACGAAAATGGATCACGGATCGACCAACGCATGAGAATATCCTCTTATCCCGATCGAATCAAGCCAGCCACTGTGAAAATAATTCCACAAAATTGAAGATTATTCTACACCCGGCTCTTATCTGAATGCCAATCTCAAACCTAAGCACAAGCCCAACAACATTGCCGCATCAGACTAGTAACGAAATAGAAACAACAACATGGCATGGTATTCCTAGTA
>JAGXIR010000079.1 GCA_024635605.1 Sunxiuqinia sp.
AATTCCACCGAACTTACTTTTCCGGAACCCCATTGTTTTGAAGTGGGCGATCGTGTGATTGTTCAGAGGCCCTCAACCAAAGAATGGATCGAAAAGATTGGAGCTGATAAGATTGGGATTTATGTAGATTATCATTTGACGAAATGGGAGCCTGGAGATTTTGATATCAACTGGGACCGGACAGTCGTGGCGATAACACCGCGGTCAATCACCATTGACGCACCCCTGACCAATTCGCTGGATCCGCAATTTGGAGGAGGAAAGGTGTCGAAATACACCTGGAATGGCCGGATCAAGAATGTGGGTATCGAAAATATCAGGCTTATTTCTGCCTATGACCCGGCAAATGCAAAAGATGAAAATCACCGATGGATGGGAATCACCCTGGAGAATGTAAGTGATTCATGGGTTCGCCGCATGGTTGCCGAACATTTTGTGAGTTCGGCCGTGGCCGTTTGGGAAACTGCCAAACGCATCACCATCGAAGATTGCAAGTCGTTGGCTCCGGTTGGCGAGATTGGTGCCTACAGACGGTATGCTTTTCAGACGTTAGGTCAGCAGGTATTATTTCAACGTTGTTATGCCGAATATGCCTACCATTCCTTCTCTGTAGGGTTTACCACTCCCGGACCAAATGCGTTTGTGCAATGCTATTCCTATTTGCCTTTCAGTTTCAGTGGGGCAATTGGCGGGTGGGCGAGCGGAATTTTATTTGATAAAATGACCGTTGATGGTGGCAACATCAGTCTCGCATTCCGCGATGTTGACGGGCAAGGCGGTGGTTGGGCCGCTGCCAATTCAGTTTGCTGGCAATGCCGCGCGGCCAAGATTTTCCTCGACAACCCTCCCGGGGCCCAAAACTGGGCTTTTGGAAGTTGGGCCCAGGGATACGGAAACGGAAGCCACGAACTGTCCGATTCGTTTTTAAAACCGGAAAGCCTTTATTACGCGCAACTGGAGGCCCGCACAGGCAAAAAATCAACGGATAACCCAAAGATACTTATTTACGATACAGACCGAAGTACAGCCTTGTCTCCCGAATTGGCATTGAAATACAGCGAGCGGTCAAAAAAAGCTGATCTGACCATGGAAGCGTGGATAGACCTGATGATTGAAGCATATCCACTGGAAACAGATACAACCGGAGGCATTCAGATTGACCAGATTCGAAAGAAGGCACAGGAGGTTAATCACGCAAGTAAAAAGGCTGCCGTTACCATTCATAATGGCTGGATCGTCCGGGGTGATCAAGTGCTGACCGGAAAGAGAGAACGGACGTCCCTTTGGAGGGGATCGACCCGACCATCAGAATTAGCGAACCCACAACCGAACCTTTTGCGTTTTGTTCCGGGCAGAATTGGCAGGGGGCTCACCGATAATCTGGATACACTTGCCAGTGACTTGATCAGGGAAAACGTGGTTGTGATGCAAAATTACCCCTCGCTGTGGTATGAGCGCCGCCGCGATGACCATGCCCGCACCCGACGTGCAGATGCCGATGTGTGGGCCCCTTTCTACGAGCAACCGTTTAGCCGAAGCGGCCAAGGCGAAGCATTTGACAGGCTAAGCAAGTATGACTTAACCCAATGGAATCCATGGTATTGGGCCCGGTTGAAGAAATTTGCCAATTTGGCCGATGAGAATGGGCTGTTGTTTATAGAGGAACACTACCTTCAACATAACCTGATTGAAGAAGGGGCACATTGGGTGGATTATCCTTGGCGATCGGCTAATAATATCAACGATTTGGGCTTTGCTGAAAACACTTTTTATGCAGGAGACAAACGGGTATTTATGGCTGGCGAATTTTACGATACTACCCATGTTGTACGAAAGCATTTTCATAGAGCATACATTCGGAAAAGCCTGGACAGTTTTAAAGATAACACCAATGTCATTCACCATCTTGGAATGGAATATACCGGGCCACTGCATTTTGTTGAATTTTGGTTGGATGTGATTGCCGAATGGGAAAAAGAGAACAATCAAGATGTGCTGGTGATGTTGACCGGAACCAAAAACGTTCAGGATGCTATTCTCTCCGATCCGAAAAGGTCAGGTCATGTAGACATTATCGAAATTCTTCAATGGCAATACCGGGATGATGGCAGTTTGTATGCGCCTGCTGGCGGGCTAAGTCTTGCCCCACGCCAATATGCCAGGATCATGGAGGTGGGCGAATCATCATTTGATCAGGTCTATCGGGCGGTCAATGAGTATCGGGCTAAATATCCAGGGAAGGCAGTGGTCTATTCGCGTCGGGGAGGAAACTTTTCCAATTGGGCAGCCTTTCTGGCTGGTGGTTCGCTAGTTAACCTTCCGGCTATTAAGAATGACCAGTTCTTTAAAGACACTGCGGAAATGGGCTGTGTTCCGGTGGAAAACCCGCAAAACAAAGTTTATACGCTTGGTAAAAAAGGAACAGGCTACATTATTTTTTGTGAATCGTCGGAGCTGAAAATTGATTTGGAAAATGACAAGAATGACTATCATTTGAGATGGGTCAACCCATCGACCGGAGCGATCGTCGATTCGGGCACTAAGTTACAAGGAGGCGATATCCGAACAGTTGCGGCACCTGCTGAAGGTGCTGTTGTAGTCTGGCTATCTAAAAAATAAAACACTTAAAATCGATAAAAAATGAGTCACATGTTTAAGTTTATTAAGGTCATTTTGCTGGGTGTTTTTATTATTGAAGGGGTCATTGGTTTTGCGCAACCCAATTACAACGCCTTATCATGGCGGATGAACACGGCCTATAACAAGTATTTGATGCGCGATGTGCATCAGCAATATGCCCAACGAGAAGAGCGACTGGCTCAGGCTTTTGCTTCGAAAGAAGCCATGATTAGCTATCGTGAAGATTTGAAGCAGCGCTACCAAAGCATTATTGGCGATTTTCCTGAGAAAGCTGAGTTGAATGCCAAAGTGCTTGGTGTTTCAAAGCAGGATGGTTTTCGTATTGAAAAAATTATTTTTGAAAGTGTGCCCAAACGGTATGTCACCGCTAACCTTTATTTGCCAGTGGGAACAGGGCCATTCCCCGCTGCGGTTGAGCTTTGTGGACATGGTTTGGGAGGCAAAATTCCTGCCTCAAAAGCGGCCATTTTGTGCGCACGGAATGGTATTGCCGTTTTGGTTGTTGATCCACTTGGACAAGGGGAACGAATTCAGTTTATTGATGAAGACAGCCAACCCTTGACGCGCGGGGCGACAACAGAACATACCTTGTTGAATCAGGGTGCAAACCTCCTTGGAAGTAGTTTGGCAGCCTATGAATATTGGGATAACCACCGCGCCATTGATTATTTAGTTAGCCGGAAAGATATTGACCCAAAGCGGATCGGTGTTTACGGAAGTTCGGGGGGTGGCACCCAAACAAGCTATATGCTCGGATTGGATGACCGCATTCAGGTGGCTTCGGTGTGTAGCTATTTTTCGCAGCGGGAGCGGGTGTTGGAATTGGATGGCCCGTCGGACGGCTGCCAGCATGTGCCATACGAAGGCCGCGAACAGCTTGAACTGGCAGATTTCGTCTTGATGATGGCGCCAAAACCAGTACTGATTATGTCGGGTAAGTACGATTTTGTTGATTATTGGGGAGCTACGCAAGGTTTTGCCGAATTGCAGCAGGCTTACACTGCCTTGGGCGCGCCTGAAAAAGTCAGCCTGTTTTCTACTGAAGGCGGACACGGCATGCCGAAACCCAAGCGCGAAGCATTAGTAAGTTGGCTGTATCAATGGATGTTTCAAAAAGACACCATCATTCACGAAACCGAAACTGCAGCTATTTTGCTTGAAGATTTGCGTTGCACCGAGACAGGACAGGTCAATACCGCATTTTCAGATGCTGTTTCAATTCCGGAGTATCACCTGCGATTGGCAAAGGAATACAATCAAAACCGGGAAGATTTTATGAAAGAAGATGGGGCGGTGGTAAAAGACAAAGTGTTGGAACTTCTGGGTCTGACTTTTGCTTCAGATGAGGTTTATGCGGAACCGACCGGAACGATGAAGTTTCGGAATTACGATTTGTATAAATACCAACTTGTCCGACCGGGGCAGCTGCCTGTTCCTTGTGTGGTTGTTTTCCCTGAAGATGCCGATGAAAACAGCAGTGTAACACTTTATCTTCATGAAAAGGGGAAAAATGAAATTTTATCGGATGAAAATACGGTCGGGAGATTTATCAATAACAATGAAATCCTCCTTGTTGCCGATCTGCGTGGCTTTGGAGAGACTGCTGATCCACTCACCCTGAATGATACGAAGTACTGGAGCCAGGAATACCGTAACGCAATGATCAGCATGCACATTGGTAAACCTATTGTGGGCCAGCGGGTGATGGATGTTTTTTCCTTGTTGGATTTTGTGGAGTCAGATCCGCTACTTAACGGCCGCCGTATTCATTTGTTTGCTGACGGAGCCTACGGGCCTGTCGCTATTCACGCTACTTTTCTCGATTCGCGAATTGAAAAAACCGAAGTTGCCCGGTCAATCAAATCCTATGTAGAATATCTTGAAAACCCACTGCAACGCGATGTTTATTCGAACGTTTTGTACGGCGTTCTGAAGTATTATGATCTTGATAATTTGATTCAGTTGTCAGGAAGCCGGATTCGGTTTGTGGATTGAAATAAATCATTCAACTTAGACAAACAAACGAAAAAATGAAACGATTCTTTCTAATCATCATCACCATCCTGATTGATCTGAGCGTCGATGCTCAGATCAATTACAAGCCATTGGATGCCGACAATCCCATCGCCTTTCATGGTGATCATATTATTTTTAAGGGCAACAAAATTTCGCTTGGTCCACATGCTTTTTTTATTGACGGCCAACTGTCTTCCGTTGAGGCAAGCCAGTATGACTACGTGTTTAACTCGGTGAACGAAGCCGCAAGGCATTTAACGGACGGTGCGGAAGAATCACCGATGATTCTCTATTTGGCCCCATATGTATATTGGATTGACAATCCCGACGACCCCGAGGTTCGGGTGCCTAAGTCGGGCAGTAGTGTGCCTTTTGGACTGGAGATCGCCTGTGAATGGCTTCGGTTTTATGGGCTGACAGATGATCCGGACCATGTGATTCTGGCCGCTAACCGAGGGCAAACCATGGGCGCCAAAGGAAATTTCACCCTATTCAACATTAAAGGAGATGGGCTTTCAACCGAAAACATCACGTTTGGAAACTATTGTAATATCGACCTGGTTTATCCTCTCAAACCGGAGTTAAACCGCACGAAACGAGGGTCGGCCATTGTGCAGGCTCAGTTGGTTTTTTCGGATGGTGACAAGGTTTTTGCCCGCAATACTAACTTCATTAGCCGTTTAAATCTTGGGCCTTTTTGGGGCAGTAAACGTACGTTGTTTGATCGCTGTCATTTTGAATCGACTGACGATGCGCTCAATGGTTCGGCGGTTTATTTGAACTGTACGTTCGATTTCTACAGCGGAAAGCCATTCTATTGGACAACTGAAACAGGAGCTGTTTTTTTGAATTGCGATATGACTTCGTTTACCCGCGGGAATCAGTATTTTACAAAAGCGGGAGGTCAGCTTGCAGTTGTTGACACACGTTTTCATTCCGAGACACTTTCGTCCATCGGTTGGAGAGATCAACCAGCCAAAGAAGCACGAAATTACCAGTACAATGTAAGCCTGAATGGCAAACCGATCTCGATCGGCGAACAACATGCTTATGCTACCGTTGACATGAATGGAAAACCAGTTTTAAACGCGTATCGCTTCACGAAAAATAACGAAGTGATTTACAATACCTATAATCTGCTTCGGGGTGAAGATGATTGGGATCCGATGGGAATTAAAGATTTGGTTTTGAGAGCTGAAAAAGAAGATGGAAAAGCTTATCGTAATCTGGCTACACAGCTTTTAATTTCTCCAAGCCAAGACACTCTTGAAACTGGCAAGGAAACGGTCGTATTAAACGCCACCGTGAATAAGTTTGGAAATTACGAGTTGACCGGAGAAAAGGTAAACTGGGCGATTGCGACCGAATATCAGTCGCTTGTTGATTTGAAAATCGGTGAAGATGGCTCCTGTGAAGTCATTCCAACCAACCAGCACGATGAAACAAAAGCGGTGATTGTAACGGCTTCAACGGCTGCCGGATTGGAGTCGGCAAGTGTCCTTCATATTTCTCCTACTATTTTGAATGCACCGGACTTCATTTCATGCCCCAAAATAAGAGAAGGCTCTGATGGGAACCTTACGGTTAATTACCAGTTGGATATGCAGTTCCCGGATCAGTCGCTGGTCATTTGGTACCGATGTACCGATGCCAATGGAAGCAACCCAATAGAAATGGCCGTATCGCGATTTAACGAACCCAAGCTTGACTATGAGCTATCAAAGGGAGACATTGGCTATTATATCATGGCTACTGTGGCTCCCAAACATCTTCGGTGCAATCCCGGTAAACCGGTTCCCGCAATGACTAGTCAGGCAATTTCAGTGATGGATGTAAAAGGGAATAGGCAGTCTTGGAATGTGGATTTAGCAAGCATGTCGACCGCCTATCAAACTGAAATCAGACCAGGTTTTTGGACACCTGATTGCTATAAACCTGCCGACACACAAGGGCATGAATGGGCGGTGGATAGCATCAATGATCCCTGGTACTGTGGTGTGGGGATATTTGGTGCTTCAAAGGATACCGGGCTTGTTCAGGCAAGCAAAGGAGCCCGGCTGCGCTATACACCTGTTGGAGCAAAGTTTGGTGATATGAAAATCAGTTTTACCGCGGTTCCTGCAAAAACGGCAGGACAAGGCTTCAGCAGTGCCAAAGCCCAGTATATGGATGTTTGGATCAAATTCGACACAAATACCTTAAATGGCTATGCTTTACGCCTGGTAAGAACAACGAAATACCACGATGCGATTGATTTTATTTTAATGCAATACGTTGATGGAAATGCGGTTCCGATTAGCGAACCGGTTTCCGCATCATGTTACCGGCCCGACTGCTACGTGACGGTTGAGGTAAAAGGCAACAAGCTGATGGTTCACGCTGAAACACCGACAGATTATTACAAGGCTCCCAACCATCAAGAAGTGGTGAGCGAAGTCAATATGGAAGCGGAGATCACACCAAATCAGTTTGGAGGTTTCGGGTTTCAGCATACCGGTTCGGTTGGGAGTGGAGCCACATTGATTAAAAACCTGAAAATTGAATGGAACTTAAGATGATCATAAAACTTAAACACATGACAAAAAAGACACTTGCAATTTTGATTGTACTAACCGGATTCCTGTTCTCATGCAGCCAGCCGGGCGAAAAAGAGAACAGCGATGCTACCGATTCTTCGGATAAAGAGTATTTCCAGAACCCG
>JAGXIR010000080.1 GCA_024635605.1 Sunxiuqinia sp.
AGCCTGAAAACCATTATCGAATGCCAAGAGTGCGATCATGAGTGCCACCAAGGTTTTGCCACTTCCCACATCACCTTGTAAAAGCCGGTTCATTTGTTTGCCCGAACCTAAGTCTTTGCGGATTTCCCTGATCACTTTTTTTTGAGCGCCGGTCAGTTCAAATGGCAGATTGTTGGCGTAGAAATGATTGAAATTGTAGCCCACGTTGGAAAAAACAAAGCCTTTAAATGCTTGGTAACGGCTGTGCTTTAGACTTAAAATCTTCAGTTGAATGTAAAACAGCTCTTCAAACTTGAGTCTGAAGGTTGCCTTTTGCAGCAAGTGGGTACTTTCAGGAAAATGAATTTGAAGCAAAGCATCTTTTAAGTCCATTAATTTTAGCGGATCTTTGACTTTTGCAGGAAGGGTTTCATAAATTTTCCCCTGAATTTGCCTTGCCAGGTTAAACTGAATTTTATTTAGCGCGCTGGTATTCAGAAAACGCTTTTTCAGTTTTTCGGTGGTATTGTAAAAGGCCTGCAAAACACCTGTTTTAAACTGTTCGCTGGATTTGTCCTCCACTTCGGGGTGAATAATGTTGATTCGCCCGCTAAAAACTGACGGTTTGCCAAACACCACATAGGTTTTTCCGGGTAACAGGTTTTCGCGGATGTATTTAATGCCTTGAAACCATAGTAAGTCCATGCTTCCGGTTTCATCATGAAAAACAGCGCTCAACCGTTGCTTACGACCTTCACCCAATAATTCGAAGGAGCGGATCTTGCCTTTAACCTGGATGTATGCCTGGTCGGCCCGGACTTCGGAAATGTTATGAAACCGGGTTCGATCGATATATTTATAAGGAAAGTAATAAAGCAGGTCGCGAAACGTGTGAATGCCCAGCTCATTATTGAGTAGTTCAGCTCGTTTGGGGCCAACCCCTGCCAAAAATTTAATGTCTTGGTCCAAATATTCAGGCATGAAGCAAAGATAAAAAACAATGCGAAGCAGCTCGTCATGATAAAAAACGAGTTATTAAGATTTTTTTGTTTGTAACGGAAGGCAATTGCATGGTTTTTGTTTGCTAAAAACTCAATTTTGAAAATGAGAAATACTTTCGATAAGTGATAAATTAAGCCGATATCGCTATATTTACGAACCAAAGAAAAAATAACAATGGAGGCCCCATTTTACAATCAAGTACTGGATATGTCTGAAACTAAGAAAAAAGTAATCGATCTGACCGATATCGTTAAAAACTATAAGGTTGGAACCCAGATCGTACGGGCTCTTCGCTCGGTTAGCCTTTATATTAACGAGGGAGAGTATGTTGCCATTATGGGTGCATCGGGTTCGGGAAAGTCAACGCTGATGAACGTGATTGGCTGTTTGGATACGCCAACAAGTGGAAAATACGTTTTAAATGGCCATAACGTAAGTGACTTAACCGACGATGAACTGGCCGTCATCCGGAACCGCGAGATAGGGTTCATCTTTCAAACGTTCAATTTGCTTCCCCGCAGTACGGCGCTTGATAATGTGATGTTGCCCCTGGTTTATTCGGGAGTGAAGAAACAAGAGCGGCTGGAACGTGGAACGCAAATTTTAACCGATGTAGGATTAGCCGACCGGATTGAGCATAAGCCGAACGAGCTTTCCGGCGGTCAGCGACAACGGGTGGCAGTTGCCCGTGCCTTAATCAACAAACCGGCCATTTTGCTCGCCGATGAGCCTACCGGAAACCTGGACTCAAAAATTTCAGAAGAAATCATGCATTTATTTGCTGAAATACACCGGAAGGGAAACACCCTGATTGTTGTCACCCACGAAGAGGATATTGCCTTGCATGCACACCGCGTGATCCGGTTGAAGGATGGGGAGGTTGAATCGGATAAAATTAATCCAAATCCAGTGATTTGATGGATAAAGAAGTACGAATTTATACCAAAACCGGCGATGACGGCACAACTGGCTTGATTGGTGGTGCGCGGGTGAAAAAATATGACATCCGGCTGGAATCGTACGGTACCGTTGACGAGCTAAACAGCTATCTCGGCCTAATTATTTCGATGAATATTGATGAGCGTGCCAAATCTGTTTTGCGGAACATTCAATCGATGTTGTTTACCATTGGAGCCCAACTGGCAACTGATGACTCGGCAGCCGATTTTAAAAAGCAAATTCCCTGTAAGGATGAAATGATTGAAATGCTTGAACAGGAGATGGATGAGATGTTTAAGGTTCTCCCCAAGCTCAATCAGTTTATTTTGCCCGGAGGCAGTCCGGCGGCTGCGTACGCACAAGTGGCACGGACCGTTTGCCGTCGGGCCGAACGCCGGATTATTGAACTCTCAGAGAAAACAGAAATCAATAAAAATCTGATCAAATTCATAAATCGACTTTCAGACTACCTATTTGTGCTTGGCCGAAAGATTTCTGTGGATGATCAGGTGCCTGAAACACCATGGGATTCGGGTGTTTGAGCAAAAAGTTATTTTTTCTAGGTTTTGATGTTATTTTTTATATATTCGCAAAATCAAAAAAAGACAGAATCAAAACTAAAATTCCTTCATAATATGTACTGGACATTAGAATTAGCTTCAAAATTAGAGGATGCCCCTTGGCCTGCAAGCAAGGATGAGTTGATTGACTATGGAATAAGATCAGGAGCTCCGCTTGAAGTGATTGAAAACTTGCAGGAAATTGAAGACGAAGGGGAGATCTACGAGAGTATTGAAGATATTTGGCCGGATTATCCAAGTAAAGATGACTTTTTCTTCAATGAGGATGAGTACTAAATAAATTTTAGGCAAGTAAAAAATATGAATAGCAAGGCAGTGTCCTTGCTATTTTTGTTTCCGGAAAATATCTTCCATTCTTTTGGGACGAATAGCATCGTGCCATTTGAAACCGGGAAGCTCTTTATCTTCGTCGGGGATGTCGATAAGCGGAAGCAGTTGTCCATCGGGCGATTTTATGAACACAATCCGGCTTACTTTGCTGCTGTCCAGGTGAATAACAATTGAGCTGCTCTGGGCTTTGTTTATTCCGATAATTCCTTCATCGTCGCGGGCATAATACAAGGATTGCCCATTGCCATCCACGTCAATTTTATAGAGGTCGTTGTCACGGACATAGCCCAGCATGTTTCGCCCTTTAATTTGATTGTACATGCCGGAATCTTCCATTGCCACAATAAAGGCATTTTGTTCCATTCGAACCAGGTCGGGGGCGTTGGTTTGCGTAATCATTTCGATGTAGTCGGCGGTCATTTGGTTATTGTCCGACCAAATAATCGGATCATGAAACAACTGAATGGTAGAGTCCATAGACCAGTAAACAAGGGAATCACACTTACCCTGCATGTCCTCCCTGAAAAATTTTACATGATAATATGCCATGACCAATTTTTCGTCAGGAATTGTGTCAGGTATTGATTTTAAGGTGTCGGCATGGAGAAACAGGGTATCTTTTTCAGAATAAAGCAAAAAGTGAGCGGAGTCAGTAGCCATGGATATTTCATTCTGGTCGTTGTAAACCACGCGGTTTCCTTTAACAATCATTCGATTTTTAAAGTCCTCAATCCGGGCGTTTCCAATGGCGCGTCCATCACCAGTTGTTTTGTTATAAAAAATGGAGTCGGCATTTATTTTTTGTTCCTTGCCAAGAACTTCAGGATTCCGATATAACTCAACATCTCCCGAATCACTGTTGTAAAATCCACGTTCAGCATAAATGGTGTTTTCCTCATCCCGAATGTTGGTTGGCCCAACAATGGAAATCACGCGTGTTTTGGTATCGTAAATCAGGGTGTCCGATGTCAGGGTGTAATCATCAGAGAGTACTTCTACTTCGGTTTTAAAGTAAGCTTTATTTTGATTGGCATAGTATTCGCCAATCTTGCTGTACAAGGTGGTGGAGCTATCGACAACGGTTCCATAGTCGTCATAATATCCAACATTTCGATGCATGTCAAATTCCAGTGAATCGGTTGTTAAGGTTGTCGATTTATTGACCAGGCGGACGTTGCCAATGGCAATGGCCCATTTGGCATCACCATTGTAATTTAAAAAATCGGAATACAGGTGTAGCGTGTCGTCTTTCAGAATATGCACGTGCCCAAAGGCATCGACCATATTGGTATCGTTATAGGAATAAGCGCTGTCGCACCACATGCGGATGTTTTCATGGGTAATGATGACATCGCCAATCAGACGTTGTGCGTTCGCAATAATTCTTTCATCGAATTCCCAGGAGTCTGCCTGTTCAATGTCAACCCGTTTTTTCGTCTGTGCCAGAGATAAAACTGGTAGCAGTAGAAGCAAGAGTATGAGTTTACTGTAGCTAATTTTTGGGTTCATTCAATTCTAAATTACAGCAATTCCTGTATGATTTGATCGACTGATATATTTTCGGCTTCGGCCTTGTAATTTTTGATGACCCGATGGCGCAGGATGCTTTTTGCCACCGCTTTCACATCCTCGATGTCGGGTGAATATTTGCCCGAGAGTACCGCGTGTGTTTTAGCTCCCAAAACCAGGTATTGCGAAGCCCTTGGGCCAGCTCCCCACTTCAGGTACTTGTCGGAAATGGGAGCAGCCATTTTTGTTCCAGGGCGTGTTTTGGCTGAAAGTGACACTGCATAGTTCAACACATGTTCATTGATCGGAATTTTCAATACCAATTTCTGGAAAAATTTAATTTCTTCGGCTGACAAAATTTCCTTTAATTCCGTGGAATAGTCTGACGTGGTGTTTCTTACAATGGTCAGTTCGTCTTCGAATTCCGGATAATCCAACCAAACGGAAAACATAAAACGGTCGAGCTGTGCTTCGGGCAGGGGATAGGTACCTTCCTGCTCAATGGGGTTTTGTGTTGCCAACACGAAAAAAGGTTTGTCTAACTGAAACCTTTCGCCAGCGGCCGTTACGGCCCGTTCTTGCATCGCTTCGAGTAAGGCAGCCTGTGTTTTTGGCGGGGTCCGGTTAATTTCATCTGCCAAAACAATATTGGCAAACAATGGCCCCCTGATAAATTTAAATTCCCTGTCTTTATCCAGTATTTCGGTTCCAATGATGTCAGAAGGCATTAAGTCAGGCGTAAACTGAATTCGGCTGTATTTCAGGCTCAGCACTTCAGCAATGGTATTTACCAACAGTGTTTTGGCTAATCCCGGAACACCAATCAACAGGCAATGCCCGCGGCTAAAAAGCGAAATGAGCACTTGCTTAATGATTTCATCCTGGCCGTAAATACGCTTTTTAATCTCGTCCTGAAGTAAATCAATTCGTTCTTTAAAGGCATCGACAGCTTCAACGTCATTTTTGAAATTCATAGCGTGTGTTCAAGTTTATTTTTGCCAATCTTTGAATTGGAAATTGCAATTTGCATAAGTCTGGTCAATACGGATGTAGGTTTTTGCCTGCCGTTCCGAAATCCATTGATTCATTGCTTCTTCCTGCTTTTCCTGCAAATAAAGTTCGGTCAGTAGTTGATAATCTTCCTGTAAGTTTGCCCGGTGTTGCTCGGTTCTGTTTATCAGCTTAACAACCTTATAAACTGTGCGTTGTTTGTCGTCGATGGTTTTAAAAGGCTCTGAAATTTCATTCACTTTCAAATTGTTAAGTACTTTACTTACGTCAGGATCCAGTTCTTGTTGCCGCCATTTGGTTGACATGGTTTGTGGATTGATCACCTTTCCGCCACTGTTCCTGGAGTTTTTATCGAACGAATAGCGCATGGCAGCTTCCGCAAATGTAATTTCTTCTTTTCGGATGAAATTTGACAAGCTATCGAGTCGGTTTTTAGCATCTTCCATGGCTTTTATATTCGCTTTGGGTTTCAACAGAATATGGCGCGTGTTCACTTGGTCGTCACGGCGGTCGACCAACTGAATGATGTGGTATCCGAATTCACTTTTCACGACGTTTGAAACCCGGTCGCCTTTCAGGTTAAAAGCGGCTGTCGAGTAGTTTGGGTCAAGTTGAGCGCGTCCCATAAAACCAAGCTCGCCGCCATTCACAGCCGAAGGACCTTCAGAATAAAGAACCGCCAGCGTGGCAAAATTATCACCATTTTCAACACGTTCTTTAAACTCGCGCAGACGTGCTTTAATCCGGTTTTCTTCTTCCAGCTCAATAGGAGGAAATATGGTGATTTGTGCATATTCAACCATGGGTTCAACCATTGGAATGTCTTCCTTTTTCATATTTCGGAAGTGATATCGCACTTCCGAAGGAGTAACCTGAACTTTGTCTACGATATTTCCTTGCATTTGGCTGGTCATCGATTGATTCCGGATTACTTCTTCCAGGTCGGCTTTAATTTGTGCGATTGGTTTTTTGAAATAGGCTTCAACGGCTTGATCCGAGCCTAAATGCTGAACGAAATACTGCATCCGCTGGTCGAGGCTTTGGTTAATTTGGCTATCACTCACAATGATGTTGGTATCCAGTTCGGCCTCAGCCAGCAAGAGTTTTTCAACCAAAAAATCTTCGAGAATTTCACACTTCATATCGCCATCAGAGACCATCCCCTGAGCTTGCTGCTGAATATGCATGCTTTCAATATCCGATTTGAGGATAACATTGTTACCTACAACAGCGACAATCTGATCGATCGTTTTATCTTGAGCCAGCGTTACTGTTGTAAGGCAACTGAAGAACAAAGTACCAGCTAATAGTTTTCTGAACATATTGTTTTAATTTTGAATATTATAAAGTTTAAATTTCTTCGATTTCAGTCCTTCCTGATAGACATCGGCTTCAATTTTTTTCAGAAAATTGATCTTGCGCTGATTCAACAGGATATTTTTAATTGATGATTTTACGAACTCAACGGGTGCATATTCTCCTTCAAATCTGAAATCGCGGATACAAATAAAATAATAATAATCTGTATCATCGCTTTCAATAAACTTGTTTCTGCGTAAAAAACGTTCGAGATCATCGATTTCCAGCGGAATTTGGCCCAAAATCTGACTGGCATCGATCCATTGATCATTAAAGCGATCGTAGGTTTTTGCAAATCGAATACCATATTCGTCCAGCTCCTGTAGCTTTTGTGGATCATTATCGATGCATAAACCTTTAATAATTTCAGGACTGGCTACTTCCAGGGGCGCTTTCAGATACACCGCTTTGACGATATCATTTTTCAGAATAAATTCATTTTTATGCGCTTCATAGTAGGTCTCAATGGCCGAATCTGTAATCACAGTATCCATTTTTTGCTCCATGAGGGCTTTTTTGTACCGAAAGGTAATCATGGAGTTACGATATTCCTGCAGTTCGCGGGTAACATCTTTTTGAGCGGCTGTGAGATTTTCTTCTGCATTCAAAACCATCAATTCGCTTTGTACCCATTTCTGAATAAAATCCTCCATCCATAAGGTTCGTTCCGGCTCAGGAAGTTCAGGCAGCACTTCTTCCACCTCATCGAGGTAAAGAAATTTTGAGCCAACCTGTGCCAGTGGAATTTTCTCCTGCTCCTCTGAGCAAGCCACAATGACAAGAAGCCATAGAATCAGATGAAATACCTTAGGTTTCATTGTACCTGTTCAACTTGTTTTAAAATTTTACGATTCACGTTGATGCTATATTGTTTCCGAAGTTTCTTAATCCACGCTTTCTCCAAATGGTTTTGATAGTCGGAAATATACAAGCCCCGGGCTTCATCCAGTGTTTTTGCCTCCGGGGCAACTTTGTTTCCCCTCACAAAATGCAGGCCATCTCTGAAATCTTCGGGTTTTGACGCATTCCATACAAGGTAATCAACCAGTTCATCAGCTCCTTTTTCAACGTATCCAAATGCTATTTCGGCACTGTTTTCTCCAAAATGATCGGCTAATTGGTCGCTTAGCTCTTCTTCCCTGATCTCGGGATCTTCCTCGAAAACAGCTTCTGTAAAGTCTTTCACTTCCAGGTTTTTACATTTGATGCTCCATCCATGAAACCGCTCTTCCCAATAATGGTTCGACTTGTTTTTTTGATAGAAGGCTTCCAGTCCGGCTGAATCCTTTGCTGCTGCATTCCATATTTTGTCTTCCGACAGGTTGAAGAGCAAAATGCCATCATGGTATTCCTGTATTAGGAATTGAAATTCCGGATATTTCTCTTCCAATCTCGAATCTTCGTATTGCGTCAGGGTTTTGGCCACAAAATTTTCATAGGCCTGTTCAACTGAAACCTTGTCGTTCGCTTTTTCTTTCAGGTAACCGGCAAACTCTTTAGTTGATACTTTTTGATCGGCAAACTGAAAAAGGATTTGATCCGGCTTGGCTGGTCGGAAGGATTTGACGGCGTCTGATTTGATCAATAATGTAAGGGCTGTTGTTAGCTCGTCAAGTGCATGATGATCCTGTTCAAAGTTGTATTCTTCTTTTAGATTTTGAATGAAAATTTCGGAACTGTGTTGACTGATGTCCGGGTTGTTGCGAATTTTCTCATTCAGGAAATCCTGAAGTTCGTCGAAGTCCGGAATCGGACGGTACTCCATGCGTTTGATGATGTGCCAGCCATAGGGCGTACGAATCACCGGTGAGAAGTCACCGTCATTTTCTAGCTGAAATGCGCGATCGGCAAATTCCGGCATCATGCCCGTTGACGAAAACCAAGAGAGATCGCCACCGTTTTGCGCCGAACGCCGGTCATCCGAATGCTGCTCGGCCAGGGTCGCAAAATCAGCTCCATTTTCAAGTTCGTTCAAAATCGAGTCAAGCTCCTGCTTTTGTTTATTGACGGCCTCTTCGCCGGCATGCTCATCCAGTCTTTTCATGATGTGAGCCACTTTGATCTGGCCTTTTGCCGTTCGCTGGTCATTCACCCGAATGAGGTGGTAGCCAAAGGAAGTTCGGACAGGTTTGGAAACTTCACCAACCGCGGTTTTATAGGCGGCATCCTCAAACGGATAAACCATTTGGAAGGCGCTAAAATAACCGAGTCGCCCTTTGTTTTGTTTTGCCGACGGATCTTCGGAATGCCTGATGGCAAGTTCGCCAAAGTCAGCTCCTTTCAGTAGTTGATTTCTAAGCTCCACCATTTTGCTCCATGCTTGCAGCGTGTCCTCAGGTGTCGCTTTCTCATCCAGAAGCCTTAAAATATGGCTGGCATCTACCTCTGTTTTCATACGCTCGTAAGCGGTTTCCACCATTTGGTCGGTGTATTGAACTGCAGTGAGGTAAGGTTTTGCCAGTTCATTGCGATAGGCTTGTAGCTCGCTCACAAAACCCGGCATGGTATCGTATCCCAAGCGTTCTGCCTCCAAAACTTTCAGCTTGAAGTCGATAAACAAATCCATGTATTCGGCAGGCGACTTTTTCTCGGAGTCATCCAATAGATAGCTGTTGTTTTTTTGATATAACCGTACAAATTCTTCCTTGGTTATGGCTTGCTCATCAATTTGCAGGATGATTTCGGAACCAGCCTGACCAAGTCCAATTGTTGTGGTTAAAATGGCAAAAAACAAGAGAATGAAACGATGCATAGAATGATTATCAGTTAAATTTTTCAATCACGCTTGATGGCCGCAAACCGCTCAACGTGTACTGTAATTGGGGGCTTCGCGCGTTACAGAGACATCGTGCGGATGACTTTCCTGTACACCAGAGGCGGTTATTTTGGTGAATTTGGCGTGCATTAATTCCTGAATGTCTTTTGCACCACAATACCCCATGCCAGCCTTCAATCCACCAATCAACTGATAAAGTACTTCATATAAGGTTCCTTTGTACGGAACCCGGGCGGTAATTCCCTCGGGAACCAGTTTTTTGATATCATTTTCATACTGAAAATAGCGATCTTTCGATCCGGCCTGCATGGCTTCAACAGAACCCATGCCCCGGTAAGATTTGAATTTGCGTCCCTGAAAGATGATGGTTTCGCCCGGCGATTCTTCCACACCGGCAAACAGCGATCCGGCCATAATGGAATTGGCGCCGGCGGCAATCGCTTTCACAATATCGCCCGAATACCGGATGCCGCCATCAGCAATCAATGGAACATCGCTGTCTTTCAGGCTTTTTGCAACATCGTAAATTGCCGACAGTTGTGGAATTCCGACGCCAGCTACCACGCGGGTGGTGCAAATTGATCCGGGGCCAATCCCCACTTTTACAGCATCGGCACCGGCTAAAACCAAGTCGGTAGCCGCTTCGGCGGTGGCAATGTTTCCGGCAATAAAGTCAATCTCCGGGTATTTAGATTTAGCCTGACGCAAGGTTTCCAAAACACCTTTCGAATGTCCGTGGGCCGTGTCAATCACAATGGCATCAACCTGTGCTTTTACCAATTCATCAATCCGATCCATCGAATCAGAAGTTACACCCACTCCAGCGGCAACACGCAAACGTCCTTTTTCATCTTTGCAAGCCCGAGGTTTATCCTTGGCCTTGGTAATATCTTTATATGTAACCAGGCCAATCAGCTTTTTGTGCTGATCAACGACCGGTAGTTTTTCAATTTTATATTTCTGAAGAATTTCCGCTGCTTTTTCCAAATCTGTTGATTCAGCGGTGTAAACCAGGTTTTCCGATGTCATGACTTCGGCAATCGGACGGTCCATGTTTTGTTCAAATCGCAGGTCGCGGTTGGTGACAATGCCAACCAGTATGTTATTGGAATCCACCACCGGAATGCCTCCGATTTTGTATGTTCTCATGATTTCCAGTGCATGGTGAACCAGCTTTTCCCGTTCAATGGTAATGGGATTATAAATCATGCCATTTTCGGCGCGTTTAACCGAAATCACCTGCCGGGCTTGCTCTTCAATGCTCATGTTTTTATGAATCACTCCAATACCTCCCTCACGGGCAATGGCGATGGCCATGGTCCATTCTGTTACGGTATCCATGGCTGCCGTAACAATGGGAGTATTTAATTTTATAGAGCGTGAAAATGAAGAACTCAAATCCACGTCATGGGGCAATACATCAGAATATGAGGGGATTAGCAAAACATCGTCAAATGTTAGTCCCTCTGAAACAATTTTATCTGTGTGAAACGACATGAAGCGGATTTTTTGATTGAAATATAGGCCAAAACTACAAAAAATAACCGGATTAAGCTTTGGTTTTGGCGTTGCAAGTCTCCATTAAAAAAATTAAATTTCATTAAAATTTGTTAAGTTGAATCTGTTTTTATAATCATTGCAAAAAATTAGTTCGTTTGAGTGATTTTAAATCCATATTAACCCGCTACTGGGGCTATTCGGTGTTTCGTCCGTTGCAGGAAGAAATTATCCAGTCGATTGATGACGGGAATGATACGCTTGGCCTAATGCCAACCGGAGGAGGTAAATCCATTACGTTTCAGGTGTATTCACTTGCCAAACCAGGAATTTGCCTGGTCATCACGCCACTTATTTCGTTGATGAAGGACCAGGTTGAAAACCTGAACAAAAAGGGAATAAAAGCATTGGCTATTCATTCGGGATTGAGCCAGCAGGAAATAAAAGGTGCTTTTGACAAAGCCAGCTGGGGCGACTATAAATTTTTGTATTTGTCGCCGGAACGTGTGAACACCGAGCGCTTTAAGGATCATCTGGCCAACATGGACATCAACCTGATTACCGTGGATGAGGCGCACTGTATTTCGCAGTGGGGCTATGATTTCAGGCCGAGTTACCGGAAGATTACCGAACTTCGGAAGTTGCTGCCCGGCGTCCCGGTTTTGGCGCTTACAGCAACGGCAACCCGCGAAGTGGAAAAAGACATTCAGAAACAGCTTGATTTTAAAAAAGAGCATGTGCTTCGGAAAAGTTTTTTCCGCGACAATTTGATTTATATTGTGCGGGAACGCGAAGATAAAATGCAGTACTTGCTGCAATCGGTTCAGCGGGCAAAAGGAACCGGAATTGTTTACGTACGGAGCCGCAAGTTGACCAAGGAAATCAGTGAGTATTTGCGGAAGAATAAAATTTCGGCTGATTATTACCATGCTGGTTTGAGCAGCTTGAGCCGGGAAAAGAAGCAGGACGACTGGAAATCGGGCAAAACACGGGTGATTGTTGCAACGAACGCGTTTGGGATGGGAATTGATAAGGCGAATGTCCGTTTCGTGATCCATTACGGGCCGGCTGATTCGCCCGAAGCTTATTTTCAGGAAGCGGGCAGGGCAGGGCGCGACGGAAACAAAGCCTATGCTGTGCTGATTTATGGCAAGTCGGATGTGCTGGCACTGAAGAAGTATGTCGAAAAATCATTTCCCGAAATCGAGGTCATTAAAAATGTTTACCAGGCCCTTTGCAACACTTTTCAGCTGGCTGTTGGCTATGGAAAGAATCAAACCAAAGATTTTAATTTGGGTGATTTTGCATCGAAATATACCATGCAGATTCAACTAATTTACAGCAGCATCAAGATTTTACAACGCGAAGGTTACCTGGAATTAACGGATGAATCTGACAATCCTTCGCGGCTGATTTTTATTGTTGGGCGCGATGATTTATACAAATTTCAGGTGGCCAATTCGAGCTTTGATGGATTTATCAAATTGCTGCTTCGTTCCTATTCCGGCCTGTTTTCTGATTATGTGCCAATTAATGAGGATCTGTTGGCCAAACGTGCCGGGCTTAAAATTGATGTTGTGTTCAGGTTTCTGAATCATTTGAATTCCCATAAGATTATTCACTATATCCCCAGGAAAAATACGCCCTACATTTATTTCCCAAAAGAGCGAATTGATATCAGTCGGTTAAAAATATCAAAGGAACATTATGCCGACCGGAAGCACGATTATCAGAAAAGGGTGGACGCAATGATTCATTATTCAACTCAAAAGCTGAAATGTCGAAGCCAGGTGTTGCTGCACTATTTTGGTGAGGATGAGTCGGTTCGCTGTGGAAATTGTGATGTCTGTTTGGAGCGAAATGAGCTGGGATTAAGCAAGCTGGAGTTTGATCGACTGGCCGGTGAGATCAGGGAGAACCTGAAGGAAGCTTGCTCGTTTGATGAATTGATTATGAAATTGAAAGGTAATGAAGACTTGAAAATAAAGGTTATTCGTTGGTTGATGGACAATGGAAAAATTGTTCGGCGCATTGATAATAAGTTGGAATGGAAGCGAAATGAGCAGGCAAATGGCGCAAAACCCAACTGAAACGGAAAATCTTATTATTTTTGCAGGATTAATTGTATGACTATGACCGGGAAAAGTTTAAATCCTATTGTTTATTCAAAAAATGTAATTGAGTTTGTTACTGTAGCCAATGAGTACTGTAGCTTTTTGGAAGCAGCCAGCACACTGACTACGCGGGTTTTTCTGAATAAAGTTCAAAAAATTCTGCCTTTGCTTTACCTGAAAACTTCGGTGTTGCCGGAGGTGGAAAGCTACGAAGAAATGGGACTTGAGAAATTTGTCAGCGAGGTAGATTATAATTTTCTTCAGCAGAAGGTGATGAACTTGTTGGGTGAATACGATGATTTTCAGGAAGTGTTTGATGCTGAAATGCAATTTAGCGATGGGCCTTTGACTGCGAGTATTTCAGAATGTTTAGCCGATATTTACCAGGATTTGAAGGATTTTTTGATGTCGTACCGAACCGGCGATGAGCTGGTTATGCAAGAAGCTTTGTGGGCGTGCATGGATAATTTTAAAAACTTTTGGGGACAACGCCTGGTTAATTCGCTGCGGGCTGTTCATTCGCTTGTTTATAGCGACAATGATTTGGATGCCCAAGTGAAGCCGGTAGCTGGAAATGAGGATGAAGGAGACGAGGGAAACAATAAACCGGATTGGCTCAATCAATTATTTAAGAATCAGGGAGAATAGATATGTTTATAGAAAGTATTACAAAAGAAGCACTGGCCAATTTGCCTTTACATGCCTTTGACGGGGAGATTTTTTTGGTTGAAAATGAAGAACAGCTGAAAACAGCCATCGACTATCTGAAAAATCAGGAGGTGCTTGGTTTTGATACCGAAACAAAGCCTTCCTTTAAGCGCGGACAGATTCATCAGGTGGCTTTATTGCAGCTGTCAACCTGTGACAAAGCTTTTATTATCAGAATCAGTAAAATTGGATTACCCAACATGCTGAAAGATATTCTGGCTGATGAAAACATTACCAAGGTTGGTGTGGCCATTCGCGATGATATCAAAGCCTTACAAAAGATCAACCGGTTCACTCCACGTGGCTTTATTGAACTGCAGGACGAGGTAAAAGATTATGGTATTCAGGACTTTAGTCTGAAGAAAATTACCGGTATCGTGCTGGGTTTCCGCATCTCAAAATCGCAGCGCCTGTCCAATTGGGAAGCCGATCAATTAACAGAAGCTCAACTGAGTTATGCAGCTACCGACGCATGGGTTTCCTGTGAGATATTTAATTCGCTAATTACGGCACAATCATGACCTTACCAATCGTTACACTGAAACCTGGGAAAGAACAATCGCTCAACCGTTTTCATCCCTGGATTTTTTCAGGTGCCATCAATTTTGTTAGTCAGGAACTTGAAGAAGGCGAATTGGTCCGCGTGGTTTCCAGCAGGCAGGATTTTCTGGCTATTGGCCATTACCAAATAGGTTCCATTGCCGTTCGTATTATTACTTTTGAAGACACCACGATCGATTCTGATTTCTGGGAGAAAAAACTTCTGGTAGCGCTCAATTTGCGCCGGGCTCTTGGGTTGCCTGGAAGTGAGCAGACCAATGTTTTTCGATTGATACATGGCGAGGGTGATGGGATGCCAGGATTAATCGTTGATTTTTATAATGGCACGGCAGTGTACCAGGCCCATTCGGTGGGTATGTATCATATCCGGCATGAGTTGGCTAAAGTTCTAAAGAAGTTGATGGGCGACTCGTTGGTTGCTGTTTACGATAAGAGTGACAAAACGCTTCCTTTTAAAGCTGATATTCAGCCTGAAAATGGTTATCTGCTTGGAAATTCAGAACCTTGTATTGTTCAGGAATATGGTCTTTCGTATCAGGTGGATTGGGTTCAAGGGCAGAAAACCGGCTTTTTCATCGATCAGCGGGAAAACCGAAAGTTGGTTGAGCAATTTGCTATGGGGCGTGATGTGCTGAATATGTTTTGTTATAGTGGGGGCTTTTCGTTTTTTGCCATGCAGGGTGGCGCTAATTTGGTGCATTCGGTTGATTCATCGGCAAAAGCAATTGAGCTGACCAATCAAAACGTAGCCCTGAATTTTAGAGACGATCAGCGGCACGAGGCTTTTGCTGCTGACGCATTCGATTTTATGCGCGATATGAAAAATCGCTATGACCTGATTATTCTTGATCCACCGGCATTTGCCAAGCACCGCGGAGCCTTGCGACAGGCACTTCAGGCATATAAACGGCTGAACGCGAAAGCTTTTGAGCAGATTCGGCCAGGTGGCATTTTATTTACTTTCAGTTGTTCGCAGGTTGTTAGTAAGGATCAATTCAGGGAGGCAGTCTTCTCCGGAGCCGCAATCTCCGGGCGGAAGGTGCGTATTTTACACCAGCTTCACCAGCCGGCAGATCACCCGGTCAATATTTACCATCCCGAAGGAGAATATCTGAAAGGTTTGGTTTTATACATTGATTAACTGAGATATACTCACTAACCAGTTTGCATGTTCTTCACATAAATAAACAGTTAAAAAAACTTGTAGATTCAGAACAATACTTATTTTTGTATATAGTATGGTTGAGAATTGGAAGTTTTTGAGATAGAATCAAGCCTTTTCCCATAAAATGAATTCAAATTCATTCCCAACTGTCAACGTTATTTTATGTATTGTGGGTGGGGCTAAATTTGCTCGGTTTCGGTGATCATTTTATTTATAAAATTCAATTTTCCGGTCCACATTTTTTGCTCCGCCAGTTATGTTTTTATTCATTTCTAATTTTTATTCTTAAATTATGAACATTTACGTAGGTAACCTGGACTACAATCTTCAGGAAGATGCACTGGGTGAAATTTTTGCAGAGTACGGAGAAGTTGTTTCCGTAAAAATCGTAAAGGACCGTGAAACTGGTAGAGCTAAAGGTTTTGGCTTTGTTGAAATGGCCGTTGAAGCAGAAGGTGACAAGGCTGTTACTGAACTGGATGGAGCTGAACTCAATGGAAGGAATATAAAAGTTAATAAAGCCCGGCCCCGACCGGAAAGATCTCCGAGAAGAGATCGCTATTAATTTCGTGGCTTTTATATTGTGCTAAAAATATTGGTTCGTCCGGGTAATCCCAGACGAACCTTTTTGTTTAGAAACTATCAGCAAGTGAGGCACAAACCTGTTCCAAAAAAAGTTGATCATCGTTTGAAAACGGGGCAGGAGAGTGGCTGTCGATATCCAGCTCGGCAATAAATTCACCATGTCGCAATACCGGGACAACAATTTCAGACTGGACATCCAAACTACAGGCAATGTAGTTGTCCTCCTGGCTAACGTCCTGTACAATGATGGTTTGCTTTTTTTCGGCCACCTGACCGCAAACTCCTTTGCCAATGGGGATCCGGGTATGGTCGGTTGGTTTACCAACATAGTCGCCAAGCTGCAATACTCCGTCCTTCAACAGGTAAAACCCAACCCAGTCATAGTGGTAAATCTTATCTTTCAATAATTGACAGATTTGCAACTGCATATTGTCCGGCCTGTCTGCTATCAGTTTTTCAATTTCGGCTAAAACGCCTGGAAAGTCGGCTTTCATTTCCTCGATTTTTAAAATGATTTCATGCTAAGGATCAACTATCTGATTACCATTTGATTTTCATGCGTAATTTTCTCGCAATATCTACATTTTAAGGTAATCGGCTCTTTTGAAATTACCGAAAATGAAGTTGTTATCGGTTCCGCGTTGGTGATGCATTTGGGGTTAAAGCATTTAACAATGCCAACCACCCGGTCGGGAACCTCGACTACTTTTTTTTCCACCACTTCATAGTCGCGGATAATATTCAGTTTTGCATGAGGAGCAATCAGCGCGATTCGGTTGATGTCATCATTTTCGAAAAACTGGTTTGATACTTTAATGATAGCTTTATTTGTGAGTTTCCCGCTGTCGAGGTTGGTTCCAAACGTGATCATATTGGTTGTTTTATCCAATTCGAGGATTGAAATCACATCGAATAAACTCTCTGAAGGAATGTGGTCAATCACTGTACCTTCGCTAATGGCACTTACCTTCAGTTTTAATTTCTTTTTATGCTCTTTCATAGCGGTTATTTTAAGTTTAGTGCATGAGAAATAATTGCTTCGCGCGCGAATACCCCGTTACGAGCCTGTTGGAAGTAATAGGCTTTTTCATTTTGATCTACGTCGGTGGCAATTTCATTGACCCGTGGGAGGGGGTGCAGAATGCGCATATTTGGTTTGGTATTTTTCAGCATGCTGTTTCTCAGGATGTAGACATTTTTAACTTTTTCGTATTCCATGGGATCGGAGAACCGTTCTTTTTGTACGCGGGTCATGTACACAATGTCCGCCTCGGAAATGATATTTGTAAACTCCAGGTGTTCGAAGAAGCGGATGCCTTTTTCGCGCAGGTAGATTTTGTATTCCTCAGGCATTTGCAGTTCTTCGGGTGCAATGAAGTTGAAAATTGGGTTTTCAAATTGCGACAAGGCCATCAAAAGCGAGTGCACCGTGCGTCCATAACGGAGATCTCCGACCATGAAAATATTCAGGTTGTCGAATGTCTTCTGGGTTTTCAAAATAGAATACATGTCCAGCAAGGTTTGGGTTGGATGCTGGTTGGCTCCGTCGCCGGCATTGATAACCGGTACCGAAGAAACTTCGGCAGCATAGCGGGCACTTCCTTCCAGCGGGTGACGCATCACAATCAGATCGGCGTATTGCGACACCATTCGGATCGTATCGTGCAGTGTTTCTCCTTTTGATACACTGGAAGAGCCAGAGTCGGAAAAGCCAACAATACGACCGCCCATACGGTTGATAGCAGTCTCAAAGCTCAACCGGGTCCGGGTTGATGGCTCGAAAAACAGCGAGGCTACCACTTTCCCTTCCAGTAATGTCTGATTCGGATTTTCTTCAAAATCAGCAGCCATATCCATTATTCGCAGGTAGTCTTCCTTCGAATAATCCATGATGGAAATTAAATCTTTTTTACTCATATGGTCTCTTTCATTTAGATGGTTTCAAAAAAAAAACCAACAGGATTAAAAATCACTGTTGGTTTTCACTATCCGGATAATATGCCGGTAATAAACTAATTTGCTGAGCTTGATAATGTCCCTTAACGTTTTTGACAGAGCGTTTAAATAAAGGGAAAAAATTTGTCGGGTGATCCTGATCACCAGTTGGGAAATTATATCGAACGTTTAAACGCCTCATCAAAATTCAAAATTAAATCATTTGTTCCTTGTTAAGTGATAATTGGCTGCAGGTTTTATTACCGATTTATTAACAAAGCAGGCATTAATCAACAAGGACTACCTCTACACCATCGATTTTTCGAAATTTTTCAGTCATTCGTTCGGCCTCACTTTTTCGGACTGAGGTTTTGATTTTACAGCGCAATTCGAATTGGCTTTCTTTTTGATCCAGATTTTCTTCTTTAAATATTTGCATCACCGGATTCATGTTTGGGTAATCAAATTCAACGGTAAAATTGGTCTCAACAAGCTTTTCAATAATGGTTGAATGCGCCAAAACATCAGCTGCTGATTCTTTGTAGGCATTAATTAAGCCACTAACACCGAGTAGGGTACCACCAAAATAACGAACAACTACAATCAAAATGTTTGTCAGGTCTAGTCGTATCATTTGTCCTAAAATGGGTTTGCCGGCGGTTGATGACGGTTCGCCATCGTCGTTTGCCCGAAAGTGTGTTTTTTCTGCGCCAAGCCGCCAGGCATAGCAATGATGACGTGCCGAGTGATGCGCTTTTTTCAGGCGCTGGATGTGCTCTTTAATTTCATCTTCTGATTCAACCGGAAAAGCATAAGCAATAAATTTACTGCCTTTGTCTTTAAACAATCCTTCTTCGGCTTTTGCTATGGTCAGAAATGAGTCGGTCATTTTTTGGCTATAAAAAAGGCAGATCGTTTTGATCTGCCAGCACTAGTTACAGTTACATTTTTAATTTCTTTTCTATTTCTTCGACAAAGAATTTGAAATTTTTATCCGTGTCTTTGAGGTTGTTCACCGTTTTACAGGCGTGCAATACGGTGGCGTGGTCCTTTTTGCCTATTTGCGCTCCAATGGAGGCCAATGATGATTTGGTCAGACTTTTGGAGAAATACATAGCCAACTGCCGGGCCTGAACAATTTCACGCTTACGTGTTTTGGTCTGAAGAGAATCAACCGGCATGTTAAAATAATCGCAAACCACTTTGGATATGTAATCGATTGACAATTCGCGTTTGGAGCTTTTAACCAATTTGTTGACCATATCGCTTGCCAGCTCAATCGTTACTTCCTTGCGGTTCAGGGTTGACTGCGCCAGCAGCGAAACTAATGCACCTTCCAATTCGCGCACGTTGTTGCCGATGTGTGAGGCAATGTATTCCAAAACTTCATCGCTTATTTCAATGCCGTCTTTATATGTTTTACGTTTCAGAATCTCCATGCGGGTTTCAAAATCGGGCACTTGTAAATCGGCTGTCAAACCCCATTTGAACCGCGAGAGCAGCCGTTGTTCCATCCCTTTGAGCTCGATTGGTGGTTTGTCTGATGTAAGAATCAATTGTTTGCCACTTTGGTGAAGATGATTGAAAATGTGAAAGAAAGTCTCCTGCGTTTTTTCCTTCCCGGCGAATTCGTGCACATCATCCAGGATCAACACATCAATCATTTGGTAAAAATGAAGAAAATCGTTTCTGTTATTGTTCCGAATGGCTTCGGTAAACTGAGTTTGAAATTTATTGGCGTTGACGTACAAAACGATCTTATCAGCAAAGCGTTCTTTCACTTCAATACCAATGGCATGCGCCAGGTGCGTTTTTCCAAGTCCGGAGTTTCCGTAAATCATTAATGGGTTAAAGGCCGTGCCTCCAGGATTTTGTGCAACCGCATAACCGGCGCTTCGTGCAAGACGATTGCATTCACCTTCAACAAAATTCTCAAAGGTATTGTCGGCCTTCAGCTGGGGATCAACCTGAAGTTTTTGAATGCCGGGAATGATAAAGGGATTTCTGATCGAAGCTTTTCCCTCAGTTTTTAAGGGAATGTTGAGCGGTTTATTCTGAATCTTACTGTTGTTGTTGGTTGGATATTTAACCGTGTAAGGTTGCGAGTTGCTTTGGTTATTTCCCATCACAACAACATACTCGAGTTTGGCGTCGTTACCAACCTCTTTGCGCAGCGTTTTACGGAGCAAGTCAATGTATTGTTCTTCCAAATATTCATAGAAGAATGGACTTGGCACTTGAATAGTCAACACTTGATCGTTGATTTTCACCGGTACAATTGGCTCAAACCAGGTCTTAAAACTAATTGTAGGAACATTATCCTTAATTACACCAAGGCAACGATTCCATACAGCAAGATGATTGTTACTCATTTTGAACAGCAGGATTAATATATATTCGACAAAAATTTTCCCTATTTGAATTCCCGGAAGCAAATTTTGTGAAAAAAAAAGTATTAAAAAAATCAAAAATGACTTGACTTTTATCAAACCAATATAACCTGCTTCTTAGTCAAGCAGTTAAAAATTTTGTTTTTTTTATGCTGTATAACAATCAGATTATCAGTGCATTATGCTTAGCTGTATTTGAAACGTCTGTATTTAGAGTCGGTTGGGGGTTTTAACTTCACTTGAAGAAAATAAAGATACTAATTTCCTAATTTCTTTAGAGCCTTTTCCAGTCTTACGTTTCGACCGTTTTTGAAGGCTACAATACTGGCATCGGGAAAAACCACTTTAGCTTCCGTGTGGATTTTCATAATTTTTGCGATATCAGATGTGTTGCCTGTTAGATAACTGTAAACGCCAGATACTTCAACTTCTTCAACCTGTTCAAAATCATTGAAAATTGAATTTTCGAGAGAAAGTCTGGTTGGGCTGGATATCAAGTGTACTCTAAGTTGGTAATCATCTTCAGTTCCTGGTTTGGTCGCCTGAGGTGAAACATAAACGTTTTTTCCCAAATCGAAAGCCGAGAAATGAACGTAGCGTTTGGGGTTATTCCGTATATCTTTTAGCAAGAAGTCCAGACTTTGACTCATCTCGGTGAGGTTGCTGTACAATTCCTCATCGCTTAGCAGCTTGCCGGCTGATCCTTCTCCTGCATTCACCTTTGCGATGATACTATTAATGCCTTCGGCTGAGCTACGCAGCTCAACAACCATTTTGGCCATGTCGGCAGCAGCCAGACTATCGCTGATGGATGAAAAATTACTGACGATGTTCGAGAAATCATCCGTATTTTCATTCAGGTTCGCCGTAAGTTCGTTCATGTTTTGGATGATCCCACTGAGGTTTGACTTTTCAGAAACGAGTAATTCACTTATTTCATTTGAAGCTGTTTCAAGATTCAGGATGGTTTGGTTTATTCGGGTGAAACTTTCTGACAGGTTTTTTCTGGCCTCGGCGTTAAAAATGTAGGTGACCACTGTTATGGCCGAATCCAGGGAAGCTAATAATTGTTCTGCTTTGTTTTTTAGCGGTAGCACTTGCATGCTCACTTGTTCTTTCAGGTCTTCTTCAATACTTCCGGGAATCGTATCGCCAGGTTGATAGTACGAATTGGAAGGTATAATCTGCAGTTTGATGGATTTTGTTCCCATAATATCTGAAGAAACAATTCGGGCTGTTGAGCCTCTTGGGATTCTGAAATCACCTTCAAGCGAAAAACTCACGATCAGGCTTCCGTCATTCTTCTCTGAAAAATCAATCGATTTAACCAGTCCAACCTGGTATCCGCTCATCATAACGGCGCTGGATTCGAGCAGTCCGTCAATACGCTCGTAAACGACATTGTAGGTCGTGTTTTTCTTGAAGAAATCAATACCCTTGAGGTAGTTCATTCCCCAAATAAAGATGGCAAAACTAAAGACGATTAATAGACCTAATTTGGTGTACTTGGACAGTTTCATAGTTGTTTTCAGCTTGTTTTAATACAATATTAGTAAGCATTACAATAGTATACAAACATTGATCTGCGAACTATGGTTTTATTTTTTTGAGCGCCTTTTTTAGCGGAATGGTTTCATCTTGCTCAAAAGCGACAATGAAAGCGTCTGGAAATAAGGCGACAATTTGATTTTTAAGGGCTTGGACCTCCTCAAAAGAATTTGTTTTCCCATAAAAATATTTATAAACCGGATTTACTTCTATTCGTTCAACATTGCTGAGTCCTTTAAAGTTTGAAGCTCCCGGTTCAATTCTTTTTCTGGTAGCAGCCAGTTGAATGCGAAAGTAAATGCCTTTGGCCTGACTGTTGCTGGTTGGGATTTCTTTTTTTGGCTGATCGATGACTGGTGTTTCCATTGCGGTGTTTGAAGCCAAAAGTTTGTAGTCGCTTTTATTGTCAATGGCTTTTTTATAATCCCGGACGGCTCTGAAAATAGCAGAAGCCAGATAAGCTTGTCCATCGTCGCTGTTCATGTAGTTGGCTTCGTAGCTGTTACTTAAAAAACCTGCTTCAACCAGTACACTGGGCATGCTGGTGCGACGCAACACCAGAAATCCGGCTTGTTTCACTCCACGGTCTTTTCTGCCAGCCCTATTTTTAAACTGACTTTGAACTTCGGCTGCCAGGTTGATACTTTGATACAGGTGTTCGTCCTGAACCATTTCAAACATGATGTACGATTCTGAAGAATTCGGATCAAAACCTTGATATGTTGTAGAGTAGTCTTCCTCCATTAAAATTACGGCATTCTCCTTTTTGGCAATATCCAAGTTTTCTTGTGTGCGGTGTAAGCCCAGCACAAAGGTTTCGGTTCCGGTAATGGATGGAGTACCGCAATAATTGGCGTGCAACGAAATAAAAAGGTCGGCCTTGTTTTTGTTGGCAATCTCAGCTCGTTCGTGCAAGGGGACAAATACATCGCGGTCGCGGGTGTAGATTACCTTGACTTCAGGCAGGTTTTCCCGAATGTAGTTTCCGAGTTTTAATCCAATTCCCAGAACAATATCTTTTTCCCTGATCTGTTTAGTCACTGCACCCGGATCTTTTCCTCCGTGCCCGGGATCAATGATCACCGTGAATGGTTTATCTGGTGCGTTTCTTGCTTGAACAACCGGAGAAAAATGAATCACAACGACAGCAAAAACAACGATCAACTTTTGTCTAATATCCATATTCATAAATGTAGAACGAAACAAAAATAGAAATATTAAAATTATTTTGCATTTGTTCACCCATTTGTCTGCATTGAATTTATATTTTTGCAATCCAATGTAACCGCGATGGCTAACATTATACCTGGTTTGATAAAAATTCGAATTACATATTTGCTGCTTTTATTCTGTTTTTCCTCGTATGCACAGGAATTGCCCGATACAATCCCGGTGATAGCTCCTGATTTGGAATTGCAGCCTGATTCTATTCTTTTGGAGCAGATGGAGGCGAATCAGGATACGATTGCAAAAGAAGAGCCACGCAAAAAAACAATGCTGCAAGCTCCGATCACCTACAGTGCCGAAGACTCGATTCTGGTTTCGTTGGATGGGAAAAAAGTTTTTTTGTATAAGAACGCGGTGGTTAATTATCAAACCATTGAGCTGAAAGCAGACTACATTCAACTGGATCTGCAAACCAAGGAGGTTTATGCGGAAGGGGTTCCGGACTCTGCTGACGTGGTTCAGGGAACGCCGGTGTTTAAAGATGGGAGTGAGGAATTTGAAAGTAAAACACTTCGCTACAATTTTGAAACTCAAAAAGGAATTATCACCGATGTAAAAACACAGCAAGGTGATGGTTATGTGCACAGTGACCGGACGAAGAAAATAGATGCCGAGTCTTTTATTCTGAAAAGAGGAAAATACACGACTTGCGACGCTGACCACCCGCACTTTTATTTGCGGATGACCAAAGCTAAGGTGATTTCGAATAAAAAAATTATTACCGGCCCGGCTTATTTGGTACTCGAAGATTTTCCAATCTATTTTCCGATGATCCCGTTTGGTTTTTTTCCCAACTCGCCCAGCTATTCCTCAGGAATAATTATCCCCACTTATGGTGAAGAACAAAACCGGGGTTTCTTTTTGCGCGAAGGTGGTTATTATTGGGCTGCCAGTCAATATTTCGATCTAACGGTCAAAGGGGATATTTACTCGAAAGGCTCATGGGGAAGTAGCATGCACACCAATTATAAGAAACGATATAAATTCTCCGGAAGTTTTGATTTCCGTTATAATGTAAACCGGTACAGCGATCCGGGATTGCCCGACTATAGCCGGTCTCCGGGGTTTTCTGTGCAATGGTCACACTCACAGGATGCCAAGGCCAACCCGTTTCAAACGTTTTCGGCCAATGTTAACCTGTCAACAACGAGTTACGACAAGCAGAACTCGAATGATGTGCAAAGCTATTTGCAAACCACCAAGTCGTCGAGTATTTCCTACTCCAAAAAATGGGAGAATTCACCTTTTAATATGTCCTCCAGTTTCCGACATTCGCAAAACTCGCGCGATTCAACCATTTCATTAAGTTTTCCTGAACTCGCTTTTTCGATGTCGAAAATTTATCCGTTCAAACAAAAGGGCAGGATAGGAGCAGCTAAGTGGTACGAAAAAATTGGCTTTAGCTACACGGGGAACATTAAGAATTCAATCACGGCGCATGAAGAAGAAATTCTGAAGAAGTCGCTGATTACAGACTGGCGCAATGGTTGGAAACACTCCATTCCAATTTCGCTGCCAAATTTCAATTTGCTGAAGCATATCAATATCAGCCCAAGTATCAGCTATTCCGAACGCTGGTACACCAATTACATTGAGCAGAATTATGCCTACGACCACATTGCCCAAAAAGGAACTTTGTGGGAGGATACCATTTACGCGTTTAAACGAAACTACAATTATTCCTTTTCATTGAGTTCGCAAACCAATATTTACGGGATGTATCTGATGAAAAACCCCAACTCGCGGATGAAAGCCATCCGACATAAAATGTCGCCCTCGGTAAGCTTAAGCTACAATCCTGATTTTACTGATCCGAAGTACGGCTTTTGGGATACCTATATTGATGAAAATGGAAGAGAGGTTGCGTATAACCGCTTTCGCGACGGAATTTTTGGATCGGCTACCGGACGGGAAAGTGGCTCGATCAATTTTGGTTTGACCAATAACCTGGAGGCCAAAGTTGCTGCTAAAAGCGACACCATTTCGTCGGACGAAGAGAAATTTCAAAAGGTGAAGATTATCGATAATCTGGGTTTTAGCGGATCCTATAATTTGATTGCGGATTCGTTGAATCTGAGTAATATTCGGATTAGCGGACGGACGACCATCAAAGGGGTAAACCTGAATTTTGGCGGAACGTTGGATCCATACGCTACCGATTTGAATGGCAATAAAATTAATAAGTACATGTGGAATGAAAGTTCCGGCTTATCGAAGCTTGGGCGCTTGACCAATGCAAACTTGTCGTTTGGAATGTCCTTTAAATCGAAAAAGGAAGAACAAAACGCGGAGCAGGGCGAAGGGGATAATGTGGAGCAAATCGTTCATCCGGACGGCTACATTGAGTATTATGATTTTGACATTCCCTGGGATTTTCGCTTCGACTACAGTTTGAGTTATTCCAAGCGAAGTCCTTATCACGACGCTCAGATCAACCAGAGTTTAAATTTTAGCGGACGCCTGAACCTGACCCGCGAATGGAATATGTCGCTCACCACCAACTTTGATGTGCAGGCCCGCGAATTCTCATTCACCACCTTTAATGTGAACCGGCGCTTGCACTGCTGGAACATGAGTTTCAACTTTGTACCTTTTGGTCAACGTAAAAGCTACAGCTTCACGATTAACGCTTCCTCAGCCATGCTGAAAGACCTGAAAGTGGATAAGAAACGTAGCTGGTTTGACAACCGATGATCAACGCTTGACATCCGATACGTGTAAGTTAGGCATCAATACCTCTCGATGCCTCATCGAAAGTTTTAGAGCAGGCTAATTAAACAGCTTCACTCCAAAGTAGATGGTTCGTGGTTTCGAAGGGCCATAAACATAGTTGCTGTCGCGATATTTTCCCTTATCAAAATCGTCTTGGTATTGATTGAAGATGTTGCTGACTCCACCGAAAAATTGGAGTTTCGAGTCGAGGTGTGGTAAATTGAAATCATAAGACAATTTCAGATTGGTTTCCCAAAATGGATTCGATTCAAACAGAAGATCTTCTTCCGGAGTGTCGGCATCACCTGTAAGTCCGTAGTGCGGAACAAGCATGCTGCCGGTGTACAGACCCGACAAAGTAGCCGTAAACGGACTCTCAGGTGTAAACGTCAGAGTGTAATAACCGTAAGAATTGGGTGTGCGCAGAAAATCTTTTGTTCCGGCAATTTCGGTTGACCAGGCCACCGCATTTTCGTATTGGCTTTTTTGCAGTGTCAGTCCCGCTTCCAACTGGAGTCGTTGGTTGAAGTTGGCGCGTGCCTCAAAAGTTCCTCCGTACACTTGTGAGTTTCCACCATTTCGCTTTTCAAGAATTGAATTTCCTTCGGGCGTGTCGTTCAATTCTTCCAGAATATATGCATCGTTGAGAACGGTATAAAATCCTTCAATGGTAAAGCCGTAGATGTGTGTTTCGGTGGCCCGATCCCAGTTTAGCGAACTGCTCAAACTCTGCGATCGTTCCTCTTTCAGTTCGTCAGCCAGTTGTACCTGTTGAATGCCGCCACCTGAAAAGGCTATGTGCATATCGGTGTCAAATGCCTGAGGTGCACGGAATCCGGTTGACCAAGACACGCGAAACTGGGTTTCCTGATTGAACTTGTACAAAGCCGATAAGCGAGGATTCAGAATAATCTGGTCGACATAGTTGTGTTGATCGGCCCGTACACCGGTGAGCAAGGTCAATTTTGAATTGACCGACCAATCGCTTTGCAGATAGAAACCGGTGTTTTTCGAAGTTTGATCCAGCAAATAATCGTAGGTTTCAATTTCATCCATTACATCATCGTAGTTGTATTCCAAACCGGTGGTGATCACATTAAGTCCTCCCAGAAAATCGTATATCGTATGATTGAGCTGAACGCCGCCTATGAACGTATTGTTTTTTGTATTTCCGTAGGGAGGCAAAGCGTAGTGGGCAGCCAGCGCTGCTTCGTCGTCAGGCAAAATTCCGGTGTAATGTTTGCGCTTGGTGTATTGTCCGGCAAAAAAGGCAGCAAAGGTTGTGCGGTTATTGTCAAAATCAAGCGTGTAGTCTGCACCACCCATCAAAATGTCATGCGTCCGCTCTTCCGACTGGTCGGCCAGGTAGGCGGGATCATCGTTTCGGTTTCCCCCTCTCCGGTATTCATGCAAACTGGCCATATTTACTTCCAGCTTTTGGTTTTGGTTGAGCCTGAAATAGGAGTTAAAACCAAACGAATTGTTCTGCAGTGCAGGCATTTCAGAATAGCCATCATCGTTGTGATCGTACGATTGACGGTCTCTTCGCGATACAAAAATGGTAGCCCCTGCGTTTCGCTGCGTGCTCAACAGGGTGATGTTCCCATTGATGTTATTGTCGTTGGCCTGCCCATTGATGATTGCGTTGCTCATCGATAAATTGTAGGCATTTCGAGAAGGAAACTTGGTGATCACGTTCACCGTTCCTCCAATAGCGCTTGATCCATACAACGCTGAGGCGCCTCCACGTACCACCTCAATTCGTTCCACCATTTCGGTGGGAATTTGCTCCAGTCCGTAAAGGCCGGTCAGCGGACTGAAAATAGGCCGGCTGTTAATCAATATTTGCGAATAGGCACCCCCCAGTCCATTCATGCGCAACTGAGTGTAGTTGCAGGTTTGGCAGTCGGTTTCCATCCGTATGCCCGGTTGAAAACTAAGCCCTTCGGAAATGGTATTGGCCTGCACGTAATCAAATATTTTTGAGTCGATTACATTCACAATGACTGCCGATTCTGTTCTGCGCTTGAAGGTTTTCGTACCGGTTACGACCACTTCGTCCACGGCCAAGCTTTGTTTTTCGAGCTCAAAGTTCAATTCGATACTTTGCCCCTTCACCAGGTTGACCGATCTTTTTACCGGCTTGTATCCAATCATTTTGGCTACAAGCGTGTGTTGTCCAACGGGTAAGTTCACCAATAAGTAGTGTCCGGTTTCATCGGTAGCCGTGCCATAGTTAGTCCCATCAAGGTAAATGTTGACAAAAGGAATATGTTCCCCCGATGATTGCACATCGCCAAAAACATTGGCATCTGTTTTTTGTGCGGCAGCGTTAAATGAATGTAGAAGGCTGATTATAGAAATTAAAAAAGCGATATGTCTCATGGTATTTAACTATTGAATTAATTCACTCAAACCGGACTTGTGCTGTAAATGTTTTTAAAAACAGGAATCTTTTTGAAAAAATGAATTTGATTGAGGTTACGGGTATAAAATCGTAAAAAGATGAATTTTGACTGGTTTATATTAAACCAACAGAATTTTATGATGTTATCATTAAATGTGATATTTGAAGCACTGGTGTGTTTTTTATTATACCGATGTTTTTTATTTCTTTGCAAATTATTATTCAAAATCAATCTAAATAGTTTAAAATGGCAATTACTAAAAACAAAATGGTTTCTTTGACTTACGATTTGAGAATCGAAGGAGCAAACGGTGAATTGATTGAACAGGCAACGGCTGAGAAACCACTAAACTTTGTTTATGGTGCTGGCTTGATGATGCCAAAATTCGAAGCGCTTCTGGAAGGGCTGAAACAAGGCAACGACTTCAATATAAATCTTTCATGCGACGAAGCTTACGGGCAAATTGACGAGAACGCCATCGTAGATCTTCCAAAAGACCTGTTTATGGTGGAAGGAAAATTTGACGATGAAATCATAAAAATAGGCAATACCGTTCCGATGATGAGTTCGAACGGGCAACGTATGAATGGGCTGGTACTTGAAATTACCGATGAACATGTAAAAATGGATTTTAACCATCCGCTGGCTGGCGAAGATTTATTCTTCAAAGGTCAAGTGTTGGAAGTTCGTGAAGCAACTGACGAAGAGATTGCAGCAACGGTTCAAGGTGGTTGTGGCTGTGGAAGCGGTGGCAGTTGCAACGATGGCGGCTGTGGCTGCGATGATGAATCATGTGCAACGGAAGGCGCCAGCGCTGGCGGTTGTGGCTGTGGTTCTTAATATCAGGAAACGAAAGCTCATAATTGCTTCTGAGCAGTCAGAAGCAATATTTTTTTAATCGATACGCATGAATAGTTTTGGACAAATTTTCAGGTTAACCTCGTTTGGAGAATCGCACGGTGTTGGAATTGGCGGAATTATCGATGGCTGTCCGGCAGGTGTCGAAATTGATCTTAATTTCGTTCAAAATGAACTGGACCGACGAAAACCCGGCCAATCAAAAATTACAACCCAGCGGAAAGAGTCCGATCAGGTTGAATTTTTATCAGGTATTTTTGAAGGGAAAACCCAAGGGACACCCATTGGCTTTCTAATCAGAAATAACGACCAGCATTCGAATGATTACAACAATCTGAAAGATGTGTTTCGTCCTTCGCATGCCGATTATACCTACCTGAAAAAGTATGGTAGCCGTGATCATCGCGGAGGTGGTCGTTCGTCGGCCCGCGAAACCATTGCCCGCGTCGTAGCCGGTTCAATTGCGAAGCTGATGCTGAAGCAATTTGGAGTCAGCGTTCATGCATTTGTTCAGCGAGTAGGTGAAGTGGAACTTGGAAAGAGCTATAAAGAGCTGGATTTGAGCCTGACCGATAGCAATATTGTTCGTTGTCCTGATGCCGAGACCGCTGAAAAAATGATTGCCCGGATCGAAGTCGCCGGAAAAAACCACGATACGGTGGGTGGCGTTGTCCAAGGGGTCATTCAAGGTGTGCCGGTTGGATTAGGTGAGCCTGTCTTTAACAAGCTTCATGCCGATCTGGGGCATGCGATGTTGGGAATTAATGCTGTAAAAGGATTTGAGTACGGATCGGGCTTTGAAGGAACCCGGCTGAGTGGTTCAGAACACAACGATGTGTTCGTCAAATCGGCCAGCGGCATCCGAACAAAAACCAATAACTCCGGAGGAATCCAAGGCGGAATCTCCAATGGTGAAGATATCTATTTCAATGTGGCCTTTAAGCCCATTGCGACCTTGCTGAAAGAGCAGCAAACCGTCGATAAAGAAGAAAATGAAGTGACGATCAACCCCAAAGGGCGTCACGATCCCTGTGTTTTACCACGCGCTGTTCCTATTGTTGAAGCAATGGCAGCCTTGGTTATTGCTGATCATTATTTACTGAATAAAATAAATCAAAGTTAAATGCCTCGCAAAAAAAGACAAAGACGCCTGTTGGCGCCACCTTCCGTAAAAGGTTTTTCAGTGTTTGGACCGAAGAACAGAGCTGAGCAAGTAGTTCTTTTCTTTGAAGAGTATGAGGTCATCAAGTTGCTGGACTACGACAATCTGACACAAGAGGAAGCTGCCGTATGTATGGAGGTTTCCCGTCCGACATTGACCCGGATTTATGAAGCTGCCCGTAATAAAGTAGCCAAAGCCATGGTTGAAGGCAAGGACTTGCTAATCCGTGGCGGTAATTTCCAATTCGATGAGAATTGGTTTCGTTGCAATACTTGTAGTGCCAAGTTTAACATGTCTAAAGAGGATGAAAATTGCCCCGTTTGTCATTCAACTGAGACAATTTCGCTAAACGAGTATTATAAGACACGTTAGACTCGCAGCGATTCACCTTCACTTTTTGCAATGATAACAGCGCCGCAGCTATCGCTCCAAACGTTAGTTGCTGTGCGAAACATGTCCAAAATCCGGTCAACAGCCAGGATCAAGCCGATACCTTCCATAGGAAGTCCGACAGCTGTTAATATGACCGTAATCATGACCAGTCCGGCCATTGGAATTGCCGCGGCACCAATAGATGCCAACAAGGCAGTAGCTACAATAATGGCTTGCTGAATGATGCTTAAATCGTATCCGTAAGCTTGAGCGATGAAAATAGCGGCAACACATTCGTAAAGTGCTGTGCCATCCATGTTAATGGTGGCCCCAAGCGGCAGGGTAAAACTGCTAATCTTATTGGAAACACCTGATTTTGATTCGACTGCTTCAATGGTTAAAGGTAAAGTGGCACCAGATGATGAAGTAGAAAAGGCGGTCAGCAGAGGCGTAGTCATATTTTTGAAATGCTTGAAAGGATCTGATTTTCCGGCAAATTTTAACAAGAGTGGGAGAACGATAAAGAAATGAACACCCAACGCCAAAATCACGGTTGCCATGTAGATTCCCATTCGCGACATCAGCCCGGTTAAATCATCCTGATCGGCAATCACTTTAGCCACAATTCCAAAAATTCCGAGCGGTGTGAACCGGATGATGAACAGCGTGATTTTCATCATGACATCAAATAAAGCATTGAACGCTTTTTTGAGAACTTCTCGGTTTGTAAAATCAATTTTAGTGATGAAGAAGCCAAACAGCATGGCAAAAAATATGATGGAAAGCATATCGCTTTCTGTAAAAGCCTGAAAAATATTCTCCGGAACAATTTCGATTAAGATTTCGCGAAAGGAGCGCTGCTTCTCGACCAAGCCTTCTACTTCTTCCTGGAAATTAAGATCAGCTCCGAGCCCGGGTTTAAAAAGGTTGACGAAAAACAAGCCAGTGACGATGGCCAGCACTGAGGTGAGTACATAGTAGCCCATTGTCTTCAGTCCCAGCCGCCCCAGGTTTTTTCCGGTACCAATGTTGGTTATTCCGGAGATCAAGGAGCTCAATATTAGTGGAATGATAAGCATTTTCAGTGATCGAAGAAACAGATCTCCCATCCAGCTTACGGCATTGATCTGGGGGTTGTGATAACTTGCTTTTCGAATAACTGTCTGGTATGAGTTGTATTCTTCTTCGGTAAGAACTTGCCTAAGATTGATTTGAAAGTCTTTCATCGTCGAAAACTGCCTTCCTTCATGCGGTTCAAGCTTTTCAATCACCTGGACCGGAAGATTTTTCTTGGTCAAATCCTTCAGTGTGTCTTGGTCAAACGTGTAGTTTGTCGGAAATAAAATACCGTAAACAATCGACAGGATCAGGGCAATCAAGATTTGCCAGTGAAGCTCGAGTTTGAATAAACGCATAGGTTTCAATTGAGATTTGTACAAATCTAGCTTTTTATACTATGCTCTGCAACATCCTTTTTGTATCAAAATCTTGTTATTTTAGCAGCACAGTACAGGACAATACAATAACTCAAAAAATAATATCATAAGACTATGAAAAACAGATTAATCGGGCGTTTGCCTAAAGTGGGAATTCGTCCAGTTATTGATGGGCGCGAGCGCGGTGTTCGCGAATCGTTGGAAGTTCAAACCATGAATCTGGCCAAAGCCGCGGCCAAACTCATTGAAGAAAACCTGCGATTCCCGTCAGGCGAGAAAGTGGAATGTGTAATTGCAGATACCACGATTGGTGGAGTGGCTGACGCTGCCAATTGTGCGGACAAATTTAATCGCGAAGGAGTTGGTGTTTCATTGACTGTTACACCGTGCTGGTGCTACGGAACAGAAGTAATGGACACCGATCCGTTGATGCCCAAAGCAGTTTGGGGATTCAATGGAACCGAACGCCCCGGAGCCGTTTATCTGGCTGCGGCCCTTGCCGGATACACACAGAAGGGCTTGCCCGCTTTTGGCATTTATGGCCGCGATGTGCAGGATGCCGGAGATACTGCTATTCCCGACGATGTGAGTGAAAAGGTTCTGCGTTTTACGAAAGCTGCGCTGGCTGCGGCCCAAATAAAAGGTAAATCCTATCTTTCCATTGGTTACACGTCCATGGGAATTGCGGGCTCCATGGTCGATGCCAACTTTTTCCAGGATTACCTTGGTATGCGTACCGAGTTTGTAGAATCGATTGAGCTGATACGCCGCATGGAAGAGGGAATCTACGACAAGGACGAGTATGAAAAAGCTTTGGTGTGGGTAAAAGCGAATTGTCAGGAGGGCGATGACCCCAATGACCAGGATAAACAACACGATCGAAAACGCAAAGATTGGGAATGGGAAACCGTGGTGAAAATGACCTTGATTTGTCGTGATTTGATGATCGGTAATCCAAAGTTGGCTGAAATAGGTTTTGGCGAAGAATCCCGGGGACGTAATGCTATTGCCGGAGGTTTTCAAGGGCAGCGTCAGTGGACTGATTATTATCCGAATGCCGACTTTTCAGAGGCGATTTTGAATTCCTCGTTCGACTGGAACGGGATGCGCGAAGCCTTTGTGTTTGCTACTGAAAACGACAGTTTGAACGCAGTTCCGATGCTTTTTGGTCATTTGTTAACTAACACTGCCCAGATTTTTTCAGACGTACGAACCTTCTGGAGTCCGGAGGCTGTGAAGCGTGTGACCGGAAAAGAACTCACCGGATTAGCGCGCGATGGAGTCATTCACCTCATCAACTCAGGATCAACCACGCTGGACGCTACCGCTCAACAAAAAGATGGCGATGGCAATGCCGTGATGAAACCGTATTGGGATATTTCAGAAACCGAAGCCCAGGCTTGTTTGGATAATACGCGCTGGTGTCCGGCCGACTTAGGTTACTTCCGTGGCGGCGGTTATTCTTCGCAATTTAAAACAGCTGGCAAAATGCCGGTGACCATGTCAAGGGTCAATTTGGTTAAAGGGCTGGGGCCGGTGTTGCAAATTGCTGAAGGATGGGCTGTTGAGCTTCCTGATGAGATTCACAAAACGCTTGATGTACGAACGAACCCAACCTGGCCAACAACCTGGTTTGTTCCGCGCTTAAATGACTGTGGAGCTTTCAAAGATGTTTACAGTGTGATGGCTAACTGGGGAGCCAATCATGGCGCTATCTCCTACGGTCATATTGGAGCCGATCTGATTACGCTGGCATCGATTCTTCGCATTCCGGTATCCATGCACAATGTCGATGAGAATAAGATTTTCCGTCCGAGTGCGTGGGCTTCTTTTGGAACCAATAAAGAAGGTGCCGACTATCGTGCGTGTGAAAACTATGGCCCGCTGTATGGCTAATCGCAAATTTTGAACTATTTTGGCAAGCTGAATGATCATGAATCAACTTCATATTAAAGCATTAATTAGCTTCGTAATTGTCTCATCGGTGGCAGCCTGTGCTGTCGCCGACAAGAATAAAAATGAATCGATGACGTTAAAAAAAGGCCAGTATGGCTATGATTTAGAACTACTTCAGAAATATTATTCAACCGTCGAACTGGTTGCCGGAGCGTCGCGAGTGGTACTTGTTCCGGAACTGCAAGGAAGGGTAATGACGAGTTCGACCTCTGGAGCAGAAGGATTTACGTTTGGATGGATCAACCATGATTTGCTAGGTGCAACCCAATTGTCTGAAACATTCAACCCCTTTGGTGGCGAAGAGCGTTTTTGGATTGGCCCCGAAGGTGGACAGTTTTCGTTTTATTTTGAACAGGGAAAATCCATGGAAATGCAAAACTGGCGGGTCCCCGAGGCGATTGACACCTTGCCTTGGGAGGTGATTGAAGCCAACCAGGAAACGGTAACTTTTCAGAAAACATTTCGCCTGAAAAATTATTCGGGAACAAACTTCCACATGGAAGCTACCCGGCGGGTCAGCATCATCGATCCGATCGAGATTGAAGAATATCTTCCAATCAAGATGGGCAAATCCGTTCAGGTAGTAGCCTACGAATCCTTAAATCAGCTGAAAAATACCGGTGCCAGCGACTGGACCAAAGAAACGGGGATGCCCTCCATCTGGATGCTTTCCATGTATCAGCCATCACCGGAGGTCACCATTGTTGTGCCTTTCAAAAAAGAAGGCGAAGGGCCCGTAGTTACTGACGATTACTTTGGTAAGGTTCCGTCTTCCCGACTCACGGTAGCCGATGGTGTGATCTACTTTAAGGCCGACGGCAAGTTTCGCAGTAAGATTGGCGTGTCGCCAGAGCGGGCATTGCCAACCCTGGGAAGTTACGATGCCCAAAACAAATGCCTGACGATTCTGATCTGTTCATTGGATTCAACATCGACTGATTTTGTCAACTCTTCGTGGAATGAATTTCAGGAAGAGCCATTCAAGGGAGACGCCATCAATGCTTATAACGATGGACCTTTGGCCGACGGTGGTCAGCTGGGGCCATTTTACGAGTTGGAATCATCTTCATCGGCTGCAGCCTTGAAGTCAGGAGAAGTCAAGATGCACTTTCAGCAAACGTATCATTTTGAAGGAGACGAAAAAGACCTGAATTTGATTTCGGAAAAACTCTTGGGAGTTTCCATCAACGAGATAAAATCGAATTGATAACGAAAATAAATGAAACTTTCTTAAACTTAACAACGTGAAAATAAAAGACAAAGTCGTACCCCGGGAATACCTGTTTCCTTTCATTTTAATTACCAGCCTTTTTGCATTGTGGGGATTTGCCAATGATATTACCAACCCCATGGTTGCTGCGTTCAAAACCGTGATGGAAATTTCCAACGCCAAAGCGGCCATGGTTCAGTTTGCATTTTACGGGGGCTACGCTACCATGGCCATTCCTGCTGCCTTAATCATCAAACGTTATAGTTATAAAGTGGGAATTATCATTGGACTGGCCTTATATGCTACTGGTGCCTTGTTGTTTTTTCCGGCAGCGCAGTTCGAGGTTTTCGGATTCTTTCTGGTTTCTCTGTACATTTTAACGTTTGGTTTGGCTTTTCTCGAAACAACAGCTAATCCATATATTTTGTCCATGGGCTCCGAAAAAACTGCTACGCAACGGTTGAACCTGGCGCAGTCGTTTAATCCCATGGGATCAATTTTGGGAATGTTTATCGCGTCACAGCTTATTTTATCGGCTCTTGAATCGGATAAACGAGACGCTTCAGGGAACCTGATTTTTGAAACGCTGAGTGCTGCTGAAAAGGCTGTAATCCGCACAAATGATTTACAGATTATCCGAAACCCCTATGTCATTCTTGGATTTTTTGTGATCCTGATGCTGGTGATTATTGCCGTTTCCAAAATGCCAAAACGGGCCAAAGCCGATCATACCATCCATGCAAAAGACATCTTTAAACGGTTAATTCGTAATGTGAAATACCGCGAAGGTGTTATCGCACAGGTATTTTACGTTGGCGCACAAATTATGTGCTGGACCTTTATCATTCAGTATGCCGATAATCTGGGCATTCCCAAAGCCGAAGCCCAAAACTACAATATTGTGGCCATGGCTATTTTTATTGCCAGTCGTTTTATAAGCACTTTTTTGATGAGGTATTTAAATGCCAGAGTTATGTTGACCTTATTTGCTGTGGGTGGAATGCTGACCACAACCGGCGTTATACTGATTCAGGGAATGCCCGGATTGTATCTGCTGGTAGCCACATCCGCGTTTATGTCACTGATGTTTCCAACCATTTACGGCATTGCGCTTGAAGGGCTTGGCGAAGATGCCACACTGGGTGCAGCCGGATTGGTTATGGCCATTGTTGGGGGCGCACTCATGCCACCGCTGCAAGGTTTAATCATCGACCAGGGAACAATCGGATGGTTGCCTGCCGTCAATTTCTCTTTTATTTTACCTTTCATTTGCTTTATAGTGATTGCCATTTACGGCTATCGGACGTGGAAAATTCACCTGGCATAGGTGTATATTGGAGCAGGCGATGGTTGAAAGAACAGGTGTTTGGGGCTATAAATAATAATGTCTATGGAATTTACTTTTAAATTGGACGAATCGTCTTCTCAAACCAAGTTACAGCAGCTGATTCATGCCATCAATGAAGCCATCAGCAACGGAACATTGACGGAGGGTGATTTTTTGCCTTCAGTAAATAAGTTGAGCCGAAACAGTGGCTTGTCTCGCGATACCATTTTCAAAGCATACACCACGCTGAAGCAGCGCAGTGTTATCGCTTCAACACCAACCAAAGGGTATTTTGTAAGCAACGAATCGTTTAAAGTGATGATGTTGCTTGATGATTTCAGTGCCTTTAAGGAGCAGCTTTATGGAAGTTTTCGAAGCAGTTTGCCCGAAAACTATTCGGTCGACTTGCTTTTTCACCACTACAATGCGGCTATTTTTGAGCAGCTGATATTAAATAGCCTTGGGCGATACAGCATGTATCTGGTCATGAATATTCATAACGAACGCATGGAGTCGGTGTTGAAGAAAATTGATCCCAACAAGCTGTTGATTTTGGATATGGGCAAACCCGACAGTCCGGATATTGCCTACATTGTTCAGGATTTTGAGCAAGCTTTTTACCAC
>JAGXIR010000081.1 GCA_024635605.1 Sunxiuqinia sp.
AGGCTATGAATTTTGTTTATCATTTTATTCGTTTTTTAGGTTGTCAACTTGAAAAAAATTAAACAACACTAATTTAAACTGAATAAAAATAAGATACAAGATCAGTCGACTAAAAGATCATTATTCAACCGTTTAGCCAATCAACAAAAGTATTCGAAAAGGTGAAATTCAGGTGCCATACGGCGTAAGAGAATTGAAAAAGTTCTCCATCTCACAAAAATGGAAAAGCTCAAATGAAGTCCAAAAGCAAATCAGTTTGAACGGGTTAAGACAGCCACCCAACCATCAGTTGTTGGCGGAGTGAGTTTTACGATTTTGCCGCCTGCAACTTTTTGCTTCGAAGCCCAACTTCCTTGTTGAATATTCATCCATCTCAAATTAAATTCCGCACTAAATTCACTCAAATTTAGTCCAACATTTCCGTTCCCTGGAAAATATACCACGTACGCTTCACCGGGCTTCGCTGTCAGATATGCTTCATTTTCGAGACGGTCCGAAAGCAGTTCGTTTCCAGGATGCAGCTCCCACAAGCAAACCACTGATTCAATTTCACGGACCGCTTTAACTTGAGCTATTGATAATTCAGACAAGCCCAATCCAGACGGTGGCCGGTGGAAACGAGCCGAAGCAACACCGCCGAGAATATGGCGCCACCAGCGTTCAATTCCGTCCTGGGTGCTTCCGTGGGGACCACTGTCTGAACCGTAGGTTTTGACTGTATTCAACGGTCGGGGATGAGTGGAAAGGTACTTTCGAACCCACATCAAATTGTCCCAATGCACCTGTCCCTTTTTCTGGTTATTCTGCGAAATATCGCAATACGCGTAGCGCTCCGGGTGGTCAAAAGTACGCTTATGCTGATCCGACGTTAAATCCCAGTTATCCCACATTTCGGTAACACAAACCTTCGTCCCTTTCGTCTTTGCTTTTTCAAGAATGAATTCGGCCCAAAAAACAGCCCACTCCTCCTCGCCCGACGTTTCGTTATCGATACAATATAAAACGTGATCGAACTTCAATGAAATGGAAAGCATTTTCTCCACAAAACGAATCTGAAAGTCTAATAAAACCGTATTATTCCGTTGCTCCGGCGTGGTAAAAAAGAAAGCCTGTTTATTGCGACCCGGGTGATCAGGATAATCCAGGGCAAGTTCGGATTCCGATTCATTGTAATTGACATTATTTCGGGGATTGTAAGGATGAGGTGGCCAGTGGTTTCGGGAATAATCAAACCGATCCCACACTTCAATCTGGACGATAATATCGCGTTTTCGGGTTTCCTTAAGAAAAAATTCAAACCGTTGCCAGTAGTCCTCATTCCACTGATCCAAATCATACTTTCCATCGTCCAGCACTTTAAAAGGATAAAGTTCAAAGCCCCGGTCATGCCTGTCACTCATCGTATTACGCACATAATTGGCGCCGATTGCCTTCATCGAATCAAGGTGTGGAACCAGCATGTTTGCCGGCCATTGAAAAAGGTTATCATCATCGCTGGCACCCAACAGCATAATGGGTTTGTTTTCGAACTGCCAAAACCGGGGATTCTCTTTCCACGGCTGAATCCGCTGTTTATCATTCCGTTTGCTGCTAAAAGCAATCAGTGCGACACTACAAATAAAAAGTCCGACTAACGTTAGTTTCTTCATTGTTTATTTTATTTTCCGGGAGCCTTAAACCCCGATTTTACATTGTCAAGTACCAACACCCAATCATTGCCATGTCCTTGGCTTGGTGTCCTGAATTGATGAATTCCGCGATGTTTCGTGATTCCAATTTTCGTAACCTCTCCAGTCCGGCAATTATACCACCAGGCTTTTGACTTTTTCCAGCCACACCTTTCGAGGTCCAGTTCAGCATCCAATCCGGTGGGAATGTACACCATCACATAATTGCTGCCCTTCGTCGCAACAATGAATTCTTTTTCAGGCATGTTTTCATTCTGAATGATTTCCTGAAAAGGAACCCGGTCCATCAGTGGGCGGCTTTCCATTAAACGGCGCAGGTGAATCATATCCCAGGCTCCGGGCAAATCCAGATCATCGCGCCAGCTGTTGCGGGCAAAACCAATGGGTTTCCGTCCTTCATCCAACATTTGCCAGATGGCATGGCAGCCATACGTCACCCCAAATCCACCCGAGAAAACGCCCCAATAGATTGCTTGCCGCACATCCACCTCATCAAACCAGCCAAGCGTTTCAGGTTTCCAATTGTGCGGATGATCTTCGTAACGCGGCTCTCCATCGAGCACCGGTTTTATTGGTTGGCGATTGTAATCAGGCAGCATCAAACGCTGAAAAATAGCATACGACCGCTGTCCGTGTCCGGTCTGCATCATGTTAAAATCGAGCCAGTCGCTTTCGTGAAACCACTTCGACGAGCTGGATTCACCCGAAGGATGGTAGGTCATCAGGTGATTTTGATCCACCGATTTAATGCCACGGGCCAAGGCATCCCAAATTGGAAGATTTTCGCCTCCACCCGGTCGGTCGCCTCCGTTAATCCAAATGATGTTTTTGAAGTTCCGGTACCGCTTCCCCAAAATTTCGCCATACGCGAAAGCATTGTCTTCAGTAAAAATGACCGGCCCAACACCCCACTTTTTATCTACTTTGTCGCCCCAGGTCGGCAGCAGGCCGATATACATCCCTCTTTCCTCTGCTTTTTGAATCACCCAATCAACGTGGGCAAAGTAAGCGTCATTAATTTTAGTGGGATCATTGTCAATCAGCGGCTTATTTCCTTCGGCATTAGGCGTATTGAGTCCATCCAGCTCGGCCAATATAACAGCTTGAATCACATTAAACCCCTTCTCCCGTCGATTCTCCAGGTATTCCAGCGTTTCGTCCTTAGTGAGCCGGTGAAACAACTCCCAGGCCGTGTCGCCCATCCAGAAAAATGGTGTGCCATCTTCGAAGGTCAGCAGACGATTATTGTCAGCAACAACCAGCTTTCCTTGTGAAAAATCAACAGCTGGCCCTTCCCATACTATTTCCTGCGACAGAACGTGAAAAGAAAGTGTCATCAAACAAACAATGAGCAGAATCGGTTTCATAATTTTGTAGTTTAGGTCACTTATTAAAAGACAGAAATTTACAACTTTTGATTTAAAAAAATGGAACCTGCTTTTGATTTTATAGTTCGCAAGCTGCTCAAGGGAAATGCTCCGTCTGCAATCCTCTTCAAAACACAGAAAAACCCCTTGTTTAAAGGATAAAATAAAAAAATAGTTTTTACAGCACCTTTCAGTTCACCTACACCAGATTTTATTATATTTGGCCGCGGTATAAATGATTGATGCGGAGTGAGTAAACATCTTTTCCATAAACTTCTTTTTTTTATTCTCTTATGGGGACAAATAACCTCGGGCTATGGCTCCGTGGCGTTTCTTCATTATGGTACCGAAGACGGTCTGCCGGAATCACAAATCAAAATCATTGCACAAGACTCCATTGGTTTTATCTGGCTGGCCAGCGAAAACAGCCTCATCCGTTTCGACGGGCATCATTTTAAGACCTACCAAAATAGAATCGGGCGAGACAAAATCCTGCCTGGAAACAAAATAAACACCCTTCATACCGACTCAAAAGGCGTGTTGTGGGTTGGCTCTGAAAATGGAATTTTTCACTATGACTTTTTGAAAGATCGTTTTATCGGGTCGTTTGATGGCTGGGATAAGGTTTTCGTGAATGATTTTGAAGAAGATGGTCAAGGGCGATTGTATGTCGCTTCAGATGAAGGATTGGCCCTGTTTGATCCGAAAACCAAGCAAACCGAATGGTACACCGGTCCCAACCAGTCAGCTGGCAACAACCACGATCTGATGCCCCTGGGAAATATCAGACTGCTCACCATTCAGCCCGATGGAAAACTGTGGCTGGCTCCATTCGATGGCGGGCTGTGCCGATTCGATCCGGAGACCCGGAAATGCGAAAGCTTCCCAGAAGTAGACGGAACACCGCTCACTCAACTCGCTCTATCCCAGATTGACTACATCGAAAACCGCATATTCATGAGCACGCTTTCCAGTGGGCTCTTCGAATTTAATCCGAAAGAGCTGACGGTGAAAAATCACATTTTCGAAAACATGACCCACGATATTCATCATTTTTCTGCCGAAACCAATGGAACGCTTTGGCTGGCCAGCAATAGCGGATTGATTCGATACAACATTCACACTAAAGATTACCAGCGATTTACAAACGTTCCGGGCGACCCACTCAGTCTTGAACGAACAGCAGTTGATTACGTGATTCTCGATCGCGACAACAACCTCTGGACCTCGTCGGGCATCAGAGGAATCAATTATGGTATAAACAATATTCCGTTTGAGCATTTTATGTTTTCACAGGAAACGGCGTACACCCTTTTTCAAAAAGAAGTACTTGCCATCCATTTTGATCTCGAAGGCAACATGTGGCTAGGCTATGAATCGGGTCTGGTAGAAAAACATGATCCTATCGCTCAAAACAAGACCCATTACTGGATAAAATCAAAAAGTGAAAGCGGACATACCGGTGCCATTTTCGGGATTTTTGAAGATAGCCGGCGTAATATTTGGGTTGGCGGATGGCAAAGTGGCTTGCAAAAATTGGATCGGACCAGCAACAGTTTCCAGCAGGTGGCGTTGAAGCCCGACTCCATTTCTGTGTTGCTTGAAACAGCCGACGTTCGTGACATCATTGAAGATAATCGTGGAAACCTATGGTTGACGGTTCACGGACAAGGGATTGTCAGATACAACCCGTCCAGCGGGCAGGCTCAGCAGTTTCGCTTTGACCCAAACACAGACGACCTTGACAACTCGCTTTCAAACGATTTCACCTTCAGCATGTGCGTTGATCCCGCTAACAAGCTGTGGGTTGCAACTGCCCACGGCGTCTCAAAGTTCAATCCTGAAAATCAAAAATTCACTAATTATTTTCACGATGACGAAAACCCCATAAGCCTGTCAAGCAACACCGTGCAAACAATTCATTGCGACCAAGGGGGACTTATTTGGGCCGGAACCAATAATGGTATCAATGTTTATCTTCCGAAGCAAGACCAGTTTCTACCGATCATTGATGAAACAACCATCAGCAGCCAAAATGTTTCGTCTATCGAATCGGTGAAACCCGGCGAAATATGGATTAGCACAAAATCCGGACTTTTCAGGTTAAATTACTGGTGGAATGACAGTCAAAAATTCGAATACGATCTGGACTATTTCAATCACTCTAACGGGCTGATTTCAGCAAACTACTTTGACCGTTCGTCGGCAACTAATACCGACAGCATCATTTACTTCGGAGGCAACGAAGGCGTTGATTTTTTCAATGCCAATGCCTCTTTCGATGTGCTTGGACACCCTTCCCGAGCCATTATTACCGAAACATCAGTCTACGGAAAGCCCGTTTTTCCACACTATGCTGACGACGATCCGCTCCTGCGTGAGCTTGAGCTGGACTACAAGCAGCAAATGATCTCGTTCCGGTTTACTTCTTTAAACTTCATCGACCCGGCAAAACAAAGATATCGATACAAACTGGAAGGTTTTGATGAGCAGTGGGTCGTGCCTCAAAATGAGCAAGTGGCGACTTACACCCGGTTAAGCCCCGGCACTTACCTGTTTGTGGTTGAAGTGACCAATCATTTGGGAGAATGGAACGGCCAGTCCAGTGCCATCCGGCTGATCATCAATCCGCCATTTTGGATGACCGTAACTTTTATCATTATTTCGATCATGCTTGTTATTGGCCTGTTTATTCTGATCCAGAGGCTGCGTAACCGCGCCTTGCTTAAACGGCAATTTCAACTGGAAATGATTATCGAAGAACGCACCCGCGAATTGCAGAACAAAAATCAGGAATTGGAAAAGGCCAACCTGACAAAAAATAAGTTTTTCTCCATCATTTCGCATGATTTAAAAAGTCCGTTTTCGGGTCTGCTTGGTCTGCTTGATTTACTAAGCAACGCTGATGAACTGGAATTTGAACAGGAGAAAGACATGGTGAAAATAGCAAACCGCTCGGCTAAAAACATCTACAACCTGCTCGAAAAGCTGCTTACCTGGGCCAACTCCCAATCAGAAAACCTTAGCTGTTTTCCGAAAGTGAACAACCTCAGTGAAATCCTTCAAGCAAACATCGAACTTAGCCAGGAACCCGCTTCACAAAAATCCATCCAGATAAAACCGAATTTTCCGGATGAACTGACCGTATTGAGCGATCCGGATATGATCGACACCGTGATTCGGAATCTCTTAAGCAATGCCATTAAGTTTACCAAACCTGGCGGAACAATTGAAGTAACAGCCGAAAAGCTGAACGATGAAGTTGTTGTTCGCATAGCAGATAGCGGTATTGGCTTGACCACAGAGCAGCAAAAGAATTTGTTTAAATTGGGGCAGAACAGCCTGAATGGAACGAATGGAGAATCAGGAACAGGACTTGGGCTGCTCATTTGCAAGGAGTTCATTGCTAAAAACCAAGGGGAAATCTGGGCCACACCAAATCGACCAGCGGGCACGATATTTCATTTTACACTACCCGCAAAGTGAAAAAAAATTTAAACTTCAAAACTATCTAATTCGTTTGGTGTTGTTTTAGTTGTCTGGCGGCATGCGCTCACCCATGTCGTTCAACGAACTCCTTATCAAGGATAAAAAATTAACCATCATGCAGTGATCGCTTCAAACGACAACCTAATCATTCATTTAAATAAATCCCCACTTATGCCTTCATTAAAAGCCATATCAATCATTGATTTCCCTCACAAAACCGAACAGCAAAAGGTTAAGCAGGGTGCTAAAAAACTATTTGCACCTTCTTTCCCCCAAGTGGAACGAATGATGAGCGCATTTGACAATACAGAAATCGAAACACGTAATTTTTGTAAGCCGCTGGATTACTATACCACGGCACATTCATTTCAGGAACAGAACAACGACTACATTAAGGTAACGCTTCAATACGCTATTGAAGCCATTGAAAAATGTCTTGCCTTGAGCAATACCAAAAAGGAAGAAATCACCGATATTATCTTTGTTTCGACCACAGGCTTAGCCACTCCAAGCATCGATGCTTTGATCATTAATAAAATGAAACTGAATCAAAATATCAACCGCACCCCTATTTTTGGGCTGGGTTGTGCCGGAGGAGTTGCCGGTTTTGCCAAGGCAAATATTTTGGCAAACGCTAATCCCAAGGCCGTCGTTTTGCTGGTTGCTGCAGAACTGTGCTCATTAACTTTCCTGAAAAATGACTTCAGCAAGAGCAACTTTATCGGCTCAAGTTTATTTTCGGACGGTGTAGCAGCCTGCCTGATCACCGGAAACAAACAAAACATTCCTGAAGCTAAGAATTCAATTAATTTTATTGATTCTCAAAGCAAATTGTATTACGATTCCCTGGACGTCATGGGCTGGGACTTCACTGATGACGGTTTTAAAGTTTTGTTTTCGCGTAATATCCCCGACATTATTTCAGCCAACATCCGCCAGGACGCTATCTCCTTTCTGCAAAAACACCAATTATCCTTGGACGATATTCAAAATTTCATTTTTCATCCCGGAGGCACCAAAGTACTAACTGCTTATGAAGAGGCTTTGCAAGTCGAAGGCGATTTCCTGAAAAACACACGGCAGGTAATGAAAGACAACGGGAACATGTCGAGCGCTACGGTTTTATATGTTCTGGAGCAATTTGTTTCGAATGGTTTTGATGATGGGTATGGCCTGATGATTGCAATGGG